>JAOZTK010000084.1:7921-9089 GCA_029942185.1 Flavobacteriaceae bacterium
CAGAAAAGAAAGTAGTAGCAGAAAAGAAAGACGATACCGCAAAAAAATAATTTTTAATATTAGTAAAAACGAATATAAAATGACAAAAATAACCGCCGCAGAGGTAAGCAAATTGCGTAAAATGACCGGCGCAGGAATGATGGATTGTAAAAATGCATTGGTCGAGTCGGATGGAGATTTTGATAAAGCAATTAGCGTTTTAAGAAAAAAGGGACAAAAAGTTGCTGCTAAAAGAGCTGATAGAGACTCCTCAGAAGGTGCCGCTATTGCAAAAGTAAACGATGCTAAAACAGTAGGTGTCGTGATCTCTTTAAACTGTGAAACAGATTTTGTCGCGAAAAATAGTGATTATGTAGCTTTAGCTAGAAAATTTGCAGAAATTGCTCTAAATGCGTCAGACAAAGAAGCTTTTTTAGCTTCTGAATATGAAAATGGAATGAGTGTCGCTGATAAAGTATTAGAACAAACCGGAGTTATAGGTGAAAAAATTGAAATAGGTGGGTTTGAAAGAATTGAAGCTGCTTATGTAGGTTCTTATATTCACGTAGGAAATAAAATTGCAACTGTAGTGGGCATATCGAAAGCTGTAGAAAATGCTGAAACTTTGACAAAAGATGTAGCCATGCAAATTGCATCTATGGGAGCGACGACTTTATCTTACAAAGATTTTGACGCAAGCTTTGTCAGTGCTGAAACAGAGGCTAGAATTGCTGTCATTAAAAAGGATAATATCGAACTTGGAAGACTGGGTAAGACCTTAAAAAATGTACCACTATATATTTCTAGAGCTCAATTGACGGATGAAGTATTGGCTAAAGCTGAAGAAGATGCTAAAGCTGAGCTTAAAGCCGAAGGAAAACCGGAACAAATATGGGATAGAATTCTTCCTGGAAAAATGGAACGTTTTATTTCCGACAACACCACTTTAGACCAAGAACAATGTTTATTGGATCAAGATTTTATTAAAGACGCTAAACAAAATGTTGCCGACTATGTCAAATCTTATGGTGATGTTAAAGTTGTCAATTTTAAAAGAGTTTCTTTGGCCTAAACAAAGACGCTTACTCATAAAAAAAATCCCGTTCAAAATTTGAGCGGGATTTTTTTATTCACAGAATGAAAACTGTTCTGATATAATATTCTTTATCACTAGTGTCCGAGTAAAATA
>JAOZTK010000085.1 GCA_029942185.1 Flavobacteriaceae bacterium
TATTTTTGAACGCTGAATTTATAATTGTATTTATGCAAAAATCATTTTTTATAGTAGTACTCTTAGCGTTATTTTCTTGTAACGACGGTGATTTTGAAATCCCTTCATTTGAATTTGATACAAATGTAAACCGCTGCGGTACTTATGTCTTACATCGCGAAAATTCAGAAAAAACGGAATCTTTAATTCTACTGCTCGATCCAACAGATATCGTACAAGAAATAGGGAACAGACAAATCCCCATCACTTCAGAGAATGTCTTTTATCGAATTTTTGATGATTCGGTAGGTACTGATTATTTTTGTGCTACTGTACCTCCGGCGCAACCTGTTGTTATCAGAGAATGGACAGCGGTAGCTGGAAACGATAATTTTATCGATATAGAAACTACTGCTATAATTCATGAAGACGGAGTCAGCATTATCGGATACAGACACACACTTGTATTGTACTATCTGATTCTAGAGAGTAATAATGAAAAAATCACGCACGAAACCTATCATTTTGGTAGTTTTGATACATCTTTTGAAATCTAATTAAGATTGTTTCTCCTTGAAAAATACAATAACATCCGCAAATTCGTGTTCTTTAAGTAGTTTTATAAATATCAATTACATGAAGATCGGCTATTTGTTAATCGGTTTGTTATGGGTACAATTAGCAACCGGACAAACTACACGTAAATATTCCAACGAGTTTTTAAGTATCGGTGTCGATGCCGCTGCATTAGGAATGGGTAATAGCGTAATAAGTAACATAAAAGGAGTGAATGCAGCTTATTGGAATCCTGCAGGTTTGGTAGGAATTACCGACTATCAAGGTGCTTTGATGCACGCTGCTTATTTTGCCAATATTGCTCAATATGAGTATATAGGTTTTGCAATGCCTTTACAGAAAAATTCTGCTTTGGGTATTAGCCTTATCCGATTTGGGGTAGATGACATCCTAGACACGACACAACTTATCGACAGTCAAGGCGATATTGATTACAACAGAATTAACTTATTCTCAGCTGCTGATTATGCGCTACAGTTTTCATTTGCACGTAAACAAATATTTAAGGATATTGACTTTGGAATTAATGCCAAAATAATCCACAGACGTGTCGGTAAATTTGCCACTTCTTACGGATTTGGATTTGATGCAGGAATTCAGATGCATCGAAACGATTGGCATTATGGGGTTATGCTAAGAGACATTACCACTACTTTTAACATCTGGGATATTAATGATGAAGCATTTGCTCAAATACAAGATGCGCTTCCCAACTTACCCGAGGCGAATCAAGAACTTCCGGAAACAACCGAATTAACACTCCCAAAAGCTCAAATTGGCGTCACTAAAGATTGGAACATTACAAGAGATATAGCTTTGCGAACCGCTTTGGAAATCAACATGCGATTTGCACAAACCAACGCAATTCTCAGCACCTCTTTTATCAGTATAGAACCCTCTTTTGGGTTTGAAGCAGATTTTGAAAAAATGATTTTTTTAAGAGGAGGAATCAACAATCTACAACAAGAATTACAGTTTGACGAAAGTAAATCAATCAGCTGGCAACCTAATTTTGGAGTAGGCTTTAGGTACAATGGAATACAAATAGATTATGCTTTGACAAATATCGCAAGTGTAGGAAATGCGCTATACAGTAATATTTTTTCTTTGACAATTGATTTTGAAGCTTTTAGAAAGTAGTATATGGAGCACAACATGCAATTTGTGCATTAAAACAAATAAGTTCTGAAAACATAATAAACAAGCCTAAAGCAAAAAACCCATCTATGTACAAAAACTACTTATCAGCAATTCTATCCGGTTTTTTACTCGCTTTAGCTTGGCCTACTTACGGTTATCCCTTGCTGCTTTTTATAGGTTTTGTCCCTTTGTTACTCGCCGAAAAATCAATACGTACAAACTTTAAAAAATTCACTAATCTCCATGTTTTTCTTACGGCTTATTTAAGCTTTTTAATATGGAATTTAGTCAGTACTTGGTGGATTTGGAATTCTACTAAAGTCGGTGGTGTTTTTGCAATTGTCGTCAACACCTTGTTGATGACTTTGGTCTTTCAATTGTACCACCTAATTGCCAAAAGAAAGCCACAACGTTTTAGTCTTATTTTTTTAGTAGCCATTTGGATTGCTTTTGAAAAATTTCATCTTATTTGGGACTTTTCATGGCCTTGGTTAAATTTGGGCAATGCTTTTTCAGACTATCCGCAATGGATACAGTGGTATGAATATACAGGTGTATTCGGTGGAACTTTATGGATTTGGATTGTAAATATCAGTGTTTTTAATGCCTTTGAAAAGTACCTGAACAACAAAAGTGTACGATTTCTATTCAAAAAACTAATTCTTTCCGTAAGTTTAATCGTATTGGGAATTTTTATTTCACTATTCATCTACACTAATTATCAAGAAAAAGGCGAAAAATTCACCGCAATTTTACTACAACCCAACACGGATCCTTATACCGAAAAATACCATCAATCACATACTAAAATTGCCGATGATTTAATTGAATTAACACAGCCTAAAATCGATGCAAAAGTAAAATTTGTATTGGCACCGGAAACTGTTTTTTCAAACCATATCACACTAGAAAAGTTTTATAGAACAGAGGCCTACCGCAACATAAATACTTATTTTTCTAATTACCCGAAAACTGCATTTTTAACCGGTATAGATTTATACAAAGTCTATCCAAAATCCACTCCCCTCTCTCCTACTGCAAATCATTTTAGGAACACGAATGCAAGTTGGTATGAGAGTTACAATGCCGCGTTGTTTTTAGCACCAAATCAAAACCCAAAAGTATATCATAAGTCTAAGCTTGTCGTGGGCGTGGAACATTTCCCTTTTCGCAAAATACTACAACCACTACTCGGTGATGTTATGATTGATTTAGGAGGGAGTATTTCAACACTTACTCCACAAAAAGAACCGATTGTTTTTAGTCATCCTACTGAAAATTTTAAAGCAGCACCGATTATCTGCTACGAATCAATTTACGGTGAATACATCGGAAAATACACTAAAAAAGGTGCTAATTTTTTTGCCATTATAACCAATGACAGCTGGTGGGGTGAAACGGAAGGGCATCGTCAGCTTTTGAGTTACGCTCGACTTAGAGCAGTGGAACACAGACGTGCTATCGCTAGAAGTGCCAACTCCGGTATTTCTGCATTCATCAACCAAAAAGGAGAAATCTTAAGTCGCTTAGCGTATAAAACCAGAGGTGCTTTAAAAGGAAACATCCAAGCCAATAATCAATTGACTTTTTATAGCAAACACGGTGATTATATCGCACGTATTGCCATTTTTGTAGCCGCACTTTTTTTGTTAATTGGTTTGTTTGTAAAAAAAAGACTGAAATCGGAAGACCTATAAACCCTTAAATCTTCACTGCTTTCAACATACGATTGTTGCCCAAAAAGTCCTTTCGAAGTTCTATATTTTTATATCCGTTTTGCGCTAATAATTGAACTACTTCTTTACCTAAATACTGATTGATTTCAAAATACAAACACCCTTTTTCGTTAAGACATTTAGCAGCTAAAACGATAATCTTCTTATAAAATAACAAAGGATTATCATCGCTTACATATAAAGCTTGATCGGGTTCAAATTGAAGGACATTTCCGTGCATTTGGCTTCTTTCTTGTCGACGTACATAAGGCGGATTGCTGATAATCATATCATAGGTTTTAGGAAGCTCGTCCGTCTTTAAAATATCAGCCTCCAAAAAATGTACAGCTACCTGATGCGTATTTGCGTTTTCTTTGGCAACCTGCAATGCTTTAGGAGAGATGTCTATTGCCCAAACTTCAATATTGGGCAAGTTTTTAGCCAAACTGATAGCAATACACCCGCTACCTGTACCTATGTCTAAAGTCCGAATTGTTTTATTTTTATTGTACTTTTCTACATCACTTATAATCCACGCTACCAATTCCTCCGTTTCCGGACGAGGTATAAGCACCTCGGAATTTACACGGAGTTTTAAATTATAAAAATAAGTCTCTCCAACAATGTACTGTACCGGCTCTTTTTCTTGAAGACGCTCCAATGCTTTTTGAAAATAGGCTGAATCTTTAGGTAGCAATTCTTTTTTTTCTTCCAAAACTAAAGCCGCACTGTCTAAATGCAACCTATGGGCTACCAATAGTCGGAAAATACTCGTTATTTCTGAGGACGGATAAATTTCAGAAAGCCTGTTTATATATGTTTTTCGCAATACAGATAAATTCATAATACTAAGCTTTTAAATCTTTGAGCATCCAAACATCACAAGCCGTATGACCCGTATTTCCTAAAGCTTGGTCTATCGTATAAAAACCATTTGCTCTGTATAATTCAATGGCTTTATACATGTGTGGAAAAGTTTCTAAATAACACTGTTTATAAGCCGACTTTCTCGCAAAATCAATACATCTATCCAATAATTGTTTGCCAATTTTGAAGCCACGGGATTTGGGTAATAAATACATTTTTTGCAACTCACAAACCTCCGGATTTGCTTTGTCCAACTTTTTAATTCCACAACCTCCGATAATTTCATCGTTTAAAAGTGCCACAAAATATATTTCGCTTTCACCTTGATAAGCTTTATACATATTTGTAGTACTTGTATCGTAAAAAGCAGTTCCCGGTTTATTCCCGTCATATTCAATCAATGTAGCTTGAATAATTGCAGCAATACCAAGGGTATCTTTTTCTTTAATGGGTCGTATCTCAATTTTCGCAGGCATTATTTAAAAAGTATCTTTGCATCTATAATTTTCAAAAATACTATTATTATTGTAGTTTAATAGCAAGTACAGTAAAATCACGACTACATTTGTAGTATTATAAGCTTAAATTATTACAAAAAAATATCCCATAACTCATTACCCGACATGAACGACACTTATAAAACCATACCAAAAGCTTCGGAAGCCTCTCTGTATAAAGAAAAGGGAAGTAAGTTTTATGGTTTTGCAATTCCCGTTACAACGGAAGATGAGATTAGCAAACGTATTGAAGAAATTAAGGCAAAACATCACAAAGCAAGACATTGGTGCTATGCTTGGCAATTGGGTACAGAAGATATTCGCTTTCGGGTCAATGATGACGGAGAGCCGGCTAACAGTGCCGGACAACCTATTTATGGGCAAATACAATCAAAAGAATTAACCAATGTGCTAATTGTAGTCGTACGTTATTTTGGTGGTATAAAATTGGGAGTTGGAGGCTTGGTCAGAGCATATAAAACCGCGGCACAACTCGCTTTAGAATCCTGTACAATTGTCACAAAAACCATTGATAATTACTATCAATTAGTCTTTGAATATAAGGATATGAATAAAGTGCAAAGGATTATTAAAAAATACCGTGTACCTATCCTTAAACAAGACTTAGCACTCAATTGCAAATACAATATTCGTATTCGTAAGGGAGAAGCCGAACAAGTAATCAATGCTTTTACAGACCTTCGTTGTGTGGTTATTTCTGAAGTATGATTTTGTTTTTAGGCTATAGTTTTTGACGATTTTTTGATTCCGCTTTGAGTGCTCGATGATCATTTTAAACCATCACAGGCTGTTTTACAAGCATCGTTTTTTTTTATAAAAATAGGAGTTTGTCCTACTACTCATAAAAATTGTCTATCACAATGAAAGGTATTAAACCAGTATCCCGCTGAAAAAGCGGGATTAGTCATGCTTGTAGCTTGATTTTCAATTCGGCTACCTAAAAAATTGAAATAATTTTTTAGAGTCTCACGAATAAATATGCTAAATTTGCCTTTAGATAAATTCTGACAACAGATATGAAAAACTTTACCCTTATAGGAGCAGCCGGTTATATTGCCCCACGACATATGAAAGCCATTAAGGATACCGGCAATAACTTAATTGCAGCATTAGACAAAAATGACAGTGTGGGTATTATTGATAGTTATTTCCCTGAGGCCGACTTTTTTACTGAATTTGAACGTTTTGACCGTCACATTTCCAAATTGAAGTTTGACAAAAAAATTCCGATTGATTATGTCAGTATTTGCACGCCTAATTATTTACACGATGCACACATCCGATTTGCTTTACGTCAAGGAGCCGATGCTATTTGTGAAAAGCCTTTGGTTTTAAATCCATGGAACATCGATGCACTTGCTAAAATTGAACAAGAAACCGGAAAAAAAATATACAATATTCTCCAATTGAGAGTACACCCAACTATAATTGCCCTAAAAGAAAAAATTGATAAAGCACCCAAAGACAAAGTCTATGATATTGATTTAACATACCTTACTTCACGAGGACATTGGTATTATACTTCATGGAAAGGAAACAATACAAAATCCGGAGGTGTCGCTACTAATATCGGTGTTCATTTTTTTGATATGTTGTCGTGGATCTTTGGAGATTTAAAGAAAAATATCGTTCATTTAAACACACACGATCGTTCAGCAGGTTATTTAGAATTTAAACAAGCAAGAGTGCGCTGGTTTTTGTCAATTAACTACGACCTACTCCCCGATTCAATCAAAGCCAAAGGACAACGCACCTACCGATCCATCACAATAGCAGGAGAGGAATTAGAATTTAGTGGCGGTTTTACCGATTTACACACACATTCATACAACGATATATTAAACGGAAAAGGCTATGGTATTGAAGCACCTAGACAAGCTATTGAAATAGTCCATACAATACGAAACACCACACCAATTGGAGCCAAAGGAGACTATCATCCCTTTGTTAAAAAACCTTTGGCAAAGCATCCGTTTGAGTAATATACCAGTAAAGACGTTGCGTGCAACGTATCAGTAAAGACGTTGCATGCAACGTATCAGTAAGGACGTTGTGTGCAACGTACCAGTAAAGACCTTGCATGCAAGGTCTCAGTAAAGACGTTGCGTGCAACGTATCAGTAAAGACGTTGCATGCAACGTCTCAACAGTATATATAAAAACCATGAAAGGCATCATACTAGCAGGAGGATCAGGAACACGCCTCCACCCACTGACAAAAGTAGTATCCAAACAACTACTTCCCATTTACGACAAACCGATGATTTATTATCCGCTATCGGTTTTACTATTAGCGGGAATTAATGAAATATTGATTATTTCTACCCCACATGATTTACCCAATTTTAAAAAATTGTTTGGCGATGGAAAGCAATTAGGATTAAAACTAAGCTATGCGGAGCAACCTTCTCCTGATGGTTTGGCACAAGCTTTTATCATCGGTGAAAAATTTATTGGCAACGATGATGTATGTCTTGTTTTGGGAGACAATGTATTTTATGGTTCAGGCTTTAGCAAATTATTGAGAAACAGTGTGCAAACTGTTGCTGAACAAAACAAAGCCGTTATTTTTGGCTATTATGTTGAAGATCCTGAACGCTATGGCGTGGCGGAAATTGATAAAGAAGGTAAGGTGTTAAATATTGAAGAAAAACCGAGTCAACCTAAGTCAAATCATGCTGTAGTAGGACTTTATTTTTACCCAAATTCTGTTGTAGAAATTGCCAAAAAGATTGAACCTTCTGATCGAGGTGAATTAGAAATTACAACAGTTAACCAAATCTATTTAGAAAAGGCTCAATTAAAAATGCAGCAACTGAGCAGGGGTTATGCGTGGCTAGACACAGGTACGCACGAAGCGCTAACTGAAGCTACTGAATTTATCAAAGCGATAGAAAAACGAACCAGTTTAAAAGTAGCTTGTATCGAAGAAATCGCCTGGCGTATGAAATTTATCACTACTGACGAATTAAATACAATAGCTGACAAAATGAACAATGACTATGGGGCTTATTTGAAGTCGTTGGTATAAAAAAGCATTGCAAAAACCAAAGTAAAGATGCCGTATATGGGTATCAACAAAACATGACAAACAACCTCAAACAACTGTCAATTACCGCTATAGAAGCAGCCATTGAAGCCGGTAAAGAAATTATAAAAATATATAATCAAGATTTTGATATAGAATTTAAAAAGGATCACTCACCGCTGACAACTGCAGATAAAAATGCGAATGACATTATCAATTCCTTTCTGCTAAAAACGGATATTCCAATTATCAGTGAAGAGAACAAACAAGCAGCCTATTCTGTCAGAAAAAAATGGAAGCTATTTTGGATGGTAGATCCACTGGATGGCACCAAAGAATTTATCAAACGAAATGGCGAATTTACTGTTAACATTGCGCTGATACAAGACCAAAAGCCCATTTTAGGAGTTATTTATGTTCCCGTAATTAAAGAACTTTTCTTCGCCGATGTTTTTGAGAAAAAGGCTTTTAAATATATTGTTCAAACTGATCTAAACATCGATTCGCTAAATCTTTTCGATTCTGATAAGACTAAAACTTTTGACTCAATCCAAATACTTAAACCCCTAAAAAAATTGAGTCAAAGAATTCGCGTCGTGGGATCACGCTCCCATATGAATACGGAAACTACCGATTTTATAAAAACCTTAAAAAAACAATATAAGAAGTTAGAGATTGTATCAAAAGGAAGTTCTCTAAAGTTTTGTTTACTAGCCGAAGGAAAAGCGGATATTTACCCTAGGTTTGCACCTACCATGGAATGGGATACTGCAGCCGGTCATGCTATTTGTAATGCTGTAGGCATTCAAATAATTGATATAAATACACAAAAAGAACTGCTGTATAATAAAGAAAATTTACTCAATCCATCTTTTATTGGAAAATTCTAATGTACTTATGGGAATGATTTATAATGCCCTTTCAGGGCGTGTATTTGTGTCGATTATTTATCTTATGGCGTTGCCATAAGCTAATATATTTATGGCCTTCAGCCAAAATAGTGTAGCATGTAAAAATTATGTGTTTTTGTCCTATCAAAATGTGGGAGATGTTGTCCTATTATTGTATTATCATCGCCCTACCTAAATGCCTGAAAGGCATCAATATCTAAACATAGGGCAACGCCCTATGTCAATGAA
>JAOZTK010000086.1 GCA_029942185.1 Flavobacteriaceae bacterium
GGACAAAACCTGCCATTTAGCAATTTCCAACAGCCAATTCAGCAAAGTCATTCCTCCTAAAGCTATGGGAATCCACAGGTTTTCAAATAGCTTGTTTTTTAGTAAAACTAACAATTCCTCCTTTGGAAATTTACCGTTAATCGCAGTATGTTGATAGATGAAATATCCTGCACCAATAACAATACTCAGCTTAATTATCAAAACCCATATTTGTTTATAGCTCACCTGTTTCAAATTTAACTGCACTAATGATTTAAAGATATGTTGTACTTTTACCACAAAGAAACAAAATAATTTAGTGACAGATAAAATCATATTAGGTATCGACCCTGGAACGACAGTCATGGGTTTTGGACTTCTTAAAGTCTCGGGAAAAAATATGGAAGTTATTGTTATGGATGAGTTGTTGTTGTCAAAATATGACAGTCATTACTTACGTTTAAAAAAGATTTTTGAGAAGACAATCCAAATAATTGACCATTACAAACCCGATGAAATTGCCATAGAAGCACCATTCTTTGGAAAAAATGTTCAGTCTATGTTAAAACTAGGACGTGCACAAGGTGTTGCCATGGCTGCAGGATTATCACGTGAAATTCCCATCACAGAATACGCTCCAAAAAAAATTAAAATGGCTATTACCGGTAATGGAAATGCCAGTAAAGAGCAAGTTGCAAAAATGCTACAAAGTATTTTAAAATTAAAAAGCTTACCCAAACGCTTAGATGCCACCGATGGGCTAGCTGCTGCTGTTTGTCATTTTTACAATGGGAATAAAATAGTTTCGGGAAGTAACTATTCGGGTTGGACTGCTTATGTAAAGAAAAATCCGGGGAAAGTCAAATAGCGTTTTAGGCAGTGGGCAGTGAGTTTTGGACTTTGAGCTCTGGGTAATATGTATTAACTTACAAATCTGAATTCTCTTTATTCTTGAAAATTACAGAATCCTAAACTCAGAACTCGGTAAAAAATTGAGAAAATAGGTTTATCGGTATGCTATCTGATATAAAAACAGTTAAAAAAATGATCAAGCTCAAAGCCCATAGCTCATCGCCAAAAGATTACTATATCATTTTTAGATTATTGATTTCTTGCTGTGTCAGGTGTCTCCAAAAACCACGTGGTAAGTTCTTTTTGGTTAAACCCGCGAGAATTGTACGGTCTAACTTGACAACTTTATAGCCCAAACTTTCAAATATTTTACGAATAATTCTATTCCTACCTGAATGTATTTCGATACCAATCTCCGATTTGGGTTGATTTTCGATATACGATAAGGCATCGACAAAAACACGACGATCCTCAATTTTAAAGCTGTCATCTGCAATTTCCCTAAGATGATTCATCGTCAATTTCTTATCTAAAGTTACGTGATAAAGCTTTCTGACATTATGCTTTGGATGTGTTAATTTTTTGGTCATTTCACCGTCGTTGGTAAACAACAAAAGACCTGTAGTATTTCTATCCAAACGTCCAACCGGATACAGTCTTTCTTTAGCAGCTTTTGCGATAAGTTCCATAACTGTTTTACGGCCTCTATCATCTTCTACGGTTGAGATATAATTTTTAGGTTTATTGAGCAATACGTATCGTAAAGTTTCCGGATTTATCAAACGGTTATCAAAACGAACAGCATCATTTTCTTGCACTTTAAAACCCATTTCGGTAATGATTTTACCGTTAACAGTAACGTTACCCGATTTAATATATACATCGGCTTCACGACGCGAACAAATACCGGCATGCGCTATATATTTGTTTAAACGCATTCCCTTGTCTGAGGTTTCCAATTTTGGATTATCCCTATTCTTATTGTAATGCGATTTTTTCTTGGAGGATTTGTCTTGTCGTCCTTGCCTACCAGTAGGCAGGTTCCCCGACGAGAATTTTTTTGACATGATTTGTTATTTTGGCGCGAAAATACGACTTTAATTTAGAACTAAAAATGTAGAATTAAGAATTAGTTTGGAAATTAGTTGTTTATATGATATGCTAACAAAAGAGAAAAGACCGCTTCGCTACAAGAAAAAAGACAATAGACTGTTTTTTACAAAATTTCAAAAATTGTACGCAAACAGTATCTGTTGTTTTTCCTAAAACCTACAAGGATTTAATTAATGAAATTATTATCAGGCATATATCACTAGATTACTTATTTAAGTGTTAAAAAATTCGTGTCAGTTATAAAAAGACTTACAGATTTAAGGTTATTTTTGATGATTCATAAATCCTACAGATTAAAACGCTTTTTAAATCGCTCCACTATAGGTCTTGCATTCTCTATTTCTGTATCTAAAATACTCAATTGCATCGTAGCTCTTGTAATATTCGCGAAACCTGTAAGAGACGCTGTTGCATCAAAATTCTTGACCATTACTTCGATTCCGGCAGCTTCCAAATCCTGTTTTAATTTCTGTGTTTCAACCAGTGAACCAGAAAAAACGGGTATTGTTTTGTGTGTATCGTCCATAGTATTGAATTTCTAGTTTTTATAAAGGTACAAAAAACTACTTAAAAAAAGCAAATCCTACTATTACAAATTTTATGTTATTCCATTTTGAAAAAAACTATATTTGCGCAGAAAAGATATTACATGAGTATCATTTATGCTATAATTGGTTTAATCCTTTTAATAATTGGTGGTGAATTTTTGGTTCGTGCGTCCGTGGGACTGTCGTTCAAATTAAAATTATCAAAACTTGTGATCGGAATGACCGTGGTTTCTTTTGCCACTTCGGCACCCGAACTTATTGTAAGTATGCAAGCTGCATTTGATGGACATCCCGATTTAGCTTTAAGCAATGTTATAGGCTCAAATATTGCCAATATTGCATTAGTGCTGGGGATTACAGCAATGATTGCTCCACTTTTTGTCGACATGGAATTTTTTAAAATCAATTGGCCCAAAATGATGTTGGCTTCTTTTTTACTCTATTATTTCCTACAAACTGATTTGGAGTTGGCACGATGGGAAGGTGGCATTCTTTTATCATTTTTAATAGTATTTGTAATCATCTTAATCTATAGGGCTCGTAAATTACACATAACAGCCCCTGAATCTATCGACGAATCACTAAAAGAAACTAGCAACTATAAATTGCTACTTTGGCTTGTTTTGGGTGGTATATCACTTTGGGGCGGTTCAAAATTATTAGTAAATGGAGCTATTGACATTGCCCGTTTTTACAATATTAGTGAAAATTTAATCGGTGTGAGCATGGTGGCTTTCGGCACAAGTATTCCTGAATTAGCCGCTTCTATAATCGCAGCCGTACGTAAAGAAAAAGCTATTTCTTTAGGCAATTTAATAGGTTCGAATATCTTTAATATCGGCTCTGTCTTAGGAATTACAGCCTTGATACAACCTATAAAAGTCAATGATCCACAGCTTTTAAGTAACGATATTATCTGGATGCTTGCCATTGCAGCCATACTGGTACCGATGGCTTTACTCCCGAAACGTAATAAACTGTCGCGTATAGAAGGTTTTATATTGTTTTCCGGCTATGTTGTATTTATTTATTTGAAGTTTTTGGGGTAAAATCTTATTTTAAAATACTTATTGCAGCGCCTTCCCTTATTTTGATAGGACAAAAACACACAATCATTTTTATTACACTATTTTGGCTGAAGGCCATAAATATTTTAGCTTATGGCAACGCCATAAGATCTATAATTGGCACGGATATTCGCCCTGAAAGAACATTATAAATCATTTCCATAAATAATCTGTACTAGATCAAGGCGTTTGATAGTATATTGCCCTTTCAGGGCGTTTGTTTTTCTTTACTATACGAACATAGGGCGTTGCCCCATGTTCTTATATTAATGCCTTTCAGGCATTTTGATAGGACGATAATAGGACACGTCTTGCAAGCATTTTTGTCGCATAAAAAATACATAATTATTATAACGCAATCCACAGAAAGAATTAAGAGAATTTCTTGCGTTGATAAATCAATACAAATTTAGGGCAAGCCCTAAACCCTAAATTCAGTCATAAAGCAACTCAACGTATGCGTTTCCGGCTGACAGGTTAAACCATCACTCCTTAACAATTTTCGTCCTATGAATAACTTTACCAATCCAACCGAAAAAAGGCATCCATATTTTTTTCTTATTTAGAATTATTCTAAATTTGCACTCGATTCTAAAAATCATTAGATGAAAGTCACCAAAAACACAAAAATATCTAGGATACTTCGTGAAAATAAAAATGCTGTGGATACGATTGCGAGTATCAACAAGCACTTTAAAAAGTTAAATAATCCTGTTTTACGAAGGGTATTAGCACCTCGTGTTACCGTTAAAGATGCTGCTAAAATAGGACATATCAGTATTAATGAATTTTTAAAACGATTGAAAGATATTGGTTTCGAAGTTATTTACGATGATGAAATAGTCACCGATTCTCCTATCAATCAAAACAAAGCTTTTATAGATATCTCTAAACTTATAGAATTAGATGTTCGGCCTATTATGGAGGCAGGTGCAGACCCTTTTTCTGTAATTATGAGCGCTTTAAAAGGGATAAAAAAGGGAGAAACACTAAAACTTATCAATATTTTTGAACCCATTCCAATCATTCAGATATTGGAAGAAAAAGGTTACAAATCACAAACTGAAAAGATTTGTGATAAGGAATACCATATTTATTTCACTAAAAATACCGCTACTACTCATAAAGACATTGTTACTCAAACACCTATAACTGAAGGTAGCTTTGAAGAAGTATTACTAAACTTTGGCAGTAATTTAAAAGAGATCGATGTGCGCCTTTTGGAAATGCCGGAACCTATGGTCAACATTCTAAAATCAATTGAAACATTACCTGAGGACCACGTTTTATTAGTAAATCATAAAAAAGTACCTCAATTTTTATTACCGGAATTAAAATCACGTAACTACTCTTGGATACACAAAGATATTGAGCCCGGATTAACACAACTACTTATTTACAAACAACAATGAACGGATTACAAACAGCCAATGCACCCTCATCAAAAATTGTCGTTCCACATTTTGTGGTTGGTGGAATCGCACTTTTGATTGTCGCAATACTTTTAGCAATTAGCACACCCGAATTATTGTCAGCTTATTTCGATAACAAACTCATCGCAATTGTACATGTTGCCATTTTAGGATGGGCGAGCATGATGGTTTTTGGAGCTCTATACCAACTAATTCCCGTTGTGTATGAAACGTCTTTATACAGCGAAAAATTAGCCGGTCTTACTTTTTGGTTATTTCTAATCAGCATCGGATTTTTGTCCTATTCATTTTGGATTGCTTCCTATAGTAATTTGCTTTTTTATGCTTCCTTATTGATGTTCTTCTCTTTATTGCTTTTTATCATCAACCTACATCTCACGTATCGAAAAACCAAAAAACCCAATATCCAATCCAAGTTCATCAATACCGGAATCTATTGGTTAGCCGCCACTGAAATATTAGGGACTTTAGTTGCCTTTAATTTTAAATATCCTTTTTTAAGTGATTCTCATTTACATTACCTAAAAATACACGCACATCTAGGCTTGGTAGGTTGGTTTTTATTATTGATTATTGGTGCAGCCTCTATATTAATTCCTATGTTTATGATTTCGCATAATCTAAACATGAAAAAATTAGATTACAGTTATTATTTTATCAACATCGGATTGTTAATTGCCATAACAAATTGGTTCCTTTTACAAAGCAAATACATTACTATGCTAGCGTGGGCAGGTATTGCTATGGGAGTTGGTTTTTTTCTTTCCTTTGTATATGAGACCTATTCTACCCGACTACGTCGCAAATTAGATGTAGGTTTAAAATATACGGTGATTTCTATCAGTTTCTTAATTATTCCTATCTTATTCGCATTGTTTTTACTTCTCACAGGTAGCTCAAGTGCTTTTATTCTGCGTGCTACTACCATTTACGGTATCAGTATGATTTTTGGAGTGATTAGTATGTTGATTTTTGGGCAAACCTACAAAACCCTTCCCTTTATAATATGGTTAGATCGCTATCAAAACTATGTGGGAAAATATAAAACACCGCTTCCCAGACAATTGTATTCAGAAAAACTAGCCGATATTCAGTTCTACAGTTACTTATTCGCAATTAGCTTTATAATTATAGGTATTATTCTAAAACAAGCGGTAATTTTACAAATTGGAACGATAGCTTTAATTTTTGTGAGCGTTTTAAATCTAGTTAACATTCTGAAAATGGTCTGGCATAAAACAACAATAGAGGATTTAGATTCTTAAATAGCATACTGGAAAATCGGCAAACTTAATAAAAACTCCATTGTTCCTATTGGCTTTTAAGGCCTATAACAAAAAAATAAATCAAACAAGATGAATTCTACAAACAAAGAAACTATAAAGTCAAAAGAAGAGATAGTTGAAATAGAAATTGATATTATTGAAAACATTCTATCTCATGTAATGGATCCCGAAATTGAAATTGATATTGTCAATTTGGGCTTGATTTATGAATTAGACTACAACGGTAAAAAAAATGTAGATATCCAAATGACTTTGTCAACACCTGCCTGCCCTCTAAGTGACGCAATAGTCGCAAGTGTAAAAGAAAGTATTAAACGGAAGTATCCCGATTTTAAAATCAGTGTAAAATTAGTTTTTGAACCGCTATGGCATGCCGGAATGATTACGGAAGCCGGTAAAATTATGTTGGGGATGTAGCTATGATTTACGGGGTACGCAGTACGCTTTTAAAAACTTAAAAATTTACTTTCTTGAATCCAAGGTCAACACAAAGACAGATTTGGTTAAAAGCAGCTGTAATTGGCAGTCTTTGGGCTAGTCTTGAGATTGTCATCGGTAGCTTTTTACACAATACACACATGCCTTTTGCGGGTACAACTCTTGGTTTTTTTAGTCTGAGTTTATTGATTGCATTTCATCATAAATGGGATGACAAAGGGCTTATATTACGTGCCGCTATTATCGCTGCCCTTATGCGTTCCCTTTCTCCAAGCGCCATCATTATTGGTCCAATGGTGGGAATTTTTTTAGAAGGTGTTCTTTTAGAAGGCGCTATTCGAATTTTTGGAAAGAATAAATTAGGATATTTCATCGGAGCATTTACTACACTTTCCAGCAATTTACTTCAAAAAGTTGTTTCCATTCTTATTATTTACGGGTTTGATATCGTCGTCGTTATAAAGAATATGTATCATTACACACTAGAGCAATTGCGCTTCCCATCACTCAAATTAAGTACAATGCTGGGAATTCTTTTGGCAATCTATGGAGTGGTCGCTTTATTTGCTGTTTACCTAGGCACTTTTGCCGGAAAAACAGCGCTTCAACAAAGCAATAAAACGATAAAAATTGATTTTCAACACAAAACAAATCTATTTGTTTCTAATCCTAATGAAAAACAATCTTCTTGGTTACTGTTTCTTCATTTTATTCTAATTTTATTAGGCTTATATCTTTTAGGTTACACCCCGTATTATATCTCAATACCGGCAGTTATTATCTATATGCTTAGCGTAAAATTCAAATACCCTTATAATTTTAAACGACTTGCAAAACCAAAATTCTGGATACAACTTTTAGTTATAATTCTTTTTGCCACGCTCTTTTTTAACGGATTTAGTTCAAAAGACTTTTTTAACACAAATGGCTTGTTGGCCGGACTAATTATGAGTTTTAGAGCTATGTTACTAATAACTGCTTTTATCGCTATTAGTTTTGAATTGAGAAACCCTATCGTCAAGGCAGTTTTATACAAAAAAGGCTTTTCACAATTATATATTTCTTTAGGTCTGGCTTTTGGAGCATTACCTTCTTTACTAGACCAAATAATCAAACCAAAAATTCTTTTAAAATCACCGAGTAAACAAATTGCACATCTTATCAATTTTTCTGATGATTTATTACAATCTTTTCAAAATGAAGTAAATAAAGAACAGAAAATAATTATTATATCCGGAGAACAAGGGGAAGGAAAAACCACTTTTTTAGAGAATGTAATTGCATTGTTGCACGAAGAAAGAATTGATTTTGACGGAATTATCGCTAAAGGAATTGATGAAAATGGCGAACGAAAAGGCTTTGATTTAATTTATTTAAAAACCGGTAAAACATACCCTCTTTCCACAACAACCCCCACAGTTGACTACACAAGATACGGTCGTTTCTTTTTTGATGAGCATGTCTTTCACAAAGTAACTGATTTACTAAAAAATACTGCATCGAGATTTGTGATTATTGATGAAGTCGGGCCCCTAGAACTACAAGATAAAGGTTGGGCATCGGCAATTGAACAACTTCTAAACAACAATACATCTATGATATGGGTAGTGCGTAAATCTTTATTAGACGTTGTAATCAATCATTGGGAAATATCAAAAGCACAAGTCTTTGATATTGGAAAGTACAGACCGGAAAAGGTCGTGCACGCTATAAAAAAAGGAAGTCTTTGATTTTTTGTAGTTTTGGCTTTTTAGATGCTATAAGCTAAATAAAACTATAAGATTAAAACTATGTTTAAAAAAATCGGTCTCATCTTACTGTTCCTACTTATTACTGCAGGTATTGGAGGAACTCTTTATAAAAATTCACTAGAACCAATATACAAAGGAAAAGTCGATATTAAAGGTCTTGAGAATTCCGTAGAAGTTTACTACGACGATTACGGGATTCCACACATCTATGCTGATAATGATTTAGATGCAATGACTGCTTTAGGATATGTACACGCACAAGATCGGCTGTGGCAAATGGAATTAGTTAGCCGGATTTCTGCGGGTCGTTTATCAGAGATTTTTGGAGCAATTGCTTTAGAATCCGATAAGTTTTATTTGAGTTTGGGTATTGATAAGAAAGCAAAAGAAATTGTAGCCAACATAGATACATCAACCAATTTTTACAAAGAGAGCATGGCTTATCTAAAAGGGGTTAATAATTTTGTAAAAAA
>JAOZTK010000087.1:0-5304 GCA_029942185.1 Flavobacteriaceae bacterium
AGCTTTATACTTTCTTTAGCATCCATAAGCGTGGCTTTGTTTATATTTGCCTCAATGAAATTTGAATTAAAAGCAAACGACCCCAACACCAAAGCAAGAGCTGGAGCTTTACACACCGAACACGGTATTATTGAAACACCTATATTTATGCCCGTAGGTACAGTGGGAACGGTAAAAGGAGTACACCAAAGCGAATTAAAGGAACAAATAAACCCGGATATTATCTTGGGAAATACCTATCATTTGTACTTACGTCCCGGAACTGAAATTCTGCAACAAGCAGGTGGTTTGCACCAATTCATGAATTGGGATCGTCCCATTCTTACGGATAGTGGTGGATACCAAGTCTATTCACTGGCTGAAAGACGAAAAATTACCGAAGAAGGCGTAAAATTCCAAAGTCATATCGATGGTTCTTATCATCATTTTTCTGCAGAAAGTGTGATGGATATTCAACGTGTGATAGGTGCGGATATCATTATGGCATTTGATGAATGTCCTCCTTATCCGGCTACGTATCAATATGCAAAAAAGTCGATGCACATGACGCATCGTTGGCTGGATAGAGCGATTAATCATTTAAAAGTAAGTCCACCGCTATATGGCTATCAGCAAGCATTATTTCCGATAGTTCAAGGAAGTACTTATAAAGATTTAAGGCAAGAATCTGCCGAATACATTGCAAAATCTGATAGTTTTGGTAATGCTATCGGTGGTTTATCTGTAGGAGAACCCGCTGAGGAGATGTATGCGATGACAGAAATTGTTTGTGATATTTTGCCGGTTGACAAACCCCGTTATTTAATGGGAGTAGGAACACCTATCAATATCTTAGAAAATATAGCACTTGGAATAGATATGTTTGATTGTGTAATGCCTACACGAAATGCACGAAATGGAATGCTTTTTACAGCGCATGGGACCATTAATATCAAAAATAAAAAATGGGAAAATGATTTTTCTCCAGTTGACGAAATGGGGACTACTAAAGTCGATTTGGAATACTCGAAAGCTTATTTACGCCATTTATTTGTAGCCAAAGAATTATTAGGTAAACAAATTGCTTCTATTCACAACCTCGGTTTTTACCTTTGGTTGGTTCGTAAAGCACGAAAACATATTATTGCAGGAGATTTTAGGCAGTGGAAAGATAAAATGATAAAACAAATGAATAAACGATTGTAAATAAGTATTGAGAAATAAAATATATCTCAATTTTAAATAATGCGCATCCTAGACGCCTACATATTAAAACGATTTTTAAAAACATTAGTTTTGGTGATTTCCATAATTCTACCTATTGGAATTGCCATTGATGTTTCTGAAAAAATTGACAAGTTCTTAAATCATACAGATCTTACTTTTTGGGTTATATTAAGAGATCATTACCAACATTTTATTATTACTTATGGCAATATGTTTTTACCACTTGCCTTGTTTATCGCCGTTATATTATTTACTTCTAAATTAGCGAGTAACACAGAGATTATTGCCATGCATTCTGCTCAAATGTCTTTTAATCGTCTGTTGTATCCTTATTTTTTAGGTGCTTTAATCATCGCTGTTTTTTCACTGTATATGAATCATTTTGTTGTACCGGATAGTAATGAAA
This sequence comes from Flavobacteriaceae bacterium, assembly GCA_029942185.1. GTDB lineage: Bacteria > Bacteroidota > Bacteroidia > Flavobacteriales > Flavobacteriaceae > DQTL01. Next base: position 1,613 of record JAOZTK010000087.1, read on the forward strand.
AGTTTACAAAATTTTACAGAACCTATATCAGACCCAAAAAAGAAGCCAATACCATTCACAATATAAGTTTGCAACTAGGAGAAATGGATTATGTTTTTATAAAAAGTTTTTGGATGCAACGCAATAAAGGCTCTAACTTTATGTACGAACATTATGAAGGCACAAAGCTTACTTATCGTTTAAAAGCGACAAATATTCAGTGGCGAGAAAAGGATAGTACGTATCGACTCAGCACATACAAAAAACGTTATTTGTATGAAGGGAATGATGTTATAGAATCAGGAAGAACCTTAGATACAATTTTTGATTTCTATCCAAAAGATTTACTTTACTTAGATTATTTAGCAAAAGAGATGACGAGTCCATACCTTTATGAATATATAAAATTATCTAAAAAAAGAGGCGTTAAAAACTTAAATCCTTATAAAGTGGAGCTTCAAAAACGCAGTAGTTTGCCATTTTCATCTTTTATTTTAACGATGATTGCTGTTGCTTTAGCTGCTAAAAAGAAAAGGGGAGGTACCGGTATAAATTTAGCCGCCGGAGTAGCTTTGGCTTTTTTATACATATTTTTTATGAAAATTTCCGAAGTATTGGGTGCGATAGCGAATGCCAATACCTTGCTTTTAGTTTGGTTTCCCAATATAATTTTCGGAGTTTTAGCAATGTTTTTATATTGGAATGCATCAAAAAAGTAACATACGGAGCTATATAAAACTCCACTTTATCATCTTTATATGGGGTTTTACCGCAATCTTAGGAGCTTTAATATCTCTAGAAGCGATTCCCTTGGTTTGGTATCGATTAGCTTTGGCTTTACCGTTTTTATTTATATGGATTAAATACAAAAAATTACCTTTAAAAGTAGGGGTAAAGTCACTTGTAATGTTTGCTGTGGGTGGTTTTATTATCGCTTTACATTGGATTGGATTTTTTATGGCTATAAAACTCGCAAATGTATCGGTTGCTCTTGTGACTTTAAGTACGGGTGCGTTTTTTACATCACTTTTGGAACCCTTGTTTTTTAAGAGAAGAATTCGCCCGATTGAAGTTTTTTTTGGGCTGCTGATTGTCGGAGGTCTTTATATTATTTTCAGAGTTGATAATCTGTATCTATACGGGATGTTATGGGCTTTATTTGCTGCGTTTTTATCGGCTCTTTTTTCGGTAATGAACGGTCTTTTTGTCAAAAAACACAGTGGTTTTGTATTGTCGTTTTATCAATTGCTTTTTGGTGTATTGGCCATTTCAGTGTATTTGTTATTCCAGGGAGATTTTACATTTGATTTCTTTAACCTCAGCAAATCGGATTGGGTTTATTTGATAATTTTAGCGAGTGTGTGTACGGCGTATGCTTTTGCAGCATCTATTGATTTGATGAAACATCTAAGTCCGTATACAATTATGTTGAGTATCAACTTAGAACCGATTTACGGGATTCTATTAGCTTTATTAATTTTTGGAGAAAAAGAGCTTATGGGTCGGCAGTTTTATTTAGGAGCTTTGATAATTTTAGCAATAGTACTATTAAATAGCATTCTGAAAATCAGAAATAGAAAACATTAATATCAATTTTAGTACCTTTGCGCAACCAATTTTTTTAAACCTAACGAATGTTTTAGTATGGAATATTTAGATTTTGAATTACCGATAAAAGAATTAGAAGATCAATTAGATAAATGCCTTACGATAGGGGAAGAAAGTGGGATTGATATTTCTGATACTTGTAAAAAAATTGAAAAGAAACTAGAAATTACCCGTAAAGAAATTTTTAGTAATCTAACAGCTTGGCAAAAAGTTCAGCTGGCAAGACATCCTTCAAGACCTTACACCATAGATTATATTGAAAATATAACGCAAGGGACTTTTATGGAATTACACGGTGATAGGAATGTAAGAGATGATAAAGCCATGATTGGAGGTTTGGGAAAGATTGGCGATCAGAGTTTTATGTTTATCGGACAACAAAAAGGTTATAATACAAAAACACGCCGGTATAGAAATTTTGGAATGGCAAATCCGGAGGGCTATCGGAAAGCCTTACGTCTGATGAAAATGGCAGAGAAATTTGGAATTCCGGTGGTTACATTAATAGATACACCGGGAGCTTACCCGGGATTGGAAGCAGAAGAACGTGGACAAGGGGAAGCCATTGCTCGTAATATATTTGAGATGACTCGTTTAAAAGTTCCTATTATTACGATTATAATAGGAGAAGGAGCTTCGGGTGGTGCTTTGGGAATTGGCGTTGGAGATAAAGTTTTTATGATGGAGTACACTTGGTATAGTGTTATTTCGCCTGAATCTTGCTCATCAATACTTTGGCGTAGTTGGGAATATAAAGAAGTAGCCGCGGATGCTTTAAAACTCACCGCTACCGATGCGAAAAAATTAAAAATTATTGATGACATCATCAAGGAGCCTATGGGTGGAGCGCATACAAATAGGATGATGGCTTATGATGCAGTCAAAAAAACGATTTTGAGTACGTATAAAAGTTTAGAAAAATTAAAAGAAAAGGATTTAGTAAAAAAACGCATGAATAAATACATTGCGATGGGTGTCTATCATTAAGAGCCAAGTCAAACCTGCTCAGATATTAAGTGGTTAGATAAATTAGTTATGTTTAATGCTTTCCCTTTGCGACACCTCGATATCTATTTTTGGGACTCTTGAAAACAGTTGTAACACAAAGCTAAAGTTTTGCATAAAGCTTACGCGATGAAAAAAAATATTTTGCTTCTTTTTTTGAGTTAAGATTGAATTCTTACACTTTATTATAATTTGGTTTATCCTATTGTTAGCTATCAGATAAGCTATATCACCTAGCTACTTATTTATATTCTTTCCGGAATAAAACCTATCCGGAGTTATGATTTTGTTCCAATTTTCATTAAATTCGCAAGTACAATATTTAAAAACAGAAACAATATGACACAAGTAGTAATAGTATCTATGGCACGTACACCTGTAGGTAGTTTTTTAGGGGGATTGTCAAGTGTAAGTGCTCCTAAACTCGGAGCAGTAGCGATAAAGGCTGCATTGGAAAAAATAAATTTAAAACCGGATTTAGTCGATGAAGTTTTGATGGGAAATGTTTTACAAGCTAATGAGGGACAAGCACCTGCTCGACAAGCAGCAATGTTTGCAGGAATTCCCAGCACGGTACCTTGTACAACCATCAACAAAGTTTGTGCTTCCGGATTAAAATCGATAGTAATTGCAGCACAAATGATAAAATCAGGTGATGCATCCATTGTTGTGGCAGGTGGTATGGAAAATATGTCTGCAGCACCTCATTATTATGACGCTAGAAAAAGTGTAAAGCTAGGCGACACTAAAATGATAGACGGTTTGGTAAAAGACGGACTGACGGATGTTTACAATCAAGTACATATGGGGACTTTTGCCGATTTATGTGCTTCAGAATATAAGATTTCAAGAGAACGTCAGGATGCTTTTGCAATAGAATCCTATACACGTTCTGCGAAAGCTTGGCAAGAAGGCAGATTGAAAGATGAAGTTGTCCCTGTAGAAGTACCGCAACGTAGGAGAGATCCTATAATTGTCGATACAGATGAAGAGTTTACAAATGTAAAAATGGAAAAGATTCCCAAGCTCAGATCCGTCTTTACAAAAGAAGGAACGGTTACTGCGGCAAATGCTTCAACTATAAATGATGGTGCAGCTGC
>JAOZTK010000087.1:5404-6744 GCA_029942185.1 Flavobacteriaceae bacterium
CTTTACACTGTATTAAAACAGAATAACGCAAAAATAGGAGCAGTAGGTATTTGTAATGGAGGTGGTGGTGCCGGTGCAATGGTACTTGAAAGAATATAGACCTTTTTATATACAAATGATACGAACAACTCCTATACGATCTATTACACATATCTTATTAGGAGTTGTTTTGTTTACAAGCGCTTGTGCAAGTCTTAAAAATCAAAAAATGAGTCATCCGGAAACTACCGAAATAACCTATGCTGTAAATAGTTTGAGTATAGTTCCGCTTCGTGCAGAGCCAAACCATCGAAGTGAAATGGTCACACAAGTGTTGTTTGGAGAATACATGATTGTATTGCAGACAAAAGCCGGGTGGAGTTATGTGCAATTAGAGCAGGATTCCTATAAAGGTTGGGCGGAAACAATCCAACTTACTCCTGTTCCCGAAGCAGATTACAAGCTGTTTAAAGCAAGTCCAAAAACAAAAGTAGCGGATGCTGTTTTTCCCATATTGATCAACAATAAAAATACGATCTTGTATAAAGGCTGTAATTTGCCTTTTTATTCGGATGGAATCTTTTTATTTGACAATGAGGAAATTCCGTTTAAAGGAGCAGTAATCAGTGGTATTCGGAACAGCACTAAAATTGTAAATACGGCACTTTCCTATTTAAATACGCCTTATTTATGGGGTGGAAAAACACCACTTGGTGTCGATTGCTCGGGTTTTACACAAATAGTGTATCATCTCAATGGCTACACAATCCATAGGGATGCATCGCTACAGGCTAAACAAGGAGAATTAGTCGCTTTTCTGCAACAAGCTCAAGCCGGTGATTTGGCATTTTTCGATAATGAAGAAGAGAATATAACCCATGTAGGGATTGTTTTAGACAACGAAAAAATAATTCATGCAGCACAAGGGAAAGTGCGAATAGATCGATTGGATCAGGAAGGTATTTACAACGAGGAATTAAAAAGATACACGCATCATTTACGTATGCTGCGACATTATTTTAGTGAGCAAAATAATAACTAGAATTTATTTACTTGTTTAATGGCTTTACTAAAATCGTGTAGGTTGTTGTCGTTCATCACTAAATGAATGGCTTCGTCGGTAACTTTTTCCACATTATCGGTTGGAAAACCCAAACCCACTGCCAAACTTCTGACCAGTTTTACTTCGTCGAGTTTTATTTTATCATCCGAGAAAATCATGTTTGTAAAAAAGTAGAGTTGTTCTATACGATCATTGTAGTCCAGAGGAGGATCCATAGGATACTTGTCAGGATTTCGTAAGATTTTAGTGAATTCAATACTACTTATATCCAATTCAAATGCCATATTCTCTAAAAATT
>JAOZTK010000087.1:6844-8736 GCA_029942185.1 Flavobacteriaceae bacterium
TTTTCAAAAAAACACGCTGATGTAGGAACCATAATTCTTGTCGAAAAACAAGGGGAACGTATTAATTATGCCACTGGATTTTCAAACAAAGAAAAAGAAAAAAAAGCAAAGACAAAAAATCTTTTTGAAATAGGTAGTGCCAGTAAAATGTTTACTGCAATTGCTGTTCTTCAGTTAATTGAAAAAGGAAAGCTGTCTTTAAATACGCCCATAAATAAATTTTTCCCGGACGGAAAAATCAAAAATCTAGCCAATTTTAAAGGACAAAATTATTGGGATAAGGTCACGGTTGAAATGTTATTAAACCATACTAGTGGATTTATAGATTACCTCAATGTATATGGTGATGATGAAAAGGCTTTAAAGGTGTTTTCAGTAAAAGGAAAGGTGTATTCATCGGAAGAAATCTACAATTTAGCTATAAATCACGGGGATGCCAATTTTATACCCGGAGAGAAATTTAAGTATTGCAACACAGGCTATATCATTCTTGGAGACATTATCAGCAAGCTATCCGGAATGAATTGGCGTGATTATATTCAAAAAAACATCTTTGATAAAGTCGGAATGAAAAACACCTATTTTGGATCTCGTCTTACAAAAAAAGCAAAGAGACGTATGATGCGTGGACATTTTAAAGGGGCGCCTTCATTTATGCCGCCTACATTGGCAGGTAGTGCCGGTGAGATTGTTTCTTGTACCAAAGATTTAGAAAAATTTCTGTTGGCATGGCACGGAGGAAAGCTCTATCTAAGACCGGAGACCTTACAAATGCAACAGACAAAGGGCTTTCACCAAATGTACGAAGATTATAAAGTTTTAACCTATGGCTATGGTGTTATGCAAGTAGCTGGTTTTTATGGTCACGGAGGCCAGACCTTTGGGTTTCAGTCTTATGTAGTATACAATCCCACAAAGAAAATTGCCTATGTTATCGGAGTAAATGATGCTACGGTTTCACCGATGAGTTTGTTCTTTTTATTGGAGAATATTAGTTTTTTTTAAGGGTGCAGATACATTCAAAGTACTCAATATCATTGATGAGATTTATAAAAATACTAATGAGGAGTGAAAAGATATTTAATAACAAAAGATTAATACATGTACTTATTCTTTGATACAGAAACAACAGGTTTACCACGAAACTGGAAAGCACCGGTAACAGATTTAAAAAATTGGCCACGAATGGTTCAAATAGCGTGGGTTTTGTCAGATAATGTGGGTAATAGAATAGAAACTAAAAGTTTTATTATAAAACCTGAGTCTTATACAATACCTATTGAAGCTTCAAGAATCCATAGAATTTCAACAGAAAGAGCAATTGAGGAAGGAGTAGATTTAACTACAGTATTAGATGCGTTCAATGGATTAGTAAGTGAATCAGACTTTATTATTGCGCATAACATTGATTTTGATAAAATGATATTAGGCGCTGAATTACTTAGGAAAAATATTAAAACTGATTTTTTTTATAAATCTAAACTATGTACCATGAAAGCATCTACAGATTATTGTAAAATTCATGGGTATTATGGATATAAATGGCCTAAATTATCGGAACTACACATCAAACTTTTTGGTGAAGATTTTGAAGAAGCACACGATGCCTCAGCTGATATTAATGCAACTGAAAAGTGTTTTTGGGAAATGAGAAAAATAGGTCTTATTTAGCAAGTAATCTCAGAATAAGATATGCCACGTGATGCAAAAGCTCCCAATTGTAAGCCAATCCTAAAAATAGAGATTATCCAAAAATTATTTTTTATCCGATAAAAACTTCTTAAAATCGCCTGTGTAAAAACGTGGTGGTGCTAACAGTGCTCTTTCTTTTTGTGCCTTTTTATCTTCCCAAACAAGCTTTAATCCCAATTGTTCGTTGAGATGGTAGGAAT
>JAOZTK010000088.1 GCA_029942185.1 Flavobacteriaceae bacterium
GGAATAAAAAGCTCTTCGCTATGTGTAAAAGTTCTATCAGTATAATAATACACTAGATTAATTCCGTAGAAAGGCTCTGTAATTATCTTAACTTTTGATAAACCGGATAGTAAAAAATCCCAGTTATGGAAAAAGCCATTTATATAAGCATATTTTGCACCAATTAGTATATGACCATTGGCTTTGGTATTTTTCATTTTATAATAGTAGGGCATTCCAAAAGCAAAGATTGATAGAAACATAACCAAACCAATAAATACTAAAAACATAAATAGTTTGCCTTCATCAATTACTAAAATAAAGATCCCAAATACGACTGCGGCTATTCCAGCTATTAAAACCAAAATAACTTTATTTTTACTTATTTCATGTTCAAATAGGTAGTTGGCATAGTTTTTCTTTTGAGTATCGGTCAAAGTCCATTCTGCTAAAAGGTTTTCTCCTGTTATTAGTTTTTGTAGTTTTTTTTCTCTGCTTCTAAACATAAACCCTATTAGTACAGAGGATAGAAAAAAGAAAAAAGACAGGAAAACTATTGCTGGATGAATGTCCACTAGTTCCATAAAAGCAATAATGATAATCAATAGAAAAAAAGCAGCAGCGTACCATAATTTTTTAGTTATGGAGCTTTGATTATTTTGAATCTGTATGTCTTTATTGATTTTTTTAAAAACAGTCTGTGCGCTTGCTGTCTCTAAAACATTTTTTTGAGGAGCTTCATGTATATTTTCTAGTTGACTATTTTCAATCTTTTCTCCGCAGTTTGGGCAAAATTTCACATCGTTTGTAAGTTTTGAACCACAATTTGAACAATATTCCATTTGTTTGTAATTTCTGTTAATTAGGGTTTCACTTGAAGCAAAACCTTGTATTTACGTTATTTTGTACTTATGTCTTGTATTTGATAACTCAAATTAAAAATAGAATTGAGTAATGTTGTCAAATAATTATCAACAGGAGCAATCCATATTTTTCCTGTTCCTGTAAAAGTATTTACAATTCCTTCACCTGAAATAATCGTTGAAAAAAATCCTTTGGTTGCTTTTGATACTTTTAAATCTATCCCTGAAGTTCGAGCGATTGCAAAAGCACCATCAACAACTATTTTCCCATTATTTAATTCTATTTCCTCAATAGGACCTGCAGATGTGACAATCACTTTTCCTGTACCTGAAACAACGGTTTGAAACCATTTTTCACCAGAGAAAATTCCACTTATTGCTTTGTTTGTAAACGCACCTATTTCAACACCCATTTCAGAAGCTAAATAAGCTCCTCTGTCTAAAATCCATTTTTCTCCTTTTAGATCTAGTACGGTGTATTCACCAAAAGTAGGTTGTAAAAAAACAGTTCCCGAACCACGAATTACAGGTTTGACTATCTTTTCTCTAGTCAACATAGATTTAAACATCTTCCCAATTCCTGGCACTTTTGACTCAAGTGTTAGGTTGCCATTCATATAGTGCATGGCACCCGCTTCATATCTAAAAGCACTGTTTTCTAGCACAACTTCTACTAAGTTTAGGTGTTCTTTGTTAACAATATTAAAATCTACCTCACCCTGTATTTCTTGTATAGGAGTTACTATTTGAGTTTGCTTTGCTATTTGTTGTATGGCAGTTCCACAATTAGCACAAAAAGTGGCGTTAGGTTTGAGTTGGCTTCCGCAGTTTGAACAGTATAACATGTTGTGTTATTTTAATAATTAAAAATTATTTTTATTATTACTGTGTTTATCTTCAAATACTATTTTACATGTAACTTGAATTTGCAAATAATTTTAAGTTCATCAGTCGCTTCATAATCTTCATTAATTATATAAGAATATTTGTAATTTAGAATAACTTCTTTTGAATCTTTATCTGAATTAAATTCAACGAAATCATCAGTAACAACTTCATAATCATCTAAGGTTTTTAAAATTGCTTTTATTTTTCCGGATTTTTGAATATTTGGATTCCATTTTTGACCTACCAGATATTGTTTTTTGGGAGGATTCCAACTAAATTTAGACACAAAAATTCTTGCCCTTCTTCTATTAGGATCTTCTTCGCTATCAATTGGTGGAATATAATTATCTGCTTCTACATCTTCACTTTTTTCTTTCCAAATTTTCACCCATCCATCAATTTCTGAATTAGTTGCTGAGTATGGAAAAAGAGGACCTAAATTTATTATTTCTGTACTCACTAACTCCCACATTAAATCTTCTTTTTTTATTGTTGATGGTTTTGTTCCTTTATAAGATAACATAGAATTTTCAAATACAGATTGAAACTTTTTAAATACAGCAATTTTCCGCTGAATGAGTTCATACGATTCTTCTATTTTAGATAAATCAAAGTTGTTTTTTTCTGCAGAACTTAGCTTTGAATAAATTTTCAATTCATCTTTAAAATCATCTTCTAACTCATCCCAGTCCCAAGCACCATTAGATAAAGTTGGTGGATTCTTAGGAGTGTTCTTTCTATAAAATCTATATTTATACGAAGTCATATTATAAGCATTTGTATTTTCTAATAAACACTCCATATAATTCTTTTTTACACTTAGTGTTAAACGATAATTTTCGTAAATGAGGAATATTTCAAAATTTGATTTGTCAATTTCTCTTAACACCATTCGCTCAAAAGTATCTTCATCATATTTATACAGATAAAAATAAGAGAATCCATTCTCAAGAGTTGCTATTTTTTTGAAATATATTTTTTTTGAGTTATAGAATTTTAATACATCGTCTTTAGCAATATTTGAATTATCACCCCATAAATTTTTGGTGTTTTTATTTAATTCTCTAAACGTAGAAACCACATAGATTGCTTCTTTAGTTTCAGGATCTATTCTAGTATTAAGAACATCACTGTTTAAATCAATCTCCCATAAACCATCAAGCGGATTATTACCCTCAAATTCTTCAACGTCTTCTAGTTTTTCAACAACCTCAATGCTCCTACTGGCACTTACTATTTTCCCCATACAATCACTTATCGTAAAAGTGAGTTTTTGCTTCCCTAGTTCTGTAGGAGCTTGCCAATACATATCCACTTTACCATCATCAGAGATATTGCCTGATATTGTTCCAACAGTCCTATAATATGGTACACCTCCTTTTACAAAAACATGAATGTCAGGACTTTGTCCCACATATGCTCGTTTTGGAATCACTACTTTGGTTATTGTTAAGGCTTCTGCCTCATTAATTTTTTTATTAATTGCTGCTAGTAAACTTTTCACTCTTGATATAGCTTGTAGTTCATTTATTTCCGGATACAATTTTGCACTATTTTTTAGCATTTTTAGTGCACGATTTGCTTCATATTTAGCAATGTTTAATTCTACTCCTTTTTTGTAAAAATTATAAGCTTCAACATATGGGAATCTGGCTTTATTTATTTCTATGTTTACACGTTCATTATACTTTGCTTTTTCTAATTTTTTTTCTAAGTTATCGCGTAACTTTGAAAGCATGGGTTTGTTTTTAAAATCATTATTCTCTAAAAACTTGCGAAGTTTGATCAGTTTGAATTTTGCATTCTTTAATTGCCCTAATTTTATAAGTTGACTGACTTTTATAAGTTGCCCTCTGGCAAAAACACCATTATTAATCTTTCTGTTTTCTATAGTATCTTCTATGTCTTGAAGTTCTTTTCTGAGCATTGCCATCTCAGTATATAAGGTAGAAACCCGATTAGCTGAAAAGGCAATTATCAAACCTGGTCCGAGACCACCACCGAGAGCAGCACTTGCAACACCAGCACCAGTACTAGATCCATAATCAATAATTTTGCTTGTTGCTTTTATTGCTTTAACCTCTGCTTCGTCATCGCTATAATATATGTCCCATGCATCGTTTAAGACAAAAATACCATCAACTACTGTTCCTACTGCACCAGCTGGTCCTTTACCTGGGGTTTTTAAATCTTTAAAATCTGTCCAATCCTTTGACATTTTTTTCTTTAGTAAATTATAAAAAGCTTTTGCTTGTTTTGGGTTTAATCCACTAGCTTCATCACGCATTGCTTTAAGTATATGCTTAGGTAGTTTTCCTGTTTTTGCTATTATTTCATCCACTTCAGACAATGTTTTTAAAACTGCATTTCCAGCTTTATTACCACTGCCATAGATAATAATTTTTAAAGATTTTGCATCAATTTTGATATTGCTAGTCACTTCTTTAACATAACTGCTTAACTGACTTGGAGATAATTTAATAAGGTTTTTAAGGTTTTGTCTTGAGGCATTAGTAAAACGCTCAAAAAGGGTTTTCATTTGTTGTTTATTCAAACCTTTTGCCGATTCCCATATTTTTTTCATCGTTTTTGTCACTATAGGATCGTTCGCTTCGGCAATTAATGTTTTGGCTAATTTTGTTTCATAAGCTTTGATAGCTTCTGCTTTGATAAATGATTCGGCGGTTCCTTTCAATTCTTGTGTTTGCGACTTTTGTTTTTGACCATAAGAAATAATGATAAAAAAAAGAAATGAAGTAATAAATAGATTTTGTATGTATGTGTTTTTCATAATTATAAAATTTATTTTTGACTTTCTAAAAACTCTAACTGCCATTTGGCGGCCAATGAACCAGCATCAGCCGCTTGTTGTAATAATTTTTTTGCTTTTTTAGTATCTTTTTGCACCCATATTCCTTGCTGATAATAATCCGAAAGTTCCACCATTGCATTGACATCACCTTTATTAGCGTCTTTTTGATATTGCTCAAGTGCTTTGTATTGGTCCGATTGAACACCTATACCGTAGCGGTATTTATCTGCTCTGTTTTCATCATTAACATCTAATACTTCTTCTTGGTTATTGTCAATAATTCCATTTGTACTAGATTCTTCTTGGTTTAGGTTCTCAACTTTATTTATATGGTTTTCAGTTGAACTACTAGCCCCATCATCAAAAGCTAATAATAAGATTAACCAAATCGAAAATATAATAACAATTCCCAGTAGTACTTTTCCTATTGTTCCAAAAAGTCCTTTTTTTTCATCTTTAATAAAATTTACAGCTACTTTTGAAACATTGCTTTTTTTCTCTCTTTCTTCTGATCTAGCCTTACCACAGGATAAACAATATTTTTCATCAGCATTAAATTCACTACCACAATTTGCGCAAATTGTGATGGTTTCTTTTTTTTGTACAAGTTTTTCTCCACAGGATATACAAAAATTGGTTCCTTGAGCATTTTCTGCTCCACAGTGTTGACAATATTTTATTTTCATATTAGACCGTTTTATTTTTAACAATTAACAACTTAATATTTATAAATATAAAGGCAGCAAGCAGTACTACAGCAATAGCCGAATCTGTGTTGTCTGCCATAAATTCTATATTTTGGAATAAGGTGCTTACAACCAATAATATTTGCAAAATCAATACAATTTTTAAGACTAAATTAAATGGTTTTTCTTTTTTTCTTCTAATCAAATAGGAAATAATAATGATGCTTGAGAAAAGGGAAATTCCAATAACTTCTTTTTGACCACTATATAAATAAAGGAGAATAAAATTGATTACAAAATAAAAAATCATCCATTTTTGAATAGGATTTTTAGTATTTATTGGTTTGCTTCTAGTATAATTTTCTTGTGTAACCGTATCTGCTACGGTTAATTTTTCTTTAGAAATCTTAGGAGTAACTGTCTTTTTCACCTTAGATTTTATAAAATTTGATGTTTCTTCTTTTAGACTTTTTACTACGCCTTTATCCATTTCCATTTTGGGTGGCTTTCTTTTTTTCTGCGTTTCAGACACTACTTTTTCGCCACAACTGGGGCAGAATTTAGTAGTTGAGTCTATCTTTGATCCACAATTAACACAATAGGACATAATTTTTAAATTTAGTTTATACTTTATTTCCGCAATTTCCACAAAACTTCATTCCTTCTGATATGGGTGTTCCACAGTTGGTACAGAATTTTGATTGTATTTCCTCTTTTTCCTCATCATCATATTCAATGGTTATCATACAGTTTACTATTTCTTTATTTTGAATACGCACAGGATATTGATAGCCAGAAAGGTTTAAATATGGGCAATTATCAATACTATCATGAAGCTCTAAAGCAGCATCATCAGGGGCTATCCATTTTAGTTTTCCTTTCGTAATCCATGCGGCTATATCAAAATCGTATTCGTCTTCTTCGTCAAAGGTATTGCCCATTACTGCCAAGCCTTCGTTGTCTTCAGATATATACCGATCTGTCCCCCATGTATTTATTCTTTCTATTTCTGTTGTTTTATCCTTTGAATAATAAACAACTACATAGGCGTCATATTCTCCAACTTTAAGATGAGATAAAACCGCTCTAATATTTTCATTATCTAAAAGTCTTGGTGAAACCCAAGGTACTGCTGGACCAGGTTTTATAGAGAAAAATGTATCCGGTGTTTCGCCGATGATATTAACACTTCCTGTAATAGCAAAAAATGTTTGGCTTTCTTCTTCGTAACCTCTTATAGGATTCTCGGCATCCCACCAAACTCCATCTAGTCCAAAAGTATCTATTGATTGACTATGGGTTTCGTTAGTAAAAGGGCAACGTGAAAGTGGTTTTCTAGGTAAACCAACAATATATTTATCTTCTAAGTCTTTCAGTTCATCCAATGCTTTGCCATATTCTTGCATTAAATGAGATTGTAAATTCTCATCATCTGTCGCATCTTCTAAATCATTGGCTAATTGCGTCACAACTTTTCTAAGTTGCAATAGATTTACTATGCTGTTTTTTCTTTCTTCTATTAAAAAATTAGTATTTATCATTTGACATAATTTAGCATGTATATTCTTAGGTTACTTACGATAGACCCCCGTGGTATTAACTCCTACTCCTGGCCTAAAATCAACTAAAGCTTCTCCTCGTACCAATTTTCCATCACTATTAATAGATTCTTTACGATGTCCTTTGTTTATCACATCAGAGATCCCTTTATTTACGTCAACATCTTTTGCACTTCCTTTCCACCATTGCCAATCTTTATGAGCGCCGTGTTCTACATTAGTTGCCTTTGATTTTATTAATGCATCTGTCACCTCTTTGTACTTTTTTGGAGAAATTCTTTCACCATTAACACCTCTAATATCATAAATATCAATATCTCCCGTGAAAGGTTTTCCTGATTTTGAATCATAGACTACGCCATCTTTTATATACATTTTTCCTTTAGATACATATTCTTTTATATGCGCTGCTTGATCTATCCATTCTTTAGCTCTTTGCTTATATCTTTTTACAACGGCTCGCCTAACTCCTTTTGGCAAACCTCTAAGTTGTTGTCTTGATAATTTAGGTTTAAAACTTCCTACCATTCCTACATTATTTTTAGAAGCTCCTAAATAAGTGTCCAGTTCGCTTATTGTTTTGTTTTTAACAAACATTTTTTTAGCTACAGCCTGTCCTGATTTTAACAAAGCTCTAGCTGCTTTATTAGTGGGTCTAGTAATTATCCTAACTTTCAATCTAGTTGCAATTCTTTGAATAGCTTTTATACTACGATCAGTATATCCACTTGTATCAGGTGAGGCTTTTGAGGTCTCGTAATCGTTTTTCCCTTTGGCTTTCTCTTTGGCGATCTCTTTTGATTCTTTAGCTTTAAGTTTTGCTCGATCTTGTTGCACTTTTCCGTGTAAGAAACGTATAATAGCTTCATCACGCATTTGTCTAGCTGTTGCTTTGGCTGCCTCCGGTATTGAGCCCAAGCGCTGATAATGCAACCCAAAAGTAACCACTGCAAAAATAGCCCAAACTTTTAGTTTACTTCCCTTATAAAACTTTTCTATGGTTTGCGTATTGACCACTCTTCCCTTTACTGTACTGTATAGCATTCCTTTAATGGCATCCCATTCTGCTGCTGCAAAATCATCTATTGATTGGCCTGCAATAATCATTTTTGCCCCTGTAATAAAAGTTTGTTTAAAGGCACTTGCGGCCAAACTCCCTGCTCCTCCAGTAAAAGTTGCTACTAGCACCTGAAAAGCTATATCTCCTGCAAATTCTACATATTCTAAAACATAAATTACTTTTCCTAAAAACTTTGCATGCTCTCTCCACGCTTTTCCATCAGCTATAATTGCCTTACTGGCTTCTCTTATTATCAACTTATTTAGTTGTACCAATCCATAAACATCTAATTCTTTTCCTTTAGTTTTTAATAATTGTAAAAATTCAGCTTCTTTTTCTTCATCATCAAAATAATAAATAATGTCTTTTACACATTTATCATAAGCCTCTCTCCACTCCTTAAAACCACGCCCCACACCATAGGTTTCTACTTTTAGTGTAATGATTTGCTGAAAGCTCTCCTTGTTTGCTACGTCTAAATTAAGTACAGATACTTTGTAATTTAATTCATATACGTCCTCTCCTGTTCCAGGTAGCATAAAAGGCACATCTAGCTTATAATAAGCGTGCTTCATAGTGCCAAATATGTTTTCAAAAAGAAAATTGGTCTGTAATACTTCATCAATATTTTTTGAAATTTGTTCCTCGTTTATTAACTCAAAATACAAATTTTTCAAGCCTTCGTCATTTGGTTCTACCTGATCAGTTTCCTTATTGTAAACATACAGTGAGAATTCTAAATCCCTTTTAAAATCTCCTTTAGCCACAATGGCTATTTCGTTATTTTCATCTACTCCTTTTTCAATAAACAATCCTTCTTTAGAAACCATTACATAAATATGTCTTTCTATAGGTTTTTCGTCTTTT
>JAOZTK010000089.1 GCA_029942185.1 Flavobacteriaceae bacterium
CTTTTGCTGAATTTGTTTCAAAATCCCAAAGTGTGTGATCTAAATCGAAAAAAACGTGTTTAATACGCATAGAAAGCTTTTTTATTATCTCTATAATTTGTTAAGGTTAAAAACTTAGCTCTCACTTTTTCATAGAAGCTTGCCATAGGGTGTAATTTTGGGAATTTTAGGAGTATTCTAAATAAGCAATATCGCACATAATCTTTATTCGATTTAAAAATACTAAGAAGTTCTTCACTTACTTCAACATCAGCATTTACTGCCGTTAATCTATAATACCAAACTGCTCTGTTGTGAGCTGCTTTATTTTTTGTTTTTCTATCAATCCCTTTAACAAACGAGTTGAAAAATTTATAGTGTTTATAGTTTCTTTTTCTGTATTGCCAACTTTTTTTAAAATCTTTATTTCTTGAAATATTGGTGTCAGACAACCTACAAACGGTTGTAACATCATTTAACTCTGCCACTTTCATTTTACTAGCAAAATACATCCATAAGCTATAATCTATAAAACCATTTAATTCCACTTTAAACTTTTGGTATAAAGTCAAAAACTGTTCGAGCAAGTCTCTACGAAAAATTACTGATGATGAGGTTAATGGATTTTCGATAAACAGACTATCAAAACTATATTCTACATAATCTTGATCAATACTTTTTCCTTTGACAAATTCATGAGTCCTTTCATCATAGTATTTAATCATTGTGCCCAATAATCCAAAATCCGAATGCTTTTCAAAAAAATCTACTTGTTTTTGAAGTTTTAAGGGGTCTATCCAGTAATCATCTCCATCACATATTGCCACATATTTAGCCTGACAAGCTTTATAACAACGCAAATAATTCTCTTCGATACCCACATTCATATCTGAGGTAATAATTCTTATCTTTCCTTGATGTTTTCTCTGATACTCTTGAACAATTTTTAATGTATTGTCTGTGCTACAATCTTCTCCAATAATTATTTCAAAATCAAAGTTTGTTTTTTGTGCTAGTAAAGCATCAATTGTTTGAGCAATAATATCCTCTTGATTATAAGTAACCGTAACGATGTTTACTTTTGTTTGTGTCAAAGCTTTGTGTTTTTAAAAAAACCATTTATTAAACAAAATCACTCTTTATTTCTGTATTTCCGATATATATCTATCAAGATGTTTTTAATATTCAAATATATGGAATGCTTTGTAATTTCGCAATAAGCGACCACAAAAAAGAATCCTGATACAATCTGAATCATCAATGTTATTACAGGAGCTGTTTGTAAATAATATCCGATAAAATAAACAATAACACCACTGACTAATGCTAATACAAAGGAAGGAAATATATCTTTAACCTGTTGCATCAGTGTATATTTGATAAATTTATTACTCCAATGAACATTGATGATAAAGGAAAGAACGGACATAAAAATCATTCCCAATATCATTACTTTAATACTGATAAAAGCGGTGACAATCATCAAAGGTATCGCAATAGCCTTTTTGATAATGACCACACGTAAAAATAAATCACTTCTTCCAAAAACTTTAAGAACTTCTGTATTTAGAGCTTGAATGGGATGTAACATACCTACAAATACTAACATTTGTAAATAAATAACAGAATCTGCCCATTTTTCACCCAATAAGGAAATTATCAATGCCTCAGATGTGGCTGCCAAACCAAATAACAATACAAAAGTTATAAACATAACACTTTGTATTATCTTTCGATAACTATTCTGTAAAACCTTTGTATCCTTAATTTGAGACAGCATCGGATAGGAAACTTTTGAAATCCAACCTGAAATATTTCTAGAAACCAAGTTTTCAAACCTTTCTGCCCTGTTGAAGAAGCCTAATCTTGCTGGTGTATATAATTTACCAATCAAAAGATAGAAACCTTTATCATAAACCGTATCAATCAAACCACTTAGCAATAACCTACTTCCAAAAGAAAATAATTCTTTAAAAGACTGTTTGTCAAAAAGCAAGCTCGGTTTCCATTTTACAAAAACCCAAATCAAAAGAGTAGAAATAAGAACTCTCGTTAAATGCAACGCCACCAGCGACCAGATACCATATTCTAACAACGCCATACTTATTGAAACAATACCTGCTATAAAGGATGCAACCAAAGTGATCTTTGTCTGCAATTTAAAATTCATTTCTCTTTGTAATTTTGCCATTTGAATTCCACCAAATGCTTCGATTACTAAACCAAATGCCAGCACGATTAAAATACTTTCTAAAATGGGTTGCTCATAAAAAATACCTATGGGTTTTGCCAGTAAAAATAACAGTATAAAAAAGAAGAAGCTACTGACAATATTGAATATAAAAACGGTTGAGTAGTCTTTTTGCTCACAAGACTCTTTTCTGATAATTGCACTATTTAATCCACTGGAAATCAGCACTTGTGATAAGGCAATAAAAATTGCCAACATGCCCATTAAGCCAAATTCTTTTGGAGATAAAATTCGCGCTAGTATAATTCCTACTATAAATTGAAAAAAGTAATTAAAGAACCTTTCTATAAGGTTCCATATCAATCCATAAATAGTTTTATTTTTTAAATCATTCAAAATTTTGAAATAAATATTTTCTGTGGGTTCTTTATTTCACACAGAATTCGCAGAATACACGAAATATCTTAACAGTGTGTACACATTTAAACTCTTAATCTATATTTTTTAATCACTTCTAAAAGTGTCAGTACAACTGCTTTTTCTGTAAAGTTTCCTTCTTTAAACATCAAAGTCACATCTGTAAACAATTCTTTATTTGCTTCTAATAAACCTATATTCTCATTAAAAGAACGTGAATAAAACTCTTTAATTGTGTTATTTGTAGCATACCAATACGCCAATGGATTCATGGACAATTTATCTTGTTGATTTGTAAAAATAAAATATTCCTTCTTTAATTTATTGGTATAGCGAGACAAGGCTGTTTTCCATTTTTTATCGGGTCGAAAACCTGTTCGTTCCCATTTATACTTCATTATTTCAGGGTGTAATTGATTAATCCAGTCTATATAAATATTTTGATTAATTTTTAAGGATGGGTGAATTGAAAGTGCTACTTTAATAACATCATCATCTAAAAAAGGTGAAACCAAGTAAGTCTTGTTGTGTTCTACTACATAAGATCCAAAATTTGCCAAATTAAATACCCTTTGGTAGAGTTTAAAAACTTCTTCATTAGAATATGAATCTAAAACACTTTTATCAATATTTACTTTTTCAATAAATCTATTTGATATTGTTTTTAAAAGGTAGTTTTTATTTCCCACATTGCTTACAAATCCACCTAAAATGCCATCTCCAATTTGCCCTGTGTGCATCAATCCATAGTTTGATAAATCTAATTGTTGTAGTGCATAATTATAGTGAGCCGAACCATGATAAAACTGTAAACCACTGTTAATTCCGATCATTTCGGAGAGATTTATTAGATAATCTCCATCATCTAAAGGAATAAACTTAAAATCAAGGTTTAAATCTTTAGCAATTTTTCGAGCAATTTTTTCATCGGCATAATTAGATTGCGAAAAACAATAAGTTAAGGATTTGTAGTCCATCTTTTTTGCCAACATTACATTCATTCGTGAATCTAAACCGCCACTTAAGGTAGCGATATGTTTGTAGTTGTATTCTTTGTCTTTTTCGTACTCCAGTTTTAAGGCTTCAATAAAAGTTACATTTAAACGATTAATAGCAGTTTTTTTACTCGTTATAGAAATTTCAACCTGGTTAAAATCAAAATATCTATTTACTTCAAGTTTATTGTCATTAAATTTTAAATATTCTCCTGCTCCCAATTTAAAGACGTCTTCTATTAAGGTTTGGTTTTCTATCATCCCGCCAAAAGTGAGCAGATTGTAGGTGGCTTGAATATCCAAATTATTGTTTACTCCTTGATTATTTCTTAACCTTACAATACTTTCAAGTGTTGGTGCTATAATTAAGCTATTTTTATATTGAGAATAAAAAACCTGTTTTGTCGCTGTTTTATCATTATAAAAATAAAGAACATCACTATCCTTTTCATAGATAAAACCGGAAAACACACCCTTGATTTTGGAGACAAAATCTATTTTTTCCTTTTCGTATAGTCGTAATATTAAATCTGAAAAATCTTTTTTTGCGTATTCCTTTAGTAAAGATTTCTTATTTAAAATAACGCCATCAATCCCTAAAACAAACTTTTTGGTTTGTGTAAATATCTTATCTTCTATAAACTTATCAAACTTTAAATACCGGAAAGAAAAACTTTTATAATGAATCTGTTCAGTATTTTCAAAGCCTGATTTGTCTTTGTTTTCTACAATTCTGCTATTTTGTATATAAAATCCGTACAATTTTAAAAAATCATAAATTAATTGAATGACAAAAATAGAATAATATTCTTTAATTTAATAGTACTTTTGATTTTCTAAAACTAAATTCTTGCAAAGAGAAGCTTTACACATACTTTTTTTAACAGGATGGTATCCTTCGAGAGTGGCTCCAGATAATGGTGATTTTATTCAACGACACGCCGAAGCAATAAGTCTGCTGCATAAAGTAACAGTAATACACGTAAAATCAGATAAAAATGCAAGTAAAAGCATTGAAGTTTCAGATACTACACACAAGAATGTCAGAAGTTTAATCGCCTATGTCAAACCATCCTCTTTAGGTTTTGTAAAGGCAGTTCAATTTGCAAAAGCTTATAGAACCTTGTTTAAAAAAGCGGATGCGTTTGATATAGTCCATCTTAATAAGCTGTATCCATCGGGACTTATCACTTTGTTTCTAAAACTTTTTAAACAAAAAAAATACCTGCTTTCCGAACATTATCATGGCTATTATACCCCTTACAATACAAAAATTGGATTTTTAGAAAAGCAGCTTTCAAAAATAATCACAAAACAAGCGAGCTATGTGTGTCCTGTAAGTAATAGTCTTGGAAGTGCCATGCAAGCTTTTGGTCTAACCGGTACTTACCAAAAAGTACCCAATGTAGTTAATACGGATATTTTTACTCCCAAAACAACTAAAGCAAAAAAACTCACAATACTCCACGCTTCTAGTATGTCGGAGATAAAGAATGTAAATTTAATTTTAGAAGTAGTGGCTACCCTCCAAGATTCAATTTCAAATTTTAAATTCAATTTAATTGGAAGAGGAGCTAATAAGTATCAAGAACTGTCAAAACAATTGGGAATATATCAAAAAAACATTCGTTTTATCGATCAGATTTCACAAGAGGAGTTGGCCAAATATTATAAGGAAGCGCATGTTTTTGTTTTGTTTAGTGATATTGAAACTTTTTCAATTGTAACCTATGAAGCTTTTGCATCAGGGACTCCTGTTATAGCGACAAATGTTGGAGCTATCAATGAAAATTTTCCAAAAAACTATGGTTTTTTAATAGAAAAAGGAAACAAAAAACAACTTCTCGACAAAATTTTAAAAATTCACACTGGATTTATCCCTTTACTTCCGAAAAAAATGCACAATTATGTTGTTGAAAATTTTTCGAGAGAGATTATTGCAAAAGAGTTCTCAAATTTATACAACAAAATTCATTATTCAAAAGACAAATAATTTACCTGTTTTGCTCCAAAGCTTTTGTAAAATCGTGAGATTCCTGAAATCATGGAACCTTCAAAATCGAAAATAGTAGTTGTATTTGCATTTTTTTTGATAAGTGTATCGTTTAGAAAAGCGATAGCTCCTATTTTTTTTCCAATTTCATTTGTAGCGGTTATAATGGAGATCAATCTTTGCTTATCGTTTAAAACAAATGCTACTGCTATTAAATTACCAGCTTGAATGACCCCAAAAATCTTTGCTTTCCCCTTTTTTATTGCCTCGTTCATCAGTCGATTCATTTTTTGATATTGCCTTGCCGTTGTTCTATAATCTGCATGTTGTTTTTTAAAACTAATAAATGTCGCAATAGAAATCTCTTCAGACACGTAAAGATTCTCTTTGTAGGCTTTCTTTAGATTTCTTTTTCGATTTGTCGAATAATTTGCGTACAAATCCGCATAGGAGTTATTCAAGTTCAATTCATAATTAATCCTTTCTTTTAGCTTGTATTTCCCTTTAGAAAAAAATTGAGAATCCAGAAAATTGAAATTATAAACTTTGGGATTTAATGCAATAAAACTATCAAAAAATGCTTTTGCAGTTTCTTGAGTTAGTTCCGTTTGACTAAAAATTCCTAATTGTTGGCAAAAATCGGGTTGGTAAATCTTTTTACTAAATAGATTCCTTTTTAATCTTAAAAAAGGAACCGGCATCACCGCTTTATAATCTTCTAATACCAACACACCCCAATCATCTGCAACACTATCTAAATACCAAGAATACGCGTAAATCATGCTACTTGATGACTCTGCAACACAAGCATCATAGTTTGCAATACTTAATTCTTTTTTCGATATGTATATTATCTTCTTTTTCAAGTTATAAGGAATTGAAAAATTCATAATCGTTCAGTACTTTAACAATTCTGACTTTATAGGCTTCGTAAAATTCTTTCTTTCCCCTTTCCTGTGCTTTTTGATGGGCTATTTGATTTTTCCACTTTTTTATAGCATCTAAATCCTTCCAATAGGATATTGTAATTCCTAGGTGATCTCTTGCAGCTTCATATCCTAAAAAACCATCCTGCTCACTGACGAGTTGTAGCATCTTGTCTGCCAACGAATCATAAGCACCGGAAGCATTCATAATTTTTGAAGTAAAAAGTACTGCATAATAGGGTGGTTTGGGTGTTTGTGCGAAAAGTTTTTCCATTACAAATGCTATTTATTTAGTTTGCTCAGTACATTTTCATACAAAGTTTCCCAATTTTTTTTCTTTGGCATATCGCTTAAAGAACTATTGTGAAAAACACTTATAAAAGTCCCATTTACTTCTTGCACTTCATGTATAAGTGTCTCAATCTTAAGTAGCGCCTCTTTTTTTGTTAACTGCTGTTTCTGTAATGTATCATCATTAACTACAAATGGATATATAAGCAAAGGAGTTTTAATTTCATAATCTAAATCATAAAAATAAAAAGGAGTACAGGTGCTGGCTCTAAATCCTGAATGTGTATAATACCCCATACTATAATCTTCTGTTACACCTATGTCTATAAGGTTCTGATAGGTTTTAGGAACTTCAAAACGATTGTAATGCTGCCTACTTTTATTAATAGGCATGTTGACAATATTTTCAAAACGATTTATTTCCTTGTTTAACTTTTTAGCATTTGACATTGTATAATATGAAAAAAGCTGTCCAAAAGGCGCATAATCAATTACTGATTTTACTAAAAGCTTGTATCGGTTATTGGTTGTTGAAACATTTTTGTCAAAAGTTGTATATTCACTAAATAAAAAGAAAAACAGTGTTCGTACTTTGTATTGTTTCCTCAATTCCAATAAGTGTTCATAAGTATTGTAAGGATCCTCCTTTATACTTAAAACAACTGCAATTTGTCTAATGATTCCTTTAAAATTAAACTTTACTAAATCACTAAAAAAACTGCCGATATTTCTAATAAGGCCTTTGTGCTTAAATGCAAAAGCCTCATTTATATTTATAGTTGAAATAAATCTAAAATCACGTGTAGGAAATTCATAATCCGGGAATTTTTTTTGCAAGGTTTTTAACAATTTAAAAGCCCATATATCCACAAGTGGTTTTTCTAAAAAATCTCCTTGGAATGCCAAACTTTGGTTTGCTGAAAACCTTCCGTGTTTATCGGTAACATGGGGTTGATATTCCTCGTATCTAGTTATTAAATAAAAACTTGCCGCAAATAGATCAAAGGGAATACTCGATTTTTCTCCGGTAGGAAAGAAACACGGAATATCATCCCAATAACTCAATTTTATAGTACGGTCATTGATTCCCTGATCAAAAAGCAAATCGTGATTTCTTATAAAAAATTCATTTCCTAATGGAATTTTAGAATAAGTGATTTTTGGACCATTATGCGCAATAAATTCTTCTACTTTGGTTGTAAATTCTATTGGAATACGCAAAATACGTACAAAAACATGTCTAAATATGTACGTAAGTCTGGGTGTTATTTTATGTGTGTAAACTAGTAACAAAAGTTAAGGGTTAATAGTTAGTGTTTAATAATTTGAGAACTTTCAACTTCTACAAAATCCCTTCATCGGCAAAGCTAAAATACGATTTTTCCGTTACTATTAAATGGTCCAGTACTTTAATATCCATTACACTTCCGGCTTCAATTATTTTTTTTGTCAAATTCTTATCTGATTGGCTGGGTGTTAATTTTCCTGACGGATGATTATGACAAAGAATTAAACCGGTGGCGGAGACTTCCAAAGCTTTCTTTAATACCAAACGCGTATCTACTAAAGTTCCCGTAAAACCTCCTTTGCTCAATTGCTGTCTTGTCAACACTTTATTGGAGTTATTAAGATAAATAACCCAAAACTCTTCATGATTCAAATCTCCGATATAAGGTTGCATCAATTCAAAAGCATTTTTACTACTTGTTATTTTGGGTTTTTCTAG
>JAOZTK010000090.1 GCA_029942185.1 Flavobacteriaceae bacterium
AAAAATTATAATTTATTTAAAAAATTATTTTTTTAAATTAATTTCAACACGTCTGTTTAAAGCTCTACCTGCAGCAGTTTTATTAGTAGCTACTGGGTATTCTTCACCAAATCCTGCATGAGATAATCTACTTGCAGCAATACCATGGCTTTCTAAGTATTTCAATACAGCATTTGCTCTTCTTTGAGATAAACCTTGGTTATAAACATTACCACCTTGACTGTCAGTGTGACCTTCAATCATAAAGTTAGCTCTTGGGTGCTCTTTCATAATTGCTACAATAGCATCTAATTTTTCAGTTACACCTGGTTTGAATGTAGATTTTGCAGTATTAAAGTAAATAGTTTTAGCATGCATATCAATCATCTTTTCAGCTTCTTCTGTGATGATAGGAGGAGGACAACCATTGTATTCAGCAAGACCTGCAACTTTTGGACATTTGTCATCTTTATCTAAGATACCATCACCATCTGTATCAGGCCATGGGCATCCTTTATTTGCTTTTGGACCTGGAACATTAGGACAATCATCTTTAGAGTCCATGATACCGTCACCATCTGTATCCGGGCAACCGTTGAATTTAGCAAGACCTGGAACTTTAGGACAATCATCTTTTTTGTCGATGATACCATCACCATCTGTGTCAGGACAACCGTTGAATTCAACAGGACCTGCAACTAGAGGACAATCATCTTTAGAGTCAATGATACCATCACCGTCAGTGTCTGGACAACCATCAAATTCTAATAGACCAAATGTATTTGGACAAGCATCGTCTTTATCATAGATACCATCGCCGTCAGAATCTTTTCCACCAAATCTAACAGATAGACCTAAGTTATGTTGGAAATAAGGACGGAAATAAGGATCAGTATCAGCAAGTACGTGCTTGTATTGTGATTGTACATTAAGTGCTACATTTTTGTGCATCCATAAGTCTAAACCAAGACCACCACTTACCATTCCAGCTCCTTCCCAGTCAATCCAGTTGTATCCACCACCAGCAATTAGGTAGGGTTGAAACCAACCTTCTGAACCAAATAAGCTAAGAACATTATATTTAAGAAGTGCCCCAACGCTTAAAAAAGCTAAATCACCGGGGTTGTGCTCATTTTGGTACATGCTACCATATGTGCTGTTACCAACAACGGTTATTTTGTTGATATTCGCACCAACTTCTAATGTAAGACCTCCGGCCAAATATCTACCAACACTTACTGAAGAAATAGTAGGTAAGTAATTGTAATGATCTTCAAGGTTAAAAAACTCATCACCAAAACCACCTGGGTTACCATGATCAGTTAAGTTTCCTTCACCTTCGGTTGCATCACTACCGGCCCAACCTGTTGGATGGAAATCAATAGCGTTTATACCAAAATTAATTGCCCATGGATGGTTTTTATCCTGAGCATTCATGTTGGTCATACCAACAAAAATTAATAAAGCCATTAAGGCAATTTTTAAATTTCTCATTTTTGATTTACTTTAAATTAAATTAGAATTATTTTTTTTCAAAATTACATATATCTCAAATTACATAAAGATATTTGGGGCAAAAGTATGATAAATTTTAATAATCCTGAAATATTTATAATAGTTTTTTTTGGAGACACTATATTTTACGGGCAATACTGAACCCATCTCTCAAGGGTAATAGTAAAGTTTCGACCCTTTTATCATTTGTTAGTTTGGTGTTATAGGCTATTATCGATTGTGTATCCCTATCATTTACCAGTGGTGTTTTAACAACTTTTCCACCCCATAATACATTGTCAGACAGTATGATGCCTCCAGTGTTTACGCTATTAATGATTTGATCGAAATACAAACTATAATTATTTTTATCCGCATCGATAAAAACCAAGTCATAATTTTTATTTATTTGTGGTATCATTTCTAAGGCCTCACCGGTATGCTGAATTATTTTTTTATCAAATCCGGCTTTTTTAAAGTACTTTCTCTGAAAATCAACTAATTCTTCATTATTATCCAAAGTATGAATTACGCCATTTTCGGCTAATCCTTCTGCTAAACACAAAGTTGAGTAACCTGTATAGGTGCCAATTTCCAGAATAACCTTAGGTCGAATCATCTTTGAAATAGTCGATAATAACCTGCCTTGAAGATGTCCGCTGAGCATTCTCGGCGCTAGTATTTTTTGCCAGGTTTCTCTGCGTAATTCCTGTAGTATTTTTGATTCGGGTTCCGTATGCTTTTCAGCATAATCAAGAATAGATTGTGGTATAAAACTCACTTGTATCGTTTTTGTTAATCTCTTTCAAAAGTAATAAAACTATTGGAAATTTAAAATGTAAATATCCCTATATTAGCAACTTTATTATTTGTTTAATCAGAATACAATCAAATGCGTATAATAATCCCTATGGCCGGGATCGGCTCTCGGCTTAAACCTCATACTTTAACGGTTCCTAAACCCTTAACGCTTATTGCCGGAAAATCAATTGTTGAAAGATTGGTTGCTGAGATCGTCACAGTAGTTGGGCAAGACATTACTGATATAGCATTTATCATTGGTCCTGCTTCCAAAGGATTTCCGCTGGATACAGAAAAGCAATTAATCAAAATTGCTCAAAAATTCGGAGCAAATGGGAGTGTGTTTGTACAAGAGGAAGCTTTAGGAACGGCACACGCCGTTTACCAAGCACGTACTTTGCTAAAAGGCCCCTGTGTTATCGCTTTTGCAGATACGCTGTTTAAGGCAGATTTTAGCATTGATAAAGAAACAGACGGTATTATTTGGGTTAAAAAAGTTAAAAACCCAAAAGCCTTTGGAGTTGTTAAACTAAAAGAAGGAATTATCACTGATTTTATAGAGAAACCGGAGGAATTTGTATCTGATTTAGCCATTATTGGAATTTATTATTTTAAATCAGGTGATCAACTGGGATCTGAAATCGATTATCTTATCGATAATAATATCACAGGAAAAGGTGGTGAATTTCAACTTACCGATGTCCTTGAAACTTTAAAACAAAAAGGAGCTGAATTTAAACCGGGAACAGTTACGGATTGGATGGATAACGGCAATAAAGAAGTGACTGTTGAAACAAATAAAAAGGTGCTTAAATATGAGCGACAAGCGGGTAAGCATTTAGTATCCGACTCTGTTGTTTTGGTAAATTCGGAGATCATAGCTCCGTGTTATATCGGAGAGGGAGTCGTGATTACAAATAGCACTATCGGCCCCTATGTGTCGTTAGGAGATAACAGTAAAGTAACAGATTCAACAATTACGGACTCCTTAATACAAAAAAATTCAATCATAAAAAACGCAAATTTAGACAAGGCGATGATTGGAAATAATGTGGTGTTTAATGGAAATTTTACCCGTGTGAGTTTGGGTGATTTTTCTCAATTAGAATAAATGCGAAAAATCGTACTATATATTATTCTATCAATCCAATTTTTCAGTTTTAATCTTTATGCTCAAGATGATTCTGAGGAGAATACTGCAAATACACCGATTTTTCGAGAGGAAGAGTTAGATGAAGAAAAGAACAATTTGGTTTTTAAAAAATCTTTTATTGAATCCTTACAGTATAAAGCTATTGAAAATCATAAGAAATCATTAGAATCATTAGCTGTTTGTGAAAAAATTTACCCGGAAAATGTCTCCATGCTTTTTGAGTTTGCAAAAAACTATTTTGCTTTAAATCAATTCATAGAAGCACATCATTATTGTGATAAGGCACACAACTTAAAGCCGGATGATTTTTGGATTTTGGCGCTGTCGAAACAAATTTTCGAAAAAGAGCAAAACTATACAGAAGCCATTAGAATTCAAAAACAATTGTACTCCTATAAACCATCAGAAGCAGGGAATCTTTTAAGACTTTACTATCGTACAAAAAAAATGCGAGAGGGAAAAAAACTTATCACAGAGATTGAAAACAAATACATTTATGTCTTAGCCTTAGATTTTTACAAAAAATTCTTTAAAACCGAGAAAAATCAACCGCTGGTCAACACTGATAAAAAGAAATTAGCAAATCGTGAATTAAGCGATTTAAAAAGGGAGTTTTCAAAAAACAAGAAGTATCATATCTTACAAGAAATACTGGAAGAAGAAACCCAAACAAAACAATTTGCCAATCTGCTAAAGGATAGTGAACTGGGTTTGAGTTTATTTCCGGCGCAAGCTAAGCTATATCTGTACAAAGGTCTTGCATTAAATGGCCTGGGAAAACACAAAGAAGCTATTTTGGTTTTAGAATCCGGTTTGGATTACGTCTTTGATGACGCATTACTCAGCAAGCAACTATACCAAGCGCTAATTGTTGGATATAAAGCTGTAAAAAACACGGTTAAAGTTAATTATTATAAGAAAATGGTACAGAAGTTGTGAGAAGTTCTAAAATTTTTTAATAATGAACATGAAAATACTTTTTGGAGGATTTGTTTTAATCCTGTTATTTAATTCCTGTAAAACCATGAAATCTACCGGTACCGCTACGATGAATCTTGCTACTAACAAGATTATAAAAGAACATAATAAATCGGATTTTTCAAAAAAAACAATAGAAGCAAGAATAAAAACGCATTATAAAGATTCAAAACAATCTCAAAATGTAAGCATCAAACTTCGGATACAGAAGGATGAAGTTATCTGGATGAGTGGTTCGTTTTTGGGATTTCCAATTGCCAAAGTTAAAATAACACCGACACGTGTTCAATATTACGAGAAAATCAAAAGAACCTTTTTTGATGGAGATTTTAGTTTAATCAGCAATGCTTTGGGAACAGAATTAAATTTTCAGCAGCTTCAAAATTTATTAGTCGGACAAAGCCTATTAGGTCTCGATGAAAAGTTTGTTAAGAGTGTCGATGATGGATCGTATTTGTTGACCCCTAAAAAACAAGCTGCTTTATTTGCTGTTTTGTATTGGATAAATCCGATAAATTTTAAATTGGATAAGCAACAACTAAGTAGTAAAAAAGCAACACAAACCTTGTTAATTGAATATCCAAAATATCTAAATGTTTCTGATGAATCTTTTCCGCAAATAATAACAATTACTGCTAAACAGCCGAAACAAACTATTCAAATTAATATGGAATTCCGCAGTGTTGAATTTGATAAGAATTTAAGATTCCCCTTTAAAATCCCATCCGGATATAAGAAAATTAGCATTCCAGCTTTGTAAATTATCAAGTGTTAATAATACGTATCTTTGTTGTTCGTTATTAAGTAGTATAAACCGAGCATTTTATTAAACGAACACATGAAGCGATTTTTTATTATTTTTAGTTTATTCTTATTTATAGTCACTCCTATTTTTGCGCAAAAAACGAATCGCAAAAAATTAGAAGATAGACGAGTCGCTCTTAAAAATGAAATAACAAAGATCAAAACTTATCTTGATAACACTCAAAAAAAAGAAAGAAGCCTCAGTAATCAAGTAAAAGATTTAAATCAAAAAATTTCAACCCGTGAGGATTTAATTACTACAATTTCTGACGAAATTTCCGAAATAGGAGGAGAGATTGCTACAAACTCAAATAAAATAGCACTTTTACAGAATGAATTGGATGTTTTAAAGAAGGACTATGCAACTTTAATTTACAAGTCATATCTGAGTAAATCAGAAGCCAACCGTTTGCTTTTTTTATTATCATCAGACAATTTTTATCAAGGTTTTCGACGCTTTCAATACATGAAACAAATTACGAAATATCGGAAGAGTCAAGGAGATACTATTAAAACACGAAGCTTTAAACTGCAAGTCTTGAACGATAGTTTAGCAATTTTAAAAATTACTAAATCCAATTTAAAGGATGAGAAAAAACACGAACAAGGAAAAATTGTTTCTGAAAAAGAGAAACAAGAGGTTCTCGTCAAAAAATATCGTAAGAAAAAACGAAAGTATATCGCTCAGATAAAGGATAAACGACGTGCTGAAAGAAAACTGACCAAACAAATTGAGAAATTAATTAGAAGTGCGATTAAAAAATCAGGTACTAAATCAAAATCTTTTGCTTTGACTCCTGCAGCCAAAGCTTTAGCAGCAAAGTTTACTTCCAATAAAGGAAAGCTTCCGTGGCCGGTTCAAAAAGGTTTGGTAACAGTGCGTTTTGGGAGACAAGCTGATCCGATGGATTCAGGAGTGAAAATTGAAAGTAGTGGTGTCCGAATTGCCACAAATGACAAGGCTAAAGCAAGAACCGTTTTTGACGGTAAAGTCATGGCTATCCAAAAGAATCCACAAAGTGGGATTTTATCAGTTTTAATTCAACATGGAAATTACATTACGGTTTATGCCAATTTAGAAAATGTTTTGGTCGCAAAAGGGGATCAAGTAAAAACAAAGGAAATTATAGGAACAATTCATACAGATGCAGTAACCGGAAAAACTATCTTAAAGTTTCAAATATGGAAAGATGTCAATAAACAAAATCCGGCAGAATGGGTGTATAAAATGTAATTCTTTCTAAACTTGTAAGTTAATTTGTTGTAGCTTCTGTTTTGACAATTTTATAGAGTTTATCCGAGGGACGAATTCTAAAAGATATCGGAATCGTTACCACATCTCCTTTTTTTGCCAAAGTTGCTTTTGCGTCATTGACATACATTTCTTTTAATTCTATTTCTTGAGCGCCGGTTGTCGGACCGGTTATTAGCAATGTGTCTCCAACCTTAACATCAAAAGCTTGAATATGAAATTCTCCAATTTTAGCTTTTGGATAGTAATGGACTCCCTTACCGATATATATTTTCTTTTGTGTTGCTTTTGAACCGGAAGTATCACTCCATTCCCCTAATTTTCTACCCAAATAATAACCACCCCAGAAGCCACGATTATACACTTTTTTTAACTCGGTCATCCACGTATTGACTTTTTCTTTAGAATAAGTTCCATCTGCAATGGCATCTATTGCTTCTCGATATGATTTTATAGTTTTTGCAACATATTCCGGAGCACGCCCGCGCCCTTCAATTTTAAGGATACGAATACCGGCAGCGACCAACTCGTCTAAAAAATCAATGGTACACAAATCTTTGGGAGACATGATGTATTCGTTGTCAATTTCCAATTCAATACCGCTTTCTTTATCAATTACAAGGTAAGGCGCGCGACAATTTTGTTTACAAGCACCACGATTCGCACTGGAGTTATATGTGTGTAAGCTCATATAGCATTTCCCTGATACAGCCATACACAACGCACCATGTCCAAATACTTCAACTTCTACCAAGCGTCCGGAAGGGCCTTTTATTTCTTGTTTTTTTATTTGTTCTGCTATTTTTTCTATTTGTCCTAAACTCAGTTCTCTACTCAATACAACAGTATCTGCAAACATTGAGTAAAACTTCAATGTTTCGATATTGGTGATATTAATTTGTGTAGAAATATGAACTTCCATACCTACTTCACGTGCATAAGCAATTACAGCTTGATCCATTACAATTACGGCAGTAATATCAGCTTCTTTAGCTCTGTTAATTAGAGTTCTTATAAGACTGAGATCATGATCATAAATGATGGTATTGAGTGTTAAATAAGTACGAACGTTTTTTGCTTTACAACGAGCTGAAATCTCATCTAGGTTATCTAAAGTAAAATTTATCGATGCCCTTGCCCGCATATTCAATTGTTCTACACCAAAATATACTGAATCTGCTCCATTGTCCAAAGCCGCTTGTAATGAGTCAAAGCTCCCGGCAGGAGCCATTAATTCTATTTTACTTGAATTTGTCATGTATAGTCTAAAAAGGTTTAGGGGGGCAAAGATAAAAAAGTTAGGATAAAGCTGGCTTGCAAAATTGTGTAGCATAAATTACGAAAAAGACTGTGCTTTGTTTCTATCCATATTACTTAAACCCCAAACTCCTTTTTCCATAAAAGCTTCAATGGTTTGACGTTTGGCCTTATTGAGCAGATTAGAATGAGATATTTTACATCCAAGAAGAAGTTTGGAAAACTTTTTTCACTAACCTGCTAAGGATAAAAACCAGAGTGGAGCTAATATTATTATTGCCAATCAACTTTTACTAAAAATTCAATTCCTTCATCATAATCATGAAAAATCATTGTTTCAGGTTTTGTGGTTTCATATTCATCAAAATTAAAACCGAAAGCATAGGCTAATTGAGTACTAGTTTCATCATCTTTGTCAAAAAATTGGATGATTAAATAGGGTTGGAATATAATAGAATAATTAGGTTGGTACCCAACGTACAGTTCTTCAGAAGAAAGATTCCAAGTTAAATCTCCTTGATTTTCCTTTATTGATGATTGGGTCCATTTAATAGTTTTTGTTGAGTTATCATCATTTGAAAATTCAGAAACAGTTGATCTTTTTAGTTGAAAGAAAACATCTGCTAAATGATTAGGATTCGAATTGGGATATTCGTCATCCCAAGTATTATCTATGTTGGGAAAAGAAATGAGCTTAATTTCTTTAATTTTCAATGAATTTCCTTTTACAATATCAATATATATTGAAG
>JAOZTK010000091.1 GCA_029942185.1 Flavobacteriaceae bacterium
CTACCACCCGATGATTTTTTGATTTCTGTATCTCTGGGATTTCCTTTATATTCTATGGATCCACCGCTACTGGCTTTTGCTGTAATGCTTTTTGTTGCATGGACTTCAACAGATGCGCCACTAGAAGCCTCAGCATTAACTGTTTCAGCGATGAGTTCATCTGCATCAATTTCACTACCGCTACTGGCGTCAGTAGTAAAGCTTTGGCAATTTCCTTTTAGGTTGATTTCACTACCGCTACTGCTTTCACTTTCAATGGTATTTGCTTCGACTCTGAGTTCAATTTCACTACCGCTTGAGGCATCGACTATAAGTTCATTAACTTTTAGTGTGTTTCGAGAGTTTACCTCAGATCCGCTAGAGGTTTTGATACTACTAATTTTAGGCATTGTTAAATAAATAGTACTGGCTTTTCGTTTGCTGACATTTTCGTCAAAATAAATTTTTAAGATGTCGTCTTCCACTTTAGTTATTAGTATTTCGTGTAAGTTGTCATCCATTTCAACGGTAAGACTTACAACGTTGTCTTGGGTGAGTTCCACTTCAATACCTTGACTCACTTTAATACCCGTAAAATTTTTATCAATGTTGCGTGTTTCAGTAGTGACATTTCTACTCCCTACAACTCCGGTAAACATACAGGATGTTGCGAGAATGCTCAATATGATTAATGCTATTAGTTTATTCATGGTTTTATATTATTAAATTAATTTTTTTGTTATTCTGTTATTGAAATAAATCTTTCAAAAATCTATCGCACTTCAATGCCATCCTCATCAATCTTAACTTTTACCTGCTCTTTTCCGTCTTTGATAGAGAGTTTGACTCCTTTTTTATTGATGTCTAAGTTAACACCTTCGCTGTCAAAACGATCTTCGTCAGTTTCCTTATCAACGGCCTCACAATCTGTACATTCAAATCCTTCTGAACTCATATAATAATAATGATTTGCCATATCTGAATCATAGATATTTTGTTTGTTTTTTACATCGTATAAAAAAGATTTACTCGTGTTATCAAAATACACATAACGATCTTCCGGAACATAGATAATAACATCAATTTTAGGACGATTGTGTTCTAAGGCTGTCGGTATTAAAAAATAAGCATCTAAGTCTAGAACATTAGCGGTTTCTGTATAGTTATAGTTGATTAAAGCCGCTTTTTCTTTTGCTTTATTTTTATTAAAAGCTCTTGCAGTTTTTTTAACTTTAAGCATCACTTGATCAGTGCTACTGCGACGTACATCTACATGAATATAACTGGAATACATTTTTTCAGCACCCAAACTATCTATGACAAGTTCCATATTCCGACTACGATACAGTGATTTTCTGTCAGAAATTTTATCATTGCCAAGCATGTTAATTTGAAGTGTGTCCTTTGCTGCAATAGTATATTCTTGCGTATGGCTTATGGAGGCTTTTGTAGCGAATTGGTTTGTGTGTTCGATACCTGCCAAAGCAAGTCCGATTAAAGAAACTAGCCATACACCTAAAAGTGAAAGGTTACCCGCTAAACCTAGCGATTTTCTGTCTTTTGATAGAATGTTTAAACCCAACATAAATAAGAAAATAAAAGGGATG
This sequence comes from Flavobacteriaceae bacterium, assembly GCA_029942185.1. Classification (GTDB taxonomy): domain Bacteria; phylum Bacteroidota; class Bacteroidia; order Flavobacteriales; family Flavobacteriaceae; genus DQTL01. The sequence goes on from JAOZTK010000091.1 coordinate 1,587, forward strand.
ATAATCGCTAAAAAGAAAAGTAAAGTCAACAACCAGGTAGGTACAATAGAATGTTCAAAAAATGGAGGTAAATGAACAAATTGATCACCAATGCCAAATAATGCGATACCTCCCCATGAAAATAATCCAATTATTAATCCTATTAAAGTTGTAGAAGCTATTATAAGGAGTAGCACACCTATTATCATTCCGAGTACTTTAAAGAAACCGAGAAATATTTTTCCCATGGTTTCGAGAAAATCTTGGAACCCTGTTTTTACTTTTGAGTAGTCGGCATTTCTGACTTTATTTTCAATTTTGCTGTATTCGCTTTTTATCGATCTTTCAATAGAGTCGATATTTATAGCTTCTCCTTTCATCTCCAGTTCTTCGGTAGTGGTATTCGCTTCAGGTAAGATAATCCACAGAACTATGTAGGCTAATATACCGGTTCCGTATAATAAAGTTATGATAATCCAAAAAATACGTACCCAAGCAGAATCTATTCCGAAATAATGTCCCAAACCTGCAGAAACACCACCTAAGATTTTGTCTTTGCCATCTCGGAACATTTTTTTAGATTTGGATTTTGTTGTTTTACGTTCTGTAAATAATTCATCGTCATAGATATAGTCCTCAGGTTGCCCCATAACCGAAATCACCTCATCGATATTGGCCTCGTTTATCACCTGACGTTCCTCTTTGATTTTTTCAGATAAAAGTTCGCTGATTCGCTGTTCAATGTCTTTAATAATCTCTTCTCTTCCTTGAGGGTCATCATTTAAAGAAACAGTAATAGCGTTTAAATAATGTTTTAGTTTTTTAAAAGCATTCTCATCGATATGAAAGAATATACCTCCTAAATTAATATTGATAGTCTTGTTCATTTTTTGGTTTTTGTCGTTGTCGTTGTGGTTATTTTCTTAACAGCTTTGCTTAATTCACTCCAAGAAATTGCTAATTCTTTTAAAAAAATAGCGCCATTGTCAGTGAGTGTGTAGTATTTACGTGGTGGTCCGGAGGTGGATTCTTCCCATCTATATCCGAGGAGACCTTCGTTTTTTAATCGTGTCAATAAAGGATAAACAGTCCCTTCTACTACGAGCATTTTGGCATCTTTTAATTGCCCTAAAATGTCCGAAGTATAGGCGTCATTTTTGTCTTTGATAATACTTAAAATACAGTATTCCAAGATTCCTTTACGCATTTGTGCTTTTGTGTTTTCAATCTTCATTTTTTGTGGTTATTATAGCATCATTAAGATGAGTTGAATGAGGTTTAGTAAAAAAATAATTATAGTTGTCATGGTTCTTTGTTTTTATAGACTATTTTATAAATCGAATTGTCAGCGGATACGTATAAAGTACACCTTCATTAGCTTTTATAGCGGCAATAATCATCAATATCAGTTTTACAAGACTGATAATTATAAGAACTACAATAGCTGTAACAAAGCCTCCTGTACCAAATAAGATTCCAACGATATCAGCTTCGTTTCCAAATTGTTCTGCTTGTACGGCCGAAAAGACTGTACCAAAAATTGAGCCCAGTAGTAGCAACACGCAAATCATGTTGTACAAGAAAAAGCTCAAATTAAAATTGACGGCTTCTTTTCCGTGATGATCTACGTATTCACTGTCCTTTTTTGTGCTTTGCCATAAAATTAATGGTAGAAGTATACTCCCTAAGGGAATTATATACTTTGCTAATGCGGATAAGTGGATTAGCATGGAATTAGATTTTTCTGAATTGCTGATCATTTTATATTGTATTTATAGGTTAATAGTATTTGACTATGCAAATATATGTATAAAAAACAGTACTATGTTACACAAAGTACCTTATATTAACATTTTTTTAACATTTCGACTTTGTCTAATGCAGGTGCTTTGACTTTACTCAGTGCTAACTTTTCAGTTTACTTCATTGTAGTGTTTTGATCTTTTTATCGCAGGGCGATAGCCTATCCCGATAATTATCGGGAGGTATAATTCCCCGATGCTCTGCGTCGAAATTAATAATTGAATTCAATTTAGTATACCGATGGCTATTTCTCGGGGTGGTTTATTTCATAAATTTCAATTCTGAATTCTTAATTCAAATATCTTTTAGTAATTTGCGATAAATTTTAAAGCGAGTGGAATTCACAATTAAGAAACTTAATAAGTTCTTGTTATTCAAGTTACCTGCTGCGTACTTTACAGGTGTTAGAGTAGCAACTATTACAGAGAATAAAGCAGTAGTTAGCGTAAAACACAGATGGATCAATCAAAATCCATTTCATTCTTTGTACTATGGCGTTCAGGCGATGGCTGCTGAGCTTTCAACAGGCGTATTGGTATTGATAAAAATTAAAAAAACGAAGCGAAGAATATCTATGTTAGTTACCCGACAAACTGCTACATTTACAAAAAAGGGAGTTGGTAGGGTGCAATTTACTTGTGATGAGGGAGAAAAAATTAATAACGCGCTTGTAGAAACTATAAAAACAGGAGAAGGACAAACAGTTGTTTTAAATTCTCAGGGGTTAGATGAAGAAGGAGAAATGGTTTCAAACTTTGAATTTGAATGGAGCATACGATTAAAAAGGAAATAGGAGGTAAAAGAAAATTGAACCGATGACCATTAGTCGAAAAACGATATATTTTGAACCAAATAAACGATATAAAAGACCACATATTAAAAGCCAATATAGTTGAGAAATTGATATATATAAACATCGCTTTATATATCATTACAATTTTATTTGTAAACTCAATGGAAGGGTGGTTTGCCTTATCTTCTAATTATGAATATCTACTAAATAAACCTTGGACATTGTTTAGTTATGCGTTTATTCACGAACGTTTTATACATTTATTTTCGAATCTTATCGTATTGTATTTTATCGGAAGTCTTTTTTTAGATTTCTTCACAGAGAAGAAATTATTAGTTTATTACATAACGGGTTTATTGGTTGGTGGAATCGTATATATGTTGTATTATTCCTTTATAAATAATGACAAAGGAGTTCAATTGATCGGTGCTTCTGCAGGAGTTATGGCAGTTTTGGTTGGTATAGCCACAAAAACGCCACACTATGCACTTAAGTTTCGTTTTATTGGAAGTGTAGAGCTTTGGGTTCTCGCATCTATATTTGTCGCCCTAAGTGCCTTGGGTATTGTCGGAATTAATGCCGGTAGTGCAATTGCACATTTGGGTGGTGCATTTACAGGATATGTGTTGACGGCATTATTTAATGAAGGGAAATCTGTTGAAGATCTCTTTAAACGAAAATCAAAATCTAAAAAATCTACTTTTAGGAAAGTTTATCGAACAAATGGAGTTCCAAAGACAAAACCCGGCTACAACAAAAAAATGCAAAATCAACGTAAAATTGATTTGATTTTAGATAAGATTAGCAAATCGGGATATGATGCCTTGACAAAAGAGGAAAAAGAATTTTTATTTAATCAAAAAGAAGACTAATTAAAGTGAAGAAAAAACGTTCAATTTTTAATAAGGTTCTATATTTTATCAATAGTATTTTTGCTTTATTACTATTGTTAGCTTATAGTATTCCTTATGTAAAACCCGTAAATTTAGGTAGCTTTTCCGGAATAAGTTTGTTGACACCTTTATTGATTCTGATAAACTTGGCCTTTTTATTGTATTGGATTATTAGAATTAAACGCACTTTTTTATTATCCTTTATAATCTTGGCAATTGGATATCCAAACATCCCCAGATTGTACAAAATTACTGGAAAAAAGGTGCTTTTGGCGGATGATATAAAAATCATGAACTATAATGTACGAATGTTCAACAAGTATGAGTGGATTAAGGAAAAGGATATCGCTACTAAGATCAACGATTTCATCCATCAAAAATCGCCTGATATCATCTGTTTTCAAGAGTATGCTCCCAATGTTGATTTAAGAAAAGATTATCCGTATAATTATATTAAACTAAGTCATAGTAACAAGCAGTTCGGACATGCAATTTATTCGAAATATAGAATAATTAATAAGGGAAGTTTAGATTTAAAAAACACATCTAATAATATTATTTATGCTGATATTAAAATTGATAGTGATACCGTGCGCGTTTATAACATTCATTTACAATCTTTGAAAATTAATCCTAAGAAGGAAAATTTTGGAGAAAAAGATGCTACCAGATTAAGAAATCGTATTAGTACTACTTTTAATATTCAGCAACATCAGGTTGAGCAATTTTTAACACACCAACAAGTTGCAAAATATCCAAAGATTATTGCTGGAGATTTTAACAATACTGCTTATTCATGGGCGTACCGCAGCATTTTAAAAGGGAAAAATGATGCTTTTGTAGCTGCCGGTAAAGGTTTTGATAAAACTTTCGATTTTACTTTTCCAATACGGATTGATTTTATACTGCTGGATAAAAGTATAAAAGTCAATCATTTTAAGACATATCGCACAAAATATTCTGACCATTTTCCAATTATGGCTCGTATAGATCGTAAGACTTTATTAAAAGGATAAAAAGATAAATAATAGTACTTTTGTAAACTTCATAATAATTCAAGAACAATGAAAAAATTATTCTGGCTTTTCGTAGCTCTAATCAGTATTTCTCCCGCTATATTGGGACAGGCCCAAAAAAATCATTTAACACTTAAAGATGCTGTTTTAGGTTATTACAAGGGCTTGTATCCCGAAAGAATAAGTAGCTTGCAGTGGGTAACCGGTACTGATACATACGTGTACAAAGAAAAGAATGCTTATTTAATTAAAAATGTAAAAAACCAATTGCTCAATCAAATTGATTTAGCAGTATTAAAGGAAGTTTTTCCGGGTACAAAACATTTGCCACGCATACATTATATCAATAAAAACGATTTAGTTTTTCAGTCTAAAGAAGGGTTTACTACCTATAATTATATTACAAAGAGCAAAAAGCAAGTAATAAAATTTGATAAGAAAGCAGAAAACTACGATTTCTGTTACAAGAATAGTACGTTTGCCTATACCTTAGATAATAATTTGTATTTGGCTTCGAGTTCTAATCCAAAAATTGCGATAACGGAAATCGCTGATAAGAATATCGTTTCAGGTCAAGCCATTCATCGATTTGAATTTGGTATTTCCAAAGGAACTTTTTGGTCGCCAAATGGTACGTATTTAGCTTTTTATCAAAAAGACGAAACAAATGTTACGGATTATCCAATTGTTGATGTTACGACTTTTCCCGCTGAATTAAACAAAGGTAAATACCCAATGGCTGGTCAAGCGAGTGAACAAGCAAAAGTAGGAGTTTATAATGTAAAAAGTAAGAAACTTATTTATTTGAATATTGATACTACTGATGAACATTATTTGACGAACCTCTCATGGTCTCCGGATGAAAAATATGTTTTGTTAGCAGAAGTCAATCGTGCACAAAATCATATGTGGTTCAATGTATATGATACCCAAACCGGTAAAAAAGTAAGGAATGTTTTTCAAGAAGAAAATGACAAATGGGTAGAACCGGAAACACCGGCTTTATTTTTTCCAAATTCAAATACTCGTTTTTTGTGGCTAAGTGAAAAAGATGGCTATATGAATATTTACGAACACGATCTTTTTGCAAGATATCGTAGAACGTTGACAGATTTTAATTTTGTCGTAACAAAAATACTTGGCTTTGATACTTCCGGAGAAAATCTTTATATAGAAGCCACAGGTAAAGATCCAAAAGGATTGCAGGTGTACAAAATAAATATAGCAGATAAAAAAGTTACTCAAATAACCAAAGATGCCGGTACACACAGAGCGACGTTGAGTAAATCAGGAAATTACTTAATAGATGATTACAGCAGTTTAGACACCCCGAGAAAAATTGAAATAATTAATACTAAATCGAAGTCAAATGATTGGGGACCCTTGTTAGTAGCTGAGAATCCATTAAAAGAATATGCGATTGGAAGCACGGAGTTTTTACAATTAAAAGCAAATGATGGCACTGTATTAGAAGCACGTCTGATAAAACCAACGAATTTTAATCCAAACAAAAAATATCCAGTTTTAGTATATGTTTATGGAGGGCCACACGCCCAATTAGTGACGAATTCTTGGATGGGTGGTGCTTCTTTGTGGATGCATTATTTGGCAACTGAAAAAGACTATTTAGTCTTTACAGTGGATGGTAGAGGCTCTGCACACAGAGGCTTTGCTTTCGAAAGTAGTATTCATAGAAATCAAGGAGTTGTAGCCATGGAAGATCAAATGAGCGGAGTTGCCTTTTTAAAATCGCTTCCTTATGTCGATGCCAATAGATTGGCTATTTACGGATGGAGTTATGGTGGTTTTATGACCATTTCTATGATGTTGCATCATGCAGGCGTATTTACAACCGGTGTTGCCGGTGGTCCGGTTACCGATTGGAAATATTACGAGGTGATGTACGGTGAACGTTATATGGACACTCCACAAGAAAACCCCGAAGGATATAAAAACACAAAAGTGCATAATTATATTAAAAATTTAGAAGGTGAATTATTGATTATTCACGGTAGTATTGATGATACGGTTGTGCCACAACACAGCATGACTTTATTAAAAGAAGCCGTTGAAAACGGGATACAAATAGATTTTTTCACCTATCCAATGCACCCACATAACGTACGGGGAAAAGACCGTGTTCACTTGATGGGAAAAGTAATAAAATACGTATTAAAAAATAATAAATAAGGGAGGTTTTTAGTCTACAGTCAGCAGTCTACAGTCTACAGTCTACAGTCAGCAGTCTACAGTCAGCAGTCTACAGTCAGCAGTCTATAGTCAGTAGTTTACA
>JAOZTK010000092.1:0-5193 GCA_029942185.1 Flavobacteriaceae bacterium
TGGGTTCAGTCCCGATAGCTATCGGGATACCCTGAGGTTTAATACCTTTTATTCTTATTAAGCCAATAATTTAAACTTTTAGTAATACCCAAAGCCCAAATCTATACATACTCCTCAATAGGAATACAACTACACACTAAATGTCGGTCTCCATAAGCTTCGTTTGTACGACGAATAAAAGGCCAAAATTTATTTTCTTTTATATATTCTAAAGGAAAAGCGGCTTGTTGACGAGTATAGGTGTAAGTCCATTCGTCAGCTGTTACCATTTCTTGTGTATGCGGAGCATTTTTTAAAATAGAGTTTTGGTCAGTGAAAGAATGTGAATTAATTTCTTTTTTAATTGCAAATAGGGCAGCGATAAATCGATCTAATTCGGCTTTGTTTTCACTTTCTGTAGGTTCAATCATCAGGGTACCATGAACCGGAAAAGATACAGTTGGAGCGTGGTAGCCATAATCCATTAAACGTTTGGCAACATCGATAACTTCAACGCCTTTTTCTTTATAATCTCTAAAATCTACAATCATCTCGTGTCCTACAAATCCGTTTTCACCGGTATATAAAATAGGGTAGTGCGCACTTAGTTTTGTTTTTAGATAATTGGCATTTAAAATAGCGATTTCACTACTATTAGTCAAACCTTCTGCGCCGAGCATTTTTATATATGCATAAGAAATTATCGTAACTAAAGCAGATCCCCAAGGAGAAGCTGAGATGGCTTTAATGGCTTTATCTCCTCCGGTTTTTACAATAGGATTTCCGGGTAAGAATGGAGCTAAATCTATCGTACAGCAAATAGGACCCACGCCAGGTCCGCCACCACCATGTGGAATGGCAAATGTCTTGTGTAAATTTAAATGGCAAACATCAGCCCCAATTATTGCCGGATTTGTAAGACCAACCTGTGCATTCATATTGGCACCATCCATATACACCAAACCACCTCTATCGTGAATAATCTGCGTTATTTCTTTTACAGCACTTTCAAATACTCCATGTGTAGAAGGATAGGTAATCATTATAGCTGAAAGGTTCTCAGCATGTATTTCGGCTTTTTCACGTAAATCATTAACATCGATATTTCCACTTTCAGTTGTATTTATCACGACAACTTTACAACCTGCCATAACAGCAGATGCTGGATTTGTACCATGAGCCGACGCAGGAATCAATACGATATCGCGTGCTCCTTGCCCGATTGATTTTTGATAGGCTCTTATGACCAATAAGCCGGCGTATTCTCCTTGTGCTCCCGAATTAGGTTGTAAGGAAGTAGCTGCAAATCCTGTGATCTCATTCAACACATTCTCTAGGCCCTCTAAAGCCACTTTGTAGCCTCCTGCTTGTTCTTTAGGCGCAAATGGATGTACATCACCCCAACTATGCCAACTCAAAGGAATCATGGAAGTAGCAGAATTGAGTTTCATCGTACAAGAACCCAAAGAAATCATCGAATGATTCAAAGATAGATCTCTGTTCTCTAGTTTTTTGATGTACCGCATCATTTCAGTTTCGGAATGATATCGCTTAAAAACTTCATGAGTCATAAACTCGCTTGTACGAGTTAACTCTTGAGAAAGAATAGTTTTGTCGTTCAGTTTTTCAATCTTTTTAAAATCTTTCCCTTCCGTTTTTGCCAGTATTTTTAGTATTTGATTGACATCTGATAGATTCGCTATTTCGTTAAGAGAAATACTTAGGGTAGTAGTATCGATATACCAGAAATTTACTTCTTGTTTTTCAGCTTCTTTTTTTACTTTTCCACTATCATTTACCTTGATTAATAGCGTGTCAAAATAGCTTTTATTCTCTTGCGAGATACCCATTTTCTTAAGTTCTTTGTCAAGAGTAATGGTGAGTTGATGAATCTCTGAAGCGATAAATTGTATTCCCTTTTGCCCGTGATAAACAGCGTACATACCTGCCATTACAGCTAATAGTACTTGTGCTGTACAAATATTGGAAGTGGCTTTTTCGCGTTTTATATGTTGTTCTCTAGTTTGCAATGCCATTCGCAAAGCACGGTTCCCGTCGGTATCTTCCGTAATTCCTATGATACGGCCGGGTATTTGACGTTTATATTTATCATTGGTTGAGAAATAAGCAGCAGAGGGACCTCCGTAAGACATCGGAATACCAAATCGTTGTGTAGTACCTACAACGACATCTGCGCCCCATTCGCCCGGAGGTGTCAACAAAGCTAAACTCATTAAATCAGCAGCAACCACTATTTTAACGTCTTGTTCTTGTGCTTTTTTTACAAATTCTTTGTAGTCATATACCTGACCGTATTTAGCAGGATACTGTAGGATGGCGCCAAAGAACTCACTGGTAAAATGAATAGTATCATGCTTGCCAATTACGAGTTTAATGCCCAGGGGTTCCGAACGAGTTTCTATAACTGCAATGGTTTGAGGTAATACTTCGTCAGAGACAAAAAATGTAGCGATACCCGCTTTTTTTTGCTTACGACTTCGGGCATTGTATAACATAATCATCGCTTCAGCAGCTGCTGTCCCTTCATCTAATAAGGAGGCATTGGTCAATTCCATACCTGTTAGGTCTGAAATCATCGTTTGGTAGTTAAGAAGTGCTTCTAAACGACCTTGAGAAATTTCAGCTTGGTAAGGAGTGTATGAGGTGTACCAACCCGGATTTTCTAAAATATTTCGTTGAATAACACCAGGCATTATTGTTGGATGATAGCCCAAACCAATATAGGTTTTATATTCCTTATTCATTTGCTCTAATTCTAAGATGTGTGCCATGTATTCCTGCTCACTCATTGCCTTAGGAAGTTGCAAAGTTCCTTTTAATCTTATATCAGAAGGTATTGTTTTATCAATTAACTCATTTATACTAGAAACACCACAAGTTTTAAGCATACTAGCTTGTTCTTTTTCTTGAGGTCCTATATGACGAATTTGAAAAGAATTTGTTCTCATCTTATAATGATTATAATAGATCTCAAAATTACAAAAATTAGTAAGAGAAAAGATTTATTTTTATACATAATTTTTGTATTACTTTTACAGAAATATCTCAATAGTCATCAATAGATAATTAGTGTGAAATTTATTAAGAAAATAATTGATTTTTATATATTTTCCAATATTCATGTTGGAATAGCTGCGTCTTGCTTCGCTATGGTAAGTGTGTATAATAACAGTGGACAGTTTATGATGGATAGTCCATATTATATATTTTTTAGTACGGTCTTAGCCTATCAATTTATCAGAATATTTGAAAGTTGTGAATGTGCTTTTAAAGAAGTTTTTATTTATTTAAAAAAGCAACCAAAAGAAGATTTATTTGTTGGAATTAGTGCCTTTTTAGGAAGTGTTTTCTTTGGATTTAAAATAGGCCTCAATGCTCTATGGATACTGTTTCCCGCTGCTTTTTTGACATTCTGGTATGCCATACCAGTATTTAAATACAAAGGCGAAAGAATTTCATTACGAAACTATCCTACTGCAAAAATGCTGAGTATTGCGTTGGTATGGGCTATGGTCACCGTTTTGTTCCCATTGCAAGATTATCTGTTGGAAACTAGCGTATGGATAGAATTTGTACAACGTTTCTTTTTAATAATGGCCTTGGCAATACCTTTTGATATTAGAGATTTATATACAGATGGATCTCACCTCAAAACCTTGCCCCAACAAATGGGTATTGTAAAAGCTAAAAGAGTCGGAAGCCAGTTTTTAGTATTATTCTTTATGCTAAGTTTTATAAAATTTCCACTAGATGCAAAAACAATTTTTATCGAATTACTGATTTTTATAATAAGTTTATTACTGTTGGCTAAAACCAAGTCGCTACAATCAAAATATTATACATCTTTTTGGGTGGAAGGTTTGCCTATCTTATGGTTGGTTTTAATCGCAGGGCGATAGCCTAAAAGGGTTTGTTTTCCCGACGGCAAAATTTGTAATGAAATGCTATACGAAGTTTGTAACTTCGAACTTAATTCTCTTGTGAATAAAGTATTTTGACAATTCCATCTGACAGACCAATTTTTGGAACAATTATCTTTTTGGTTTTACTCCATTTCATCGCGTCTAAATAGATTTTTAGTGCGGGAATAATTACATCAGCTCTATCGGGGTTGAGACCCATTTCGCTAACACGCTGATTGTAGGTGATGTTTTTATATTTTTTAAACTCTTGTTTAAGGTATTTGCGACTTAGAGGCTTACCAATTTCAGTTGCGGATAGTTTAAAAACTTTGTTGATATTTCCACCGGATCCGATTATAGTGAGTTTAGTGTATTTTTTTACTTCATTTCTTACCCAATTTTTGGCTTGATTCCGAATTTCCACGTTAACTTCTTTGCCCTCCAAGGAGCGAACAGTTCCCATTTTAAAGGAGCGGGAATTGATTCGTTTTCCATCGGAAAAAAAAGTGAATTCGGTACTACCACCCCCTACATCTATATAAAGGTAGTTTTTTGTATTTTCAAACAGTTCATAAAGATCGGTTGCAGCGATGATTTCTGCTTCGGTTTTCCCATTGATAATTTCTATTTGGATACCTGTTTCTTTTTTTATTAAAGAAACAACATCTTGACCATTAGAGGCTTCACGCATTGCAGATGTAGCACAAGCTCTGTATTTTTCTACACCGTGTACTTGCATTATTAAGTCAAAAGCAAGCATGGCTTTTTTCATTCGTTGAATATTATTTTCAGAAATATACCCTGTGTTAAAGGAATCGGCTCCAAGACGAATCGGAACACGTACTAAGGCCGATTTTCGAAAAATAGGATCTTTAGCCTTCTCGAGAATGATATTGCTGATTAACAGTCGAACTCCATTGGAACCAATATCAATGGCTGCGTATTTCTTTATTTCCAAAATATGTTTATTATTGCTTTACTGTATTCTTAAACCCTTTAATCATTGATGACCTCTAACATCTAGCGATCTTAGGAGTGTCCTTTAATCACAATACCCATTACTTTTAGGTTTAAACGAAAGAATTGATAGATTTGATAAATCATACACCATCGTGTAAATCGTACAAAAGCTCCCGGCTCAGTAGCATATGACATGTTGCTATAGGGTTTGGTTTTAGCTTTGCTTTTTATATTTCCTCTAGTTTCTGTTGACATGTTTATTAGTTTAAAGTTTTTTTAAAGACGTTGTACCACAACGTCTGTACTGTTGAGACGTTGCATTGCAACGTCT
>JAOZTK010000092.1:5293-8355 GCA_029942185.1 Flavobacteriaceae bacterium
CAACGTCTGTACTGTTGAGACGTTGCATTGCAACGTCTTTACGGAATTATTCAGGAATAAGCCACCAAAAGGGTTTTGCTTTTGCCTTGTATAAAAACATATAATGCATAAATAATTTCATCCAATGCCCTGCAGTTCCAACAACACCAACTGTATCCTTGATACTTCGACCCCATTTTGGATATTTTTCCCAATCTTGCACAATAGGTCTAACAGTCATAACTGCGGCCTTTCCCTTAAAAAGTCCGTATCCGGCTGATACAATACAAGCAGCACCCATTGTAGCCATCGAAGCTTCGTGTGGATGATCTTTTTTGCCTGTTTTTATTTGATGAGTTATATTTTGTGCTACAATTTTACCGATAACTCCGGATGGCATTCCCGTACGTGGAGGAGTTGGGAAAATTTTTGTTCCATTGGGGCTCGTCATTGGTTTCGACATAGTATGAGGAGGTGCAAAAGCGATTCCTGAAGCGTACATATTCTCGTATGTGCTATTTTGGTAAATTTTTGGCCAATCGGAAGCACTCCATTCTTCATAAGGTTTCGGCGTGTAATCAGCATCTACTTTCATCATGGTGTTCGCGGCAAAAATTATATCAGAAATATCTGAACCGTCTTTGGCAAAAGCTTTTAAGCCTGCACCGGCAAATCCGGGGATAAGCATAGAAAAATCAAATCCTTTGGTGTGTTTTTCACCTTGTAAATTTTCATAATATACTTTACCGGCTTCAACTTTTTGTACCGCAGCACGTTTAATCCAGCGTATTCCATATTCTTTTAAAATGGATTCTGTAAAAACTTTGGTTGGTGTAATGTATCCATTTCTTTTTACATAAGCACCACCCATTCCAAAATCACCTAATTCATACTCATTTGAAATCCACCAAATATCAGCCAAGTGAGATAATTTACGTTTGTGTACTTCAAAAGCAATATTTAAAACATATTCAAAAGCAGCTCCTTGACAAGTTGCTAAGCCATGACCCGTTCCTATAAGAAAGGTTTGCTTTTCGCCATTTTCCATTTTTTTGTAGGCTTGTTGTAAATTGCTCCATGCGTGTTCAGCATGATCGTAAGTACAAACGGAATTTGAATGTTCTCTCAGGCCTTTTGTTGCGTCAAAATTTAATTTAGGACCCGTAGCATTAATCAGATAGTCGTAAGTTACTTTTTCCTCTTCGCCTTCTCGATCTTCAGATACGTATCTAATGGATACATAAGCGCTGTCAATCTCAGCATCGCCTTCCGGGTGTATGGAAATTCCCAAGGCTTGTTTGTACTCAACTCCTAACTTCTTGTAAACCGGAGCTAATTTAAATTTGACTTGATCGGGTTTCATCAAGCCAACACCTACCCAAATATTGGAGGGAACCCATTGAAAGTTGCTGTTTGGCGATACCATGACCACCTCGTGTTTTTTACCTAAATATCTGTTTAAATAGGTTACTGCGGTATGTCCTGAGATACCTGCGCCTAGCACTAATACTTTAGCCATATTAATAAATTCTTAGTGAATAATAGTTTATAAAATAATTACCGGTTTTTAGAATAAAAAGTAATATTTTTGTAAAAGTATAAAAATAGGTGATATAATAATGTAACAAAAGTTACATATATGCTTGAGGTAAAAAATATATAGCAATATTTATAACAAATAATTTAAAAAACAACAAAATGAGTATTATTTTAAACATACACGCGAGACAAATTTTTGATTCACGAGGAAATCCCACCGTTGAAGTAGATGTAATGACAGAAAATGGTATTTTAGGAAGAGCTGCAGTTCCGTCAGGAGCTTCAACAGGAGAACATGAAGCGGTAGAATTACGCGATGGTGGAAAGGATTATATGGGAAAAGGTGTTTTACAAGCAGTTGCTAATGTCAATGATATTATTGCAGAAGCCATTGTTGGATATCCGGTTTTTGAACAAGTAGCGATAGATGAAGCGATGATCGCTTTGGATGGAACACCGAATAAAGCAAAATTAGGAGCCAATGCCATATTGGGAGTTTCTTTGGCCGTTGCTAAGGCGGCAGCAGAAGAACTCGGACAACCTCTATATCGTTATATTGGTGGTGTGAGTGCAAAAACATTGCCTGTTCCAATGATGAATATTATCAATGGAGGTTCTCATTCTGATGCTCCAATTGCTTTTCAAGAATTTATGGTTATGCCTGTAGGAGCATGTTGTTTTACAGAGGCTATAAAAATGGGAACTGAAATTTTCCACAATCTCAAGAAAATACTTAAAGAACGAGGTTTAAGTACAGCTGTAGGTGATGAAGGAGGCTTTGCTCCAACTTTAGAAGGTACTGAAGATGCATTGGACACAATTGTTAAAGCAATAAAAGCAGCAGGTTACAAAGCTGGAGAGGAAGTTATGTTAGCTTTAGATGCAGCTGCTTCGGAGTTTTATAAAGATGGAAAATACGACTATACACTTTTTGAAGGAAGTAAAGGTGCTGTTAGAAATTCTATAGAGCAAGCTGAGTACTTAGCTGAATTAGCCGAAAAATATCCAATTATCTCGATTGAAGATGGAATGGACGAAAACGATTGGACGGGTTGGCAAGCCTTGCAAAAACTAATTGGAGATAAAGTGCAAAATGTTGGAGACGATCTTTATGTGACCAATGTTGAACGTTTGTCAAAAGGAATTGAGATGAAAGCATCAAATTCTATCTTAATAAAAGTCAACCAAATAGGAACATTGACAGAAACTATTGCTGCCGTTACTATGGCGCATAATGCCGGTCATACTTGCGTGATGTCACATCGTTCCGGAGAAACAGAAGACAATACCATTGCAGATTTAGCAGTGGCTTTAAACACCGGACAAATCAAAACAGGTTCTGCTTCACGTAGTGATCGTATGGCAAAATACAATCAGTTACTTCGTATCGAAGAAGAATTGGGTGATACTGCCTACTATCCTAAAATGAAGGCTTTTAAAGTTAAGAGATAGTTTTTTAAAGAATAGTTTTATAATAAAAAGGCTAGAAGCTGGAAGTCGGAAGTTTGAAGTATGTGTACACATAGCTTCGGACTTCCGACTTC
>JAOZTK010000093.1 GCA_029942185.1 Flavobacteriaceae bacterium
ATTTTCAGTCGACAAATGTAATAAATTCTACGATTTAAAAAGATTTTTTTTATTGTATCTGCTCGATTTACGTGCAATTTTCTATAAATTTTTAGTGAAACTCAATTTTGAGGAGTTTGTAAAAGGAACTCAAAATTGTAAGTTGAACTAATCCCGCTATTTCGATGAGATTTAAGATTAATTCCACAATTTCTAGGATCAATTTCTATGAACGGGTTTTGGGTTCTATCTGAAGGTTTAACGCCTTTTATTTAAAAATAAAAAAACGAGTGAATTATTCAGTTAATAAATTGATTTTTGTAACTTTGCACTTAATTATAAACGCAATAACCAATTTATTATGAAAAAAACATTCTTAACAATGCTGATTATAGCAGTTGTAACTTTTACTTTCACTTCTTGTAAAGGAGAGAAAAAAGTGGAAAAGGAAGTGAAAACTGAAGTAAATGAAACGATTACACCAGCTGCAGAAGTTGTTCCGGCAACAGAATTAACTGCTGAAGAAATTGCATTTAATGCAATTGTCGACAAAATCGATGCAGCAAATAAATGTTCGGCTTGTCACAAAGCAGAAGCAAAATTTGTAGGTCCTTCTTACAAAGAGATTGCAGTTAAGTATAAAGCTGAAAAAGGGAATCTTGTTAAGTTCTTAAAGGAACAAGCTGACCCTATTGTTGATCCTCCTCAATTTGCTGTTATGAAAGCAAATCTTGCGGTAACAAAAAAATTATCTGGGGATGATTTAGCTGCTATTGCTACTTTTATTCGTTCATTTGAATAAACGAGTTTAATACAATTTTATTTAAAAGCATCCACCATTGGTGAGATGCTTTTTTTATTTTTGCCAATCATGGGAAGACGTAGAAGAACACCAAAAATATTTGAGAACATAGAAGTCATTGATGCCGGTGCTAGAGGTAAAGCTATTGCAAAAGCCCCCGATGGTAAAGTCATTTTTTTAAACGATGCTGTGCCCGGCGATATCGTTACTGTAAAAACAGGGAAACAACGTAAAGGTTATTACGAAGCCAAAGTAATTGAATACCACAAACTATCAGCAAAAAGAGTTGAACCTATTTGTAAGCACTTTGAGAATTGTGGGGGTTGCAAATGGCAAAACATGGGCTACGAATATCAATTGGCGTATAAAGAAAATGAAGTTGTTCAAAACTTAATACGAATAGGTCATTTAGATTTGCCGGATATCACACCTATTCTAGGCTGTAAGGATATTTACTATTACCGAAATAAAATGGAATTTTCTTTTGCTTCCAAACGTTGGTTGACATGGGAAGAAATTAAATCGGAGGATGCTATCGAAGCATATCCGGCTTGTGGTTTTCATATTGCCGGAATGTGGGATAAAATATTGGATATAGAAACCTGCCATTTACAAGCAGAACCGTCAAATGCAATTCGAAATTTTATTAAAAATTATGCTATTGAAAATAAATTAGCCTTTTTTGACCCGCGTTTGCAAAAAGGGTTTTTACGTACCTTGATGATTCGAATAACTTCAACCGATGAAATAATGTTGCTACTTCAATTATTTGAAGAGAATAAACAAGAATGTGAAGCACTTTTAAATGCTGTAATCAAGCAATTTCCGGAAATACAATCGCTTCAATATGTCATCAATGAAAAAGCAAATGATACTATATACGATCAAGAAGTAGTGCTTTATAAAGGTAAAGACTATATTGTTGAAAAAATGGAAGATTTGCATTTTAAAATTAATGCAAAGTCCTTTTATCAAACAAATTCTGCTCAAGCATACGAACTTTATAAAATTGTACGTGATTTCGCAGATTTAAAAGGTGATGAATTAGTCTATGATTTATATACAGGAACGGGAACTATTGCACAGTTTATAGCTAAAAATGCCAAAAAAGTAATTGGGATTGAATCACTTCCTGAAGCCATCAAAGATGCTGAAGAGAATTCTAAAAGCAATGGGATAGATAATGTAGCATTTGTTGTTGGTGATATGAAACTAGTATTTACAGATGAATTTCTATCTTTACACGGACAACCTGATTTAATTATTACGGATCCACCTCGCGATGGGATGCATAAAAAAGTGGTTGAGCAGATTCTAAAAATTGCACCGAAAAGGATTGTTTATGTAAGTTGTAATTCGGCGACGCAAGCCAGAGATTTGGCATTGATGAAAGATCAATATGCCATAATTAAAACACAAGCTGTAGATATGTTTCCGCAAACACATCATGTAGAGAATGTAGTTTTACTAAAAGCAAGAGACTAAAAGAAATGATACGATTCTATAAAAATGCATTATTTGTTTTTCTAATAATCAGTTTGCAAAGCTGTGAGATTGACGATATTTGTGTTCAAGAAGTAGTTACACCCAAACTGATTATTAAGTTTTACGACGCTGCCGATAGAGAAATTGAAAAGCAAGTTGATACCTTGTCGGTTTGGGCAGAAGGAAAAGATAAATTATATGAAAAAGTAAAAACCGACAGCATCGCTATTCCTTTGAATAGCGCTGTGGATGTTGTAAATTACTTTTTTGAATCCAGTTCGCTTACCGACACTTTACAAATACACTACACTAGAAAAGAAATTTTTGTTTCCCGTTCTTGTGGTTTTAAAATGAATTTTATATTGGGAAATGAAACACAGTTAAGTTGTCAATGGACGGACAGTTTTGAAACGGAACAAACACCACAAAGTATTGAAAATGAACAAGAAGTGCATCTTAAAATATATCATTAGTCTCTTTTTTGCTCTTTGTGCAAATTATTCTTGGACTCAGGAGAAAGTTGTCAAAGTAGAAGACAGTCTAGCAGTTATCGAAACAGATACGGTAAGACCCAAAAAGTTTTATGAAATAAGGTTGGGTTTAGACATCAGTCGACCGATTATGCAATTAGCTCAAGGACAAGAAATTGGCTTGGAGTTAACCCTAGATTATAGGTTGGCAGCTAATTGGTACATCGCTTCAGAATTTGGATATGAATCAGAAATTGGACATGAAGAAATTATTGATTTTTACACAAGAGGTAATTATGCTAAGTTAGGTTTTAACTACAATGCTTATGAAAATTTGTCGGGAATGAACAATGAAGTTTATATAGGATTACGCTATGGATTCAGTAAATTTCAGCAAGAGCTGAACAATTTTACAATACTAGATTTGGATGATTATTTTGGTGATTACACGGAGGTCCCAAATAGGCTATATGAAGGATTATCCGCTCACTGGGCAGAATTACATTTCGGATTAAAAGTAGAGACTTTGCCTAATTTATTTTTAACGGCTTCCGTACATTTTAAAAAATTAATAAGTGATAAGGAACCCGAAGGGTTTGCCAATTTGTATATTCCCGGCTTTAATAAGGTGTTTTTAAACGGAAGTGGCGTGGGATTTAATTATACAATTGCGTATTTAATACCACTCAAAAAGAAATAATGATGAGTAAAAAAGTAAAAGTGGCTCTGGCGATAGGATTGCAATTAGCAATGATAGGTGCTATAGGTGATTTTGTAAAATGGCCTTATATGAAATATGTTTTTATAGCGAGTGGGGTTGCTTTTGTAATGACATTTGGGTTTTTTATTTATGATGCGATTAAAGAATAATCATCATTGTAAATTTAGGACTTACTAAAATAAAATAAGTTGTAACTCTTGTAATATGGAACCTGCGTTTCTATTATGGAATGAATGTGAAAAGAATATTTAGTATTAAAATTATGAACAAAACAGTAAAATCAACATTTACATTTGGAATATTTTTACTTATAATAGGAATTGTTGGACAATTTTTTAAATGGTCTCAGGCAAACACGATTATAGCATTAGGAATTTTATTTGAGTTGTTCGCCACATTGGTGTTTATCTGGAATAAGATTAAAGAAACAAGAAAAAAATGAGTACTTCAAAACCTTTACAATTATATATTTTAGGGATAGTAGCTTTGTTGTCTTCAGTTAAAGTAAAGGCAAAATGTGATTGGTGTTCTATTGCATTACTAGTTGTGTTTGTTTTACTTTTTATTTGGGCGAGCATTTTGGTAATTCGTAAAAAAAAGAAAATAAAACGTTTAAAGGCTAAGGATTTATTATGAGAAAAAAGAGATTAAATAGTTTTGATGACCTAGGAGGTTTTGTGTTTTCAACAAATAAAGACGAGGATTTTTCTTCTTTTGATGCAGATCAACCGGAAACTCCAAAGCCCGAAGAACAACGTTTGGAAGCTCATTTTTCAACTAAGGGGCGAGCCGGAAAAATTGTTACTGTAATCAAAGGTTTTGAAGGTGTTGAATCAGATTTAAAAGAATTAGGAAAATTTCTAAAATCGAAATGTGGTGTAGGTGGAAGTGTAAAAGAGGGTGAAATCATCATCCAAGGAAATATTCGCGATAAGATTATTTCAATTTTAGAAAAAGAAGGATATAGCGTAAAACGGGTTGGAGGATAAGTTTTTCTTATCTTTTTTTAAGCTTTGGAAACCGCATGACATAATCAATATCGATTTTTCCTTTGGTAATGTTTTCCAACTTACGTTTGATTAAACGTTTTTTAAAGGACGATAATTTATCTGTAAATAGAATACCTTCAAGATGATCGTATTCGTGTTGAACAACTCTCGCAGCTAAACCCGATAAGGATTCTGTATGCTTTTTGAAATTTTCATCGTAATATTCTATCGTGATAGCTGCTTGTCTTGACACTTCTTCGTTGATTCCGGGAATACTCAAACATCCTTCACTGAAATTCCAAAATTCATCTTCTTCTTTGATCATTTTTGCATTGATAAAAACACGGTTAAAGCTTTTATAAAATGCTTTATCCGAATCTGAATAGTCATCATTTTCAGCAAAAGGAGCCGTGTCAACGAGAAACAAACGTATTGCTAATCCAACTTGAGGAGCGGCCAATCCCACACCATAAGAATTGATCATGGTTTCGCGCATATTGGTAATTAATTCCGCTAAATTAGGATAATCTTTGTCAATTTCTTTTGCAATTTTACGTAAAACAGGGTCGCCATAAGCTATAACAGGTAATATCATTTTGTTTATTTGTAATGAATGGCAAAAATAGATAAAAAAGTAAAATAAAACTGAGGTAGGTGTTTTTTCTTGTAAATTTAATCTGAAATTAAAGAAACAAAGCTTGTAAGCTTTAGGTATATCAGCTAATTTTATGCTAACTTTGTGTCAGAAGTTATTCCCGCATTATGTGTCTTTTTACCAATTATCGGCTAAAGCCCAGACCTAGAAAGCAGGTGTAAAAAAGTCTTTATGGAAGTAAATTCCTATGTAGAAAATTCTTGGGCAAATGGGTTTGAATACCCTAAAATGCCTGTAATTACTAATACATCAGAAGAAATGCTTTTTTATGAATGGGGTTAATATTTTAAAACAAAAACGCTTATGGCACAAGCTTTGTCTTATAAGTGTAGAAAAGATAAGTAGTTATAATATAAGTAATAGAGATTCAGTCTATTGTGTTGTTGTATCGTATATAGAAAAGCAACAATAGATTATCTTAATGACAAAATGACCTTGATAACAATATGAGTAAGCTAAAATTTAATGCATTTGACAAATTGTCACTTGAAAATATAATTGATGAAGATTCCGAATTTATTCCGTTGATGAGCTCGGAGGACGAGGAAGAAATACACAAAGAAGAGATTCCTTCGGAATTGGCCATTTTACCTTTGCGTAATTCGGTTCTATTCCCGGGTGTTGTAATACCTATTACTGCGGGTAGAGATTCATCCATTCAGTTGATTAAAGATGCCAATAAAGCCGATAAAATTATTGGTGTGGTAGCCCAAAAAAATGAAGCGATTGAAGATCCGCTAATTACGGATTTACACAAAATTGGAACTGTTGCCCGTATATTGAAAGTGCTAAAAATGCCCGATGGAAATACAACTGTAATTTTGCAGGGAACCAAACGCTTTAGAGTAGGAAGTTTAATTCAAAAAGATCCCTATATCAAAACGGCTACAAGTGTATTCGATGAAGATAGAAGTGCAATTGCAGAAAAAGAATTTGAAGCAATTATTGATTCGATTCGTGAAAAATCATTGCAAATTATTGAAATAAATCCCTCCTTACCGACTGAGGCAAGTTTTGCAATAAAAAATATTGAAAGTAAAACCTTTTTATTAAATTTTATCTCTTCAAATTTAGATTTAAAAGTTGTTGATAAACAGGTCTTACTCGATGAGCCCAATTTAAAAGAACGGGCGCTACTCACACTTAAAAAATTGGATATTGAATTGCAACATCTTGAATTAAAACAAGATATCCAATCAAAAACACGAACAGATATTGATAAACAACAACGTGAATATTATTTACATCAGCAGCTAAAAACCATTCAAGAAGAGTTAGGGGGCGTTTCTTATAGCGAAGATTTACAAGACATGCGTAAAGCTGCGAAGAAGAAAAAATGGTCGAAAGAAGTAGCAGAAAAATTTGAAAAAGAAATAGGTCGTCTACAACGAATGAATCCACAGGTAGCAGAGTATTCTGTACAACGAAATTATCTTGACTTGTTATTAGAATTGCCGTGGGATGAATACTCAAAAGATAGATTTGATTTAAAAAGAGCACAAAGAATCTTAGATAGAGATCATTCCGGGATGGAAAAAGTGAAAGAGAGAATAATAGAGCACTTGGCTGTGCTTAAACTCAAAGGGGATATGAAGTCACCGATACTGTGTTTGTATGGTCCACCGGGTGTTGGAAAGACCTCTTTAGGACGTTCAATTGCAGAGGCTCTAGGTAGACAATACATACGAATGTCTCTAGGTGGCTTGCGTGACGAATCTGAAATAAGAGGACATCGTAAAACTTATATAGGAGCAATGCCGGGAAGAATTATTCAAGGTGTCAAAAAAGCAAAGACCTCTAATCCCGTTTTTATTTTAGATGAAATTGATAAAATGGGAAAAAGCCATCAAGGAGATCCATCCTCGGCTATGTTAGAGGTTTTAGATCCGGAACAAAACACAACATTTTATGATAATTATTTAGAAATGGGGTATGATTTGTCTAAAGTTCTTTTTATAGCAACGGCAAATAATGTTTGGGATGTGCCTTGGGCATTGCGAGATAGAATGGAACTTATTCAATTATCCGGTTATACTCTACAAGAAAAGGTGGAAATAGGAGGGAAACATTTATTGCCAAAACAATTAAAAGAACACGGTCTGACAAAAAAAGATTTACGGGTAGGAAAAAAGCAGATGGAATTGGTTATAGATAGTTATACACGTGAATCTGGTGTTAGAGGTTTGGATAAACGTTTGAGCAAACTGGTGCGTTTTGCAGCGAAATCAATAGCGATGGAGGAAGAATATGAACCCGTATTGACCAATGAAAAAATCACTAAGATTTTAGGGGTTTCACATTTAGGACGTGGTAAATACGAGAGAACAGATGTGGCCGGAGTGGTTACAGGTCTGGCATGGACACAAACAGGAGGTGATATTCTCTATATTGAAGCGATAGTTTCAAAGGGAAAAGGAATGACTATTACCGGAAATCTTGGTGCTATAATGAAAGAATCGGCAACTATTGCTATGGAGTATATCAAAGCCAATGCAGTAGCTTTTGGAGTTAATACAAAGGTTTTAGAAACCTATAAAGTACATATTCACGTGCCGGAAGGAGCTACACCCAAAGACGGACCAAGTGCCGGTATTGCGATGTTGACATCTCTTGTTTCGGTTTATACGCAACGTAGAGTTAAAGCAAATATAGCCATGACAGGAGAAATCACTTTACGTGGGAAAGTATTACCTGTCGGAGGTATTAAAGAAAAAATATTAGCCGCGAAAAGAGCGAATATTAAAGAGTTGATCTTGTGTAAAGAAAACCAAAAGGATATCAGTGAGATCAAACCAAAATATCTAAGAGGTTTAAAATTTCACTATGTGACGAATATGAAGGAAGTAATTGATATTGCACTACTCAAGCAAAAGGTAAAAAATGCCGTAAAATTTGATATTAAGAAATAGGATGCTGAAATTACATGCTTTTATGTCAGTAAATAATTTGTGGCACTATATTTGATTATAGGTAAGTATAATTTTAAACAATAATAAATGAATACAGGAACAGTAAAGTTCTTTAATAACGCCAAAGGTTTTGGTTTTATTACTGACGAGAATTCAAATGAAGAATTCTTCGTACACGTCTCAGGTTTAATCGATGAAATCCGTGA
>JAOZTK010000094.1 GCA_029942185.1 Flavobacteriaceae bacterium
AATTTTTTTATTTTCTCTTTCACTTACAAAAGCGAGCTTTTGACGTTTAGAGAAAATAAAAAAATCCGCTAAAAGCGGATTCTTTTTTCTTTGCGGAGAGGAAGGGATTCGAACCCTCGGTACGCTTTAGGCGTACACACGCTTTCCAAGCGTGCGCCTTCGACCACTCGGCCACCTCTCCTTTGGGAAGTTAGAAATATCGTTTAATTTAAAACTTCATATGAAATTCATACTTCTAATATCTGTAATAATCAGGTTTGTAAGGACCTTCTTTTTTTACACCTATATAGTTAGCTTGATCGTCGGTTAGTTCATCTAATTCGACTCCCAATTTTTTTAAATGCAAACGAGCTACTTTTTCATCTAAATGTTTCGGTAGCATGTATACTTTATTTTTATAACGTTCCGGATGTTTCCACAATTCAATTTGTGCTAAAGTTTGATTTGTAAATGAGTTACTCATCACAAAACTAGGATGTCCTGTAGCACATCCTAAATTTACCAAACGTCCTTCAGCTAGTACAATGATTTCTTTACCATTTATATTGTATAAGTCAACTTGTGGTTTAATTGTATCTTTTGTATGCCCGTAATTTTTATTAAGCCAATCCATGTCGATTTCATTATCAAAATGTCCAATATTACAAACAATTGCTTTATCCTTTAATGCTTTAAAGTGTTTTCCTTGTATGATGTTTTTATTTCCTGTAGCTGTAATCACAATATCAGCTTCTAAGATAGCATCATCAATTTTTTTCACTTCAAATCCTTCCATAGCAGCTTGTAAAGCACATATTGGATCAATTTCTGTAACGATTATTCGCGCATTTGACCCTTTAAAAGATGCTGCAGTTCCTTTGCCGACATCTCCATAACCGGCAACAACAACAACTTTGCCTGCTAACATGAGATCGGTGGCACGACGTATTGCATCAACTGCACTTTCACGACACCCATATTTATTATCAAATTTCGATTTGGTTACCGAATCATTAACATTAATAGCCGGAACGGGCAAAGTTCCATTCTCCATTCTTTCGTATAATCGATGAACTCCAGTGGTAGTCTCTTCGGATAATCCTTTGAGGTTTTTGATCAATTCGGGAAATTTATCTAATACCATGTTCGTTAAATCACCACCATCATCCAATATTAGAGTAAGTGGTTTTTGTTCTTCGCCAAAAAACAAAGTTTGTTCAATACACCAATCAAATTCTTCTTCGGTCATTCCTTTCCAAGCATATACGGAAATACCGGTAGCAGCAATGGCCGCCGCCGCATGATCTTGTGTCGAAAATATGTTGCAGGAACTCCACGTAACTTCTGCTCCGAGTTCCACTAAAGTTTCAATTAGAACTGCCGTCTGAATAGTCATGTGCAAACAACCTGCTATCCGAGCACCTTTTAAAGGCTTTTCATCACGATATTCTTTTCGCAAACTCATCAAACCCGGCATTTCTGCTTCTGCTAATCTAATTTCTTTACGTCCCCAATCTGCTAAATTGATATCTTTGACTTTATATTTTACAAATGTGGTAGTATCTAAACCCATAATTGTATATTTGTTTGATTTTTGGCAAAAGTAAACATATTTTGGATTTTTCAAAATAAGAATTAATAAAGAAAATCATAAAACGGAAATCACATATCGTAAATCGTAAATCAAAATGCCATTATATAAGAAAATACAACACGACGAACACACACAAATCTTAGTTTGGGAAATAGTTGAATCAAAAGTGGATTTGTTAGCGGGACTATTTTTAAATAAGCGAAGTAAAAAAAGAATAGGAAGTATGCGTTCAGAGTTACAGCAAAGAGGATTTTTAAGCATTCGGCATTTATTGCGTCAAGTGGGTTATACCGATAGTGATTTATTTTATACCGAGGATGGAAAACCTCATTTAAAAGATGGAAAACATATTTCAATTACGCATTCTTTTACATTTTCAGCTATTGTGATAAGTGATTATGAAGTTGGGATTGATGTTGAAAAAAATAGAGAAAAAATAGTTAAAATTGCTCCCAAATTTGTCGCTGATGAATGTGATTTTATGGCAAAAGAAAATGTAATAGCGTTTTTAACTGTTGTTTGGGGTGCCAAAGAGAGCCTTTTTAAAATTCATCCGGACGGTGGTTTGTTATTTAAGCATCATTTACCCATAGAGCCATTTAAATTGTCAGATCAAAAAACAAGAGGTTGGATCAAAAAAGATAATTTTTACGAAGTGTACCAGATCTATTTTGAAACTTTTAAAGGTTTTACATTGGTATATGCGACGAACTAAGGAAATTAAATCAGTTGATAATAATATCATATTGCGACCTTTTATGCCTTCGGACGCAGAAGTATTGGTAATTTTGGCAAATAATAAAAATATTTCTATAAATCTACGAGATGGATTTCCACATCCCTATTCTCTAAAAGATGCAAGAATATTTATTAAGAAGTGCTTAAAAGATAACAAGCAAAGCATTTTTGCTATTCAATATAAAGGTGTATTGGTAGGGAGTATAGGTCTTTATAAACAAGAAGATGTGTATCAACTATCGGCTGAATTGGGTTATTTTGTTGGAGAAGCATATTGGAATAAAGGAATTGCGACAAAATCTATAGGATTAATTACAAAATATGGATTTGAAAACTTACATTTGAACCGCATTTTTGCCGGAGTTTTTCAAAATAACAAAGCTTCTATGCTAATTCTTGAAAAAAATGATTTCCTTTTAGAAGGAATAAAACGAAAAGCAATTATAAAAGAAAATCAAATTATGGATGAATATTTATTTGCCAAGCTATATGACTGATTCAATATTATCACACCTTCAATTTGCTAAAAATACCAATCAAGCATTATTGGCTATTTTATTAGATCCGGACAAACTTCCTCTGCATGAAATTGCTCCTAAAATTGAAATCATTAACCGGTCTCAAGTAGCTTATATTTTTATAGGAGGTAGTTTGCTTTTCACCAATAACTTAGATGCTTTTATTTTAGAGATAAAAAAACACACCACAATTCCCATTGTTTTATTTCCGGGAAATGCCATGCAAATTAGTATCCATGCTGATGGAATTTTATTTTTATCTTTATTGTCAGGAAGAAATCCGGAGTTTTTAGTAGGAAACCATGTGATAGCTGCTCCACTTCTTAAACAAACGAATTTGGAAATACTGTCAACTAGTTATTTATTGATAGAAAGTGGACGTGAAACCACAGCATCCTATATAAGCAATACAAAACCCATTCCACCCCATAAACCTGAAATAGCGATGGCAACTGCTCTTGCCGGGGAAATGATGGGCCATAAACTAACGTATCTAGATGCCGGAAGTGGTGCGGAGAATTCTATTCCTGTTAGGTTGATTCAACAAGTAGATCAAAATATCCAAAACCCAATTATTGTTGGAGGAGGAATTCGTACAAAAGAACACGTACAAGCTGTCTTTAAAGCAGGAGCTACACTGGCGGTTATCGGTACAGCTTTTGAAAATGACTCTGATTTATTAACTAATTTTTAAAGCAAATTGCATATTACGTAAAGCGAACAACTCCTATGGATACATTCATACACTTTTTTTTAGAACCCTATCAGGATGCTACGACTTTTAATGTTATTTTAGAATTTGTTGCGGCTCTCTTTGGGGTGATTAGTGTTTTTTATGCAAAAAAAGAAAATATATTGGTTTTTCCAACAGGAATAATTAGTACGGGATTGTACGTGTATTTATTATCACAATGGAATTTATATGGCGATTTGATTATCAATATCTATTATACTTTGATGAGTATTTATGGATGGTATATGTGGAGTAAAATTATTGATGATAAGGCACATCATATTCCGATAACAAGATCTGATCAATGGGATAAATTGAAAGCATTTGGGATTTTTATCTTCACTTCTATATTTGTAATTGTGGTATATCGCCACTATGATGTAATGCCAAATGCTTTGGGATTCAAAGAATCTGTTTCCTATGCTTTCGATAAATTAACTTCAGGCAGCTTAATCGAATTTAGATTAGCAACCCCATTTTTAGACACTTTTACAACTGGAGCCGCTTTTGCAGCCATGTGGTTGATGGCCAATAAAAAACTAGAGAATTGGATTTTTTGGATAGCGGTAAATACGGTATCCGTACCTTTGTATTTTGTAAAAGGGTATGGATTTACAGGAATACAATACAGCATATTTTTAGTGCTGGCAATTTTAGGATATAGCGCATGGAAAAAAACCTTAGACAAACAAAAGCAAACATTATAAAAGTAGTCTTATTTGGACCTGAATCAACAGGGAAAACGACACTTTCAAGGCAATTAGCCAGACATTATAATACAGTATGGGTTGCCGAATATGCACGAGAATATTTACAGGATAAATGGAATAATACCCGTAAAACTTGCGAAAATCATGATTTAATTCCTATTGCAATAGGACAAATGCGTTTGGAAAATGATTTAGCAAAGAAAGCGGATGAAGTACTTATTTGTGATACGGACTTATTAGAAACAAAAGTGTATTCCGAAGAGTATTATGGTGGTTTTGTCGACCCAAGACTCGACAAGGCTGTTCTGGAAAACAAATATGACTTGTATTTGCTTACCTATATAGATACCCCTTGGGAAGCGGATGATTTACGAGATCGCCCCGGGCAACGACTTGAGATGTTCAATGCATTTGAGAATGCCTTAAAAAAGAATAAAAAGAACTATTTATTGTTAAAAGGTGCTATGCAAACTAGGTTGGACAAAGCCGTGAAAGTCATAGATGCTTTACTCGATAAGCGTGAGAACCTCGACAGTTTTTCAGATAATTTAGTTGATCTCGATTTTCATCTAGGTGCAGGGATGGATCCAAACTTTATAGAATGATTTTTTGCAATTGCTTGTCCTTCGTCAGAAGTATTGAGGAGCTATTTGTTATTTTTTCGAATAAAATACCAGTTGGTAAAACAAACTTTTAATACTTTTGTTGCTACAGTTTATTTATTAGAATGAAAAGATTAAAAATACAGTTATCTAAAGATTTACCCAACATCAATATACAGCCGTTATGCAACAAATAAAAAAACGTTTAGAACTAAATAAAATGGTTTTACACAACCCTACAACTGGTTATATAAAAAAATTTGAACTAATTATGAATTTATGAGAAAAATGAAAAAAATTATTATTCTGTTAGCAATTATACCAATTTTACTAAACGCTCAAGACAATCCGTTTGATTGTCAATTTATCCCACCAGAAGCATACTTTGATCGAGAAGAATACACAGGAAGGTCAGACAT
Source organism: Flavobacteriaceae bacterium (assembly GCA_029942185.1). Taxonomy (GTDB): domain Bacteria; phylum Bacteroidota; class Bacteroidia; order Flavobacteriales; family Flavobacteriaceae; genus DQTL01. Next base: position 5,294 of record JAOZTK010000094.1, read on the forward strand.
GACAATTGATTATGGGAACCCTTTTATATTTAACGTGGAATTTCATTTGATTTATGAAAATGGCGTGCCGGCACATGATATAACAGAAGATGAATTATTAAAGATTATTGCTGTTTTAAATATTAATTTTAACGATTTAGACATTTTTTTCAAATACACAGGTTTTAACTTTCTCGAAGCTACTACTTTCCCAGACTTTGATTATGTGAATGGAACACCTAGTAATTTAAATGATGTTATAGATGATTTTACTCAACTAGGATTATATCATGATAATGTGATTAATATTTTTATACTAAATATGAATGGAAACTCTAGTCATTTTTGGGATGAAACCGCAATCAATAATTTTAATCAATATACTGAAAATATGATAACGCATGAGTTTGGACATATTTTAGGTTTATTACATGTTTTTTCTGGAGCTCAGCCTAATCAGATAAGTTTACCAGAAAACCATCCATGTAGTTCCTTTCAATGGAATTTTTTTCACCAGCCTGTCCATCAATTTGATAGTGAAAATATTACAAGAGACATTAATGATTCCAATTATAATGCCTCCGGCGCAAATGCAAAAGGGGATCTGATCCATGATACTGAAGCGTGTTTTTATTTCTTCAGAACAAATATGTGTCAATTTATAGATGAATTTGTGGAAGATTATAGAGTATATGACAATTCTTATTATCCTGACACAGAGTGTTACTATTGTGACATTTCACAATTAGAATTTTGTTATACGAATGGTAGCAGTTATTATACTGTAACCAATAGTGATAACATTAGTACAGATATAGCACTAAATTCAAATACGTGGCAAGATATTATTAATTCTAATTTAATAGATTGTGACCTTATAGAATCTGGAATTATGTACAGAGGATTAGAAACAATCAATCATAATTATATGAGTTATGGCACTGATCTAAGCTATTTTACTACTGGTCAAAAAATACGAATGTATCAAACCATTTATTCAGACACAGACTTACAACAAAAATTAGCTAAATTACCTGATGGCTCTGCTGATTTCTCTGTTTTGTATGAACCTTATAAAGTGATTGAAGGTACGAGTGGTTTTGATCCGGATATAAATTATTATCAACCCGGTTTTGACTATGAGTTTATTACCTGTTCAGCAGATGGGCAATGGGGTGGTTATTCACCTGATGCTTCTAATTATGATGATATAACATTTGATATTCATTATAATGGCATTTACAACCAATTTATGGATAAATATTTTACACCTTATGATGAGCTTATACAGCCCGATCATACTTCAATTCTAATACCAATAATTGATAATTTACAACCGAGAAAGTGTTTGTGTTCAATGTTAAAATTGGCTTCAGGTGGTTCAGTGACAAAATTTAATGACGGTATCATTAATACTAACATAACTGTCTATCCAAAAGATTCCTTACAGATTAATGATTCAAACCTGATTCATAATCTTAACAGTGGATTATATAAAATTGACAAACAGTTTATTGATGGTAGCCAAGAACAAAATGTAATACTAAAAGATGATGAATAGACTTTTTTTAATAACAATTTTGTTTATAGCAAATATTGGACTTATACAAGCCCAATATACCGCCATACCCGATCCTTATTTTGAACAAGAACTAATAGATGAAGGAATAGATACAGAAGGGATCTTGGATGGACAAGTGTTAACAAGTGATATTAATACCCTAACCGAACTAAGCATTTTTAACACTAATGCAAGCAATTTAATTGGTATTGAAGGTTTTACAGCACTTATTGAATTAGATATTTCTGGAAACATGCTACTAAGTCACATAGATCTAAGTGGAAATTTGCAATTGGTATTTCTTAATTGCTTTTCAAATGCTTTAAACTCAATTAATGTAAATAGTAATCTTAATCTAGAAACATTATGGGTAGGGGCAAATTATCTAACTGCAATCGATATTAGTAATAATACTAATTTAATAAACTTTGATTGTGGAGTTAATTTTATTAATGAATTAGATGTAAGCAACAATGTTGAATTAGTAAAACTGTGGTGTAATACAAATAATCTTAACACAATAGACATAAGCACAAATACTAATATTCAGGAGTTTTCTTGTGCATCAAACAATATTACATTAATTGATGCTTCTCAGAATCAAGAACTTTATTACTTTGTTTGTGCAGATAATGAATTAATAAAAGTTGATTTAAGAAATGGAAATAATCAAACCATCTCACATTTTTCAACTATTTATAATCCAAATCTTACCTGCATATTTGTGGGTAATGCTGTATATAGTACTGAAAATTGGTCATCAGGTATCGATGAAACTAGCACATTTGTAGAAACCCAAGCTGAATGTGATGCATTAGGAATTATGGATAATAGTGTAATGAATAATTTATATATTTATCCAAATCCGGTAGAAGAAAAATTAATGATTGAGATATCAAATGATAAAATAAAAAGCCTTAAACTATTTAATATTATAGGAGATGAGTTATTAGAGACAAAAAACACAGATTATCTTGATGTGAAGAGAATAACATGTGGAGTTTATTTCTTAAAAGTGATTACTGTAAATGGAATAGAATTCACACACAAAATAATTATTAAATAAATTCGTTGCATAACATTTTGTATAGATAATGGCTAAATAAGTCATTTCAAACCAAATTGTTTACAAAAATTGAGTATTGTGTTTCAAAGGATATTTTATTGATAATTGTCGCCACTATCCATACAATTTACCGTTTATCGATGCCTTTTCTGAAAGACGAAAAGTGAAAAAAGGAGAATTATTGGTAAAGGCAGGGGAAAAAGCGTACTATTTAGCTTTTGTAAATAAAGGGAGTTTCCGTATTTTTTTAAT
>JAOZTK010000095.1 GCA_029942185.1 Flavobacteriaceae bacterium
AGCCACGAATTCAAGTTGCTAGTGTATTCGTGGCTTTTTCTCATTTATATTTCTTAATTAAAACTTCAACGAATCCCCAATTGGTAGTAGATTGAGTTCCTTGCGTTTTTTAGCAAATTTAGTAATGGCTTTTATTTTATCAATTTCGATATAGCCGAAAGTGTCGTAGTGATAGCCTAATATTTTTTTGCACTCTAGAAAATCACTCGCTTTTATAGCGCTTTTTATACCCATGGTAAAGTTGTCACCAATCGGTAAAACAGCCAAATCAAGTTCTCCAATTAATCGAGGAATTAATCGCATATCATAGGTTAAAGAAGTGTCACCGGCAATATATATTTTATGATGTTTAGTTTCTAAGACAAAACCTGCGGCGTTCCCACCGTAAGAACCATCAGGAAAAGAACTGGAATGTAAGGCGTTGACCATATGTATTTTTCCAAATTCGAATTGCCAAGTACCACCAATATTCATCGGATGGCCGTCAATTCCTTTTTTTTCAAAATAGCTTACGATTTCAAAATTAGAAATTACCGTGGCACCCGTACGTTTTGCAATTGCTTCTACATCTAAAATATGATCTTCGTGGGCATGTGTAATTAAAATATAATCAGCTTCTAATTTGTCGATATTGACGTCTTTGGCTAATTCATTTCCGGAGATATAAGGGTCAACAATTATTACTTTTCCATGAGCTTCAATGCTGAGTGATGCGTGTCCGAGATAAGTTATTTTCATAATAGAGTTTAGAATTTATAAAATTAAAGGTTAATAGTTAATAGTTAATTATTCTGTGTTCTGTGTTCTGTGTTCTGTGTTCTGTGTATCTTGTTTCTTTCCAAAGTTACAATATTTGTCCCAAACCAAATAAAATTGCAAAAAGAAATGTGCTTAATGCCAATATTTTTAGTTCAGGGTCTAAATTTTTAGGTTTCTTGTTTTTTAAGACTCGTATTAGTTGTTTTAAAATAGGAATATAAGCGAGTACAAATATAAATTGCCAAGGTTTGTTATAATGGTAATTCACATAAAAAACTGCAAATAAAAATGAAAAACCAATAAGATAATAAAAGTATTTTTTTGATTTTTTCGCTCCCAATTTAACTGCCAACGTGTTTTTGTTTGATTTTATATCTGATTCTCTGTCACGCATATTATTGAGATGTAATACGCCAACACTCAACAATCCCACAGAAAATGCGGGTAGAAAGATTGTCCAATGTATGTGTTTTGTAAATAGGAAATAGCTTCCAACAACACTTAAAAACCCAAAGAAAATCAAAACAAATAAATCTCCAAGTCCACTGTATCCGTAAGCTTTGTTTCCAACGGTGTATTTAATGGCGGCTGCAATACTTGCGATTCCTAAAAAGAAAAAAAGAAGTGTATACAAAGGATTGTCTAAGCCAAATGACACAAAAATTAAAGCGAGTGCAATAAGTAGTGTGATTATTGCTATAATTAGTATGGTGGTCTTTAAATGCTTTGGTGTAATAGCACCACTTTGTAAAGCCCTTTTTGGGCCAATTCTATCGCTGTTGTCGGTTCCTTTAACGCCATCGCCATAATCATTTGCAAAGTTTGATAGAATTTGAAAGCCTAGGGTAGTTAATATGGCTAAGACAACTATTTTCCAATTGAAAAATCCGTCAGAGTAGGCTAAAAAACTTCCAATAATGATTCCGGAAATGGATAGGGGAAGGGTGCGTAAACGAGCGGCTTGTATATAGACTTTAAGGTTCAATAGACTTTGTGCTTTTGCTATGGGTTATATTTGTATCACAGATCTTTAGCTATTATTTCCGCAATATCTAAAACTTCTATTTCTGATTCTTTGTCTTGCATTTTTACGCCATCTGTAAGCATGGTGTTGCAAAATTCACAAGCAGTAGCAATAATCTGTGGATTGACTTCCAGCATTTCTTCTGTTCGTTTCTCAAAAACTTCTCTATCACCTTTTTCAGCATCCTTAAACATCTGCGCACCACCAGCGCCACAACATGTTGCTTTGCTTCGGTTGTTATCAGCTTCTACTAATGTAATATCGAGTTGTTTTAGTACTTTTCTAGGAGCTTTATACTCATTATTTGCTCTTCCCAGATAACAGGGATCGTGAAAAGAAATTCGTTTCCCTTTAAAACTTTCGCCACTAATTTCTAACTTTCCTTCTTGTATTAATTCATCGATAAACTGTGTGTGGTGTAGGACTTCATATTTACCTCCTAATTGAGGATATTCGTTTTTTATCGTATTGTAGGCATGTGGACTGGCGGTTACAATTTTTTTAACTTCATACATGTTAAAAATCTCGATATTCATCAGTGCTTGCATTTGAAAAAGCATTTCATTACCGGCTCTTTTTGCAGGGTCACCTGAACAAGTTTCTTCGGCACCTAAAATGGCAAAATTCACCTTTGCTTTGTTTAATATTTTCACAAAAGCCTTTGTTATTTTTATGGCTCTAGCGTCATAGCTTCCGGCACATCCTACAAAAAATAGGATATCAGCTTTTTTTCCTTCGGTGGCTAGTTCAGCCATTGTTGGTGCGTTCATTTAAAAAGTTTAAAGCCTGCCTTGACGGCAGACAGATTTAAGATTTAAAGTTTTACTTTTGAGTTGAAACGTTGCAATGCAACGTCTTTACTAATCTTCGTTTCGCCAGTTCGCCCTATCTAATTGATTGTACTGCCAAGGGGCACCATTATTTTCAATATTGGTCATCATCATATTGAGCTCAGTAGGTGCCGCTGATTGCTCCATTACCAAGAATCTACGCATATCAATAATGATAGACAGTGGATCTATTTGGACGGGACATTCTATAACACAAGCATTACAAGTGGTACATGCCCAAAGTTCTTCAGGTTTGATATAGTCGTTGAGTAACTGTTTGCCGTCCTCTTTGAATGCTCCATTTTTATCGATATTTTTCCCAATTTCTTCTAATCGGTCACGAGTTTTCATCATGATGGCACGTGGCGATAATTCTTTTCCGGTTTGATTTGCGGGACAAACCGAGGTGCAACGTCCACACTCCGTACAAGTGTATGCATTCATAAGTTGTACCCAATTTAAATCGAATACATCACTTGCACCAAATTTATCCGGCATTTCCATTTCTTCGCCTTCCGCCGGTGCTGCAAAAGGATCTATACTTGGATCCATCATCATTTTTACTTCAGTTGTAACCGATTCCAAATTATTGAGTTTACCTACCTCATCTAAATTCGCAAAAAATGTATTGGGAAAAGCAGATAGAATATGTAAGTGTTTGGAATAGTACAAATAATTTAAAAAGATAAAAATTCCGATAACATGCAACCACCAAGTTCCTCTTTCTAACAAGATGAGTGTGTCTGTATTTGAAGGTAGTAAAGTTGCGATATATTGACTGATAGGATAAGATCCCGCTTTGACATAGTGTTCAGCACCTAGATTTTGTAAATTAAAATCGGCGGCATTCATAATGAGGAATAAACTCATCAGCACCATTTCAAAATACAAAATATTCAGAGCATCATTTTTAGGCCAACGCGTCATTTCTTTATTCCAAAAACGTGGGATACGAATAATCATACGTCGAATCCAAAAAATTACGACAGAGATTAATACCAAAACTGCTAAAATTTCAAAGGAACCAATCAAAAAATTATACAATTCTCCGGCAAAAGAAAAAACACGGTGTGTACCCAATAAACCATCGATTATTATTTCTAGAAACTCTAAATTGATAATAATAAACCCGGCATAGACGATTAGGTGTAATATAGCCGGGAAAGGACGACGTGTCATTTTTGATTGTCCGACGGCAACCCACGCCATATTTTTCCAACGTTCTCCTTTGCGGTCACTGCGATTAAGAGGCCTCCCCAATTTGATGTTTCTAACTATTTTTTTGAAATTATTTATAAAAAAGACAAAGCCTGCTATAAGTAATATAGCAAAGAGAACATTTGGTATGTAATGCATACTAAAGAAGTTAAGTATATACTCACAAAGGTAAGGAAATGGGACAAACAATTCAATATAAATAAATAGATTTTTGAAGAAATCTATAAATTCAAATTGTCAGGTCAGAATCATACTTTACTCTCTTTATTTTTCGAGTAGCTATTGTATAATAATCTAAAAAAACAAGGAGAAAGTTGTCTACCAAAGAAGGGAAGAAGGAAATGCGAAGGGAAAGTAGCTACATGTACAGAAATTTCTAAACTATAATTTGATGTCAGGTTCTAAGTCCTTTATAACTCAGGTTTATAATCAAGGCTTATCCAATAGTGTGGCTTTACTTCATTTAAATAGTTCTTATATTTTTGACTCTTCTACTTTTTTTATATTTTTGTTCCGTATAAAATAGTCACTTATGAATGATTTTTTAAATAAAACTTTTTATGGAAATACGATTCAGGAATGGGGTATTTCTTTGCTGATAATATTATTCTCAATTGTATTTGCTAAAGTGATATATTGGATTTTCGGAAATATTATAAAAAAATTCACTAAGAAAACAAAAACAAATTTAGATTATTTAATTGTTGACAATATTGAAGAGCCAATTGTAACTGCTATTGTATTGGCAGGGTTTTGGTTTGGTCCTAATTATCTTAATTTGACGGAAGGACTTGAAAATTTTTTGAACAAGACTTTCTATTTTGCGATTACATTTGTCGTTTTTTGGTTAATTGTAAGACTTGTTGATGCTTTGATCGTTCAATATCTTAGACCCATTGTTAAAAAAACACGAGGAGATTTAGATGATCATATATTATATATTGTAAGAAAGAGTTTTAAAGTTGCTATATGGATTCTTGCCGTCGTTATAGGTTTAAATAATGCGGGTTATGATGTCGGTGCATTGATTGCCGGTCTTGGTATAGGTGGTTTGGCTTTTGCATTGGCAGCAAAAGATTCTGTTGCCAATCTGTTTGGTGGAGTAACTGTTTTTGCAGACAAACCTTTTAAGATAAAAGACCGAATACAAATTGATGATTTTGATGGTATTATTACAGAAATTGGTTTGAGAAGTACAAAGCTGAAAACTCTTGCCGGTAGAATCGTGACGATACCCAATAAAAAGTTTACGGATTCTTATATAGAAAACATAACATCTGAACCTACACGAAAAATGAGTATTTCATTAGGCTTAACCTATACTACTACTGCAGACGAAATCCAAAAAGGAATAAAAATTTTGCAACAAATAGATAAAGAAAGTGATTATACTGCTGCCGAATGTATCGCTTATTTTGAATCTTTTGGAGATTTTTCACTGAATATACGTTTCATTTATTATATCAAGAATAAGGAGGGCAATTGGTATAAAGCTCCTAATTCGATCAACCAACTTATTTTGGAGAAGTTTAATGCGGAAGGTTTAGAATTTGCATTTCCCACACAAACGATATATACCGAAAATTTGTAATATCTATTTTTTTATACTTTTTAAATTAAGTTATTCTGAATAATTGCAGTCATTTCTTTCCGCTGTAAAAACTATTTGGATAAATAGTAATAAAAGTGTACATTTACTTTGAAAATTGTAAGAAAACAAATGAAAAAAATCTACCTGGTTTTAGTTGTGCTGATGCTATTTTCTTGTAAAGAAAGAAGCAAAAAGATAAGCGCTCCAATTTTTGAAGTCAACACTGTGTCAAAAAGGAGTAGTGTTGCGATTGATTCCTTTAAATTAGCTCAAATCAAGGATACGTTGGTAGTAGTTTTTTACAAGGCAAATAACAAAACAACTTTTTGGGAGGATGATGCTATTCGAAAAAAATTATTGCCACTTTTAAATAATGTAGCAGGAGAAGGTTTGTTTACAAAAGATTTTGATCTTAAAAAGATATATGATTTTGAGAAAAAGATTGATAGTTTATCAGATACCCAGCTCTTGACCTATGACCTTTTGCTGACTAAAAATTTAAGTAGATATGTGCAAAAAGTTTCGAAGGGAAAACTCAATCCAAAAGACCTCTATCGCAACTGGGATTTAAAGGAAAACACGATAAATCTTCAAGAATTAGTATTAAATTTTCAAAAAAAAGATTCTTTTGACAGTGCTGTAAAATCAGTTAGACCGAATCATATTGTCTATAAACGTTTAAAGGAAGCACTCAATATTATTAATGCATTCCCGGAAGAGGATTTTCAAAAGATTACAATTAATAAAAAGATTGTATTGAATGATTCAAATATTGTGCTGCCGGCTATTAAAAGAAAACTAATCTATTGGAAAGATTTAAGAGTCATGGATAGCCTTACGCCGATTTTTGACAAGGAAACGGAATTGGCAGTTAAAAGATTTCAAAAACGACACGGATTGGCTCCCGATGGTGTTATTGGTGGCAGTACGGTTAAGGCACTTAACTTTTCTAAAAAAAGAAGAAAAGAACAGATTATTGTAAATCTGGAACGTTGGCGCTGGTATCCCAGACGGCTGGAGCATGAATATTTGATTATTAACATTCCCGATTACAGATTGTACGTAGTGAAAAATTCAGACACTACTAAAACTTGTAAGATTATTGTAGGAAGATTTAAAAGAAGAACCCCTGTTTTATCTTCCAAATTATCCTATATGGTTTTAAATCCTACTTGGACAGTACCGCCTACTATTATAGAAGAAGATGTTATTCCGGCAATTATAAAAGACAGAAATTATCTTGCCAAAAAAAATATTATCGCTTACAATGCTAACAATCAGGTGGTGGATACACTTTCTTGGAATATTGAAGAAGCAAAAAATTACAATTACGTGCAGCGTTTAGGGGCTCACAACGCACTTGGATTGGTGAAATTTATGTTTCAAAATAGATTCACAATTTATATGCACGATACGAACGCTAAAAGATCTTTTGAAAAAAACTTTCGTGCTTTAAGTTCCGGATGTATTCGTGTTCAAGATCCTTTAAGATTGACAGAACATCTTTTGGACGATTCCATAAAATGGAATTTAAAAAGGATTAATCAAATCGTTAAAGAAGGAAAAACAAAAATAGTAAGTTTTGATAAAGACATCTATATTCATATCTTATATTGGACAGCGTGGAGCGAAAAAGGAAGTCTGTTTTTTAGAGACGATCTCTATAATTTAGATGGAAGATTGTATCAAAAATTGAATGACTAAAATTTGTGTGATTTAGCTTGGTGAAGGATGATAAATAAACAAACAAGATTTATCTTTAATTAAGTCGATAATTTCTTTAGACTCATCTTTAGGCAAAGCAGGACACCCGAGGCTCCTTCCTAATCTGCTATATTTCTTTATAAAATCTTTTGAGACATAAGAAGCACTATGGATTACGATAGCTCTTTTTCTAGCATTGTCATTAATGCCTTTTTCTAAACCATCCAAACGCATAGAATAGCCATGTTTTCCATAATAGGTCTCTCCTGTTGTATAAAAGCCTAAACTACTTTGATGCGATTTAGGTTTGTTTGAAAATTTAGAAGCATATTCGTGTCCTGAATTTTTACCATGTGCAACAAAAGACTGTAATAAGATTGTGTTATTTTTTAAATCGATAATCCACAAGCGTTTTTCGGCGGAAGACAAACTAAAATCAATGAGTGTCAAGATATCTTTTTGAATTTGGCCTTTTTCCTTCCATTGATAATAACCTTCTAGGGCTTTTGTAAAGCTATCTTGATTGGGGAGCTTATAGGTGTTTGTTTTTAAATTGTTATAAATAACGTCAGACTCAGTTTTGGGAGTAGGAGTATGGATGGTGCTTTCTAGAACTGATGTAACAGTTTTAGGAAAAGGTAAAGAATTTGTTTTAAAAGAGATAAAAACAAAAAACACAAGGGGTAATAATCTATAATTCATTGTAATTCGTAAAATATACTTGTAAACTTAAGACAGCGAAATTAAGAATATATCTTTAATAATCAAATAAATACAAAAAAATAATTAAAGCTCACTCAGATGTTCTTAATAACGAACTCTAATAAGAAATAGTATTACAAGTTTGTAAGTTGAACCTGTCTGCCTATCGGCAGATAAATCTGCTTAACTATCGGCAGATAAATCTGGCTTACCTATCGGTAGCTAAATCAGCAAGTAGGCAG
>JAOZTK010000096.1 GCA_029942185.1 Flavobacteriaceae bacterium
TTTACAATCACTCTAAATAGCCATGCACAAATTATCAATACAGAATCGTTACGTATGGTGACAGACACTATCGGATGGTCCGGCTCTGCCGGTTTACACGTGAGTTTTATCAAAAACACAAAAGAAATATTTAGAATTAAAACCAAAACACATGTTCAATACAAACACGTAAAACACCTGTTGTTGCTAATGAACGACATTAGTTTTGAAAGAGCAGATGGATCAGATTTTGTCAATAAAGGAGTACAACACCTACGTTATAATTATCGTTTTCATAAACGATTGGCATGGGAACTTTTTTTACAAAACCAATACAATGCTATTTCTAAAATTGATTACCGGAGATTAGCAGGTACAGGCTTTCGTTATAAATGTAGTCAGTCAGACAAATTTAAAGTATATTTAGGAAGTCTAATCATGTATGAAAATGAAAAAACATTAGAAATCCCTGCTGCTAGGCATCAAGATTGGCGCAATAGCACTTATTTGAGTTTTAGTTTTTATTTAAATGAGAATATATCCATAATAAGCACAACATATTATCAACCAATCCTAAAGAAATTTTCTGATTATAGAGTCTCTCACCAAAGTGCATTTAATTTTAAAATCTATAAAAACTTATCTTTCAAAACTTCTTTTAACTTTACCTATGATGCTTCCCCTGTATTGGGAATTCCCAATCGAGAGTACGAACTTACTAACGGATTTACATACAGTTTTAAATAGAATTACTCTCTGCTTTTCAAATCCCAAATAAATCTATGGAGTTTTGTGTGGTGATTTCTGCAATAGTTTCTATGTCAATTTGATAAATGTCGACCAATTTTTGAGCAATAAGGTTTAAATAACTACTCTCATTGCGTTTTCCTCTATAAGGAGTCGGTGCTAAATAGGGTGCGTCTGTTTCTAGAACAATATTCTCAAGAGGTATTCTGTGTAAAAATTGATCAATCTTTCCATTTTTAAAAGTGACCACACCTCCTATTCCTAATTTCATATTAAAACTTATGGCTCGTTGTGCTTGTTCAAAAGTCCCTGTAAAACAATGAAATACTCCAAATAAATCAGCTCCTTTTTCCTGTTCCAATATTTCAAAGATTTCTTCAAATGCATCACGACAATGGATCGCAATAGGTAAATTATATTTTTTTGCCCATTGAATCTGTGTTTGGAAGGCGTCTTGTTGCTCTTTTAAATGTGATTGATCCCAATATAAATCAATTCCTATTTCACCTATAGCGATAAACTTGCGTTGCTGCAATTGCTCAGATACATGTTTTAATTCTCCCTTATAGTTTTCTTTAACCGAGGTAGGATGTAGACCGGTCATAAGAAATACATTTTCCGAATATTGCGCTTCTAAAATTAACATACGTTGCGTATAAGAAGCATCAATTGCAGGAATAAAAAAGCGTGTAACACCCGCGTGTATAGCGCGCTTAATTACACTGTCTAAATCTTCATCAAAACTTTCACTGTATAAATGTGTGTGGGTATCTGTTAAAATCATTTTAAAAAAAACTAATTGTTATTTTGTAATCGAAAAGAAATTGGACTCAGTCAATAAACATAGATTAATGAGGGAAAGTTATGATATAATAGGAATTTAAATAAAAAACCCACCCTAACAAATATTAGGATGGGTTTTGAAAATTAAATTCGGTTGTTATAAGAATTTATAAGCCTCCTTTTAAGAAGTCTTGCCAAATTTTCAATTCTTCCCAATGCTTTTCATCAGCTAATCTTGCTTGTGCAGACCAAGTTCTAGGGTTATGAACTGTATATGCCGAACCTGCATCATCCAATACTTGTTGTAACTTATCAATCCTTGTATAGGAAAGTTGGTGGAAACTCCAAATTCCGGCATCATTCATTAGATGTTGAATTTTTGGACCAATTCCTTCAACTTTAGTTAAATCATCTTTTACTGAGTCTCCTGCCACATAAGTGTCTCCTCCCTTATCACCAAAAAGTTGTTTTAATAGCCATCCTAATAGTAGACCTAATAAAAAAGCCCCTAAAAGCCATAATAACCACGGCCAGAAAACATCTGATCCGTCACATGCTGTTGTATTTATTGCTATTTGTAATTTTAACATAATTTATAATTTTTTAATTGTTAATTCTTATTTCTACTCGTCTATTTTGTCTTTTACCTTCTGGGGTACCATTTGTAGCTATAGGCATAGACTCTCCTTTTGATGCTACAATAATTTTATCAGTAGGAACTCCTCTATCAATTAGATGAGTTTTAAACTCTTCAGCACGTTTTAATCCTAAGTCCATATTATAAGCGGCTTCACCATCAGAGTCGGTATGTCCTGTTAAAGTAACCGTTTTTCCGGTGCTTTTAAGAGATTCCGCTAATCTGTTAAAGTAATTTTCAATGTTACTATTACCTTGGTTATCTTCTTTAGTTGAATCATATTCATAATGGATCAATGTATGATCGTGGAACTCTACTACGTCTTTGTTACGCGTTACCCATTTAAAAATTGTTTTTCCTAAAGGATCTTTTTTTGCATTGTCGCAATCAGTGTCAGCTGGTTTTGTCCCAAAAGCTATTTCATCATCTGTCAGAGGTGGCTGGAATAATTTGGCAACTTTTTTAGCTCTATCAAGAGCCAATCCTTTGTCTTCACCTTTATAAGATGGACCAACGACTTGTAATTTTTTTCCTTCTGCTTTTGCAGCTAATATTTCTGCTTTCTTTTCTGCCCATGCTTCACTTGTAATAGGTACATCTGAATTACAATCAAAATGCAAAGGACCATACGCTGCTTCTACAACGGTATCCGGACAACAGGCAACAGTTTTTTTGTACCATCCCCACGAAAACCAAAGTAAAAGTAGAAATAAAAGAAGCATTAAAAATGCTAATAATTTTTTCATTTTTTAAATTTTTAAAGGTTAATTAAATTTAGTAAAGGGCAAAGGTAAAGATAATTATGGTAAATACTAAAAAACAATCCTAGTTTCCGTTTTTATTTGTGTTTATCGGTATCTAAAAGGGTCTTATCAGGTGTTTCTTTAAAGATTTTTATAAAATCCGGATCTAATTCAAGTTCATTTTCTAATTCATTTACAGCATATATCGAATTTAACTTCGCGTTAAAAGCTGAAAATGCTTTGAGTATTTTATCTACTTCTATGGTTACCTCTTGTGGGGAAATTGCCGAAATAGCTACCATATCGTCAAGGCGCATACATTCATTGTGTAAAATATTTATTCGCGCCTTTACAGGTGGTGTGTTTAGCTTTTCATCACGAATACTGTCTTTTAAGTGCGTCACTAAACTACTCAGCTCTTTGGCATTGCTCAAAGCCTCCTCATTTGAAATGGCGTAATATCTAGTCAACATTGCATCGACTAAATTGTATTCTTTCCAATTTTTAACTTCTTTTTTGGTGTTAGAACGCAAACTGACACCGGCACTAACAATATTTTTTTTATCAATTTTCTGAATGGTATCTTGCAAATCTATCGAAACAAAATCTGTTTTGTTTGGTGTCTGACAAGAACTTAGCAGAAGAAAAAATAAAATTAAAAATGTTAAAAAAAACTTCATAATACAGTATTAGTTTAGACAAATACAATGCAAAGATATAATTAGTAAGGATATTATGAATAGAAAACTGTTTTTAAAAAACGCGAGAATTGACAAGACGAATGCATTTGGTTTTAGATGCTGAAAAACAGAATTAATTTTCAATCTATTCTGTAATTTTTTTCTTTACTTTTGTTACGTATATAAAATGGAAACTTTAGAACGCATCATCATCGATAAAGACTGGATAAGCCTATTGCTTTTAGGAGTTTTCTTTTTACTTGCATTGTTGAGTTTTATAAATCAAAAACGCTTACAACAACTCTTTTTTTTAGCATTTGATGACTCGTATCGAATTAATTATCCACAACAAATATGGTGTGTTTTTAACTTTCTTTTATTTGTGATTAGCAATTTAGTTTTAAGTCTTTTTATCTACTTGCTAATACAACATTTTTATCCGGATAGAATAATAATTGCAGAAAATCTGTATTTAAATATTTTAAGTATTGTTTTAATTTATTGGAGTTTCAGATATGTATTGGGCCTACTAATTGCTTACTTATTTGAAAGTGTGAAAACACAACACAAAGTCGCTTATATGAAAATGAGTTACTTCTTTAGCGATTCACTTTATTTATTAATCTTTTTAATTTTTACGATTTATCTTTCGAATTTCCAAACTTTTTTTATTTATATGACAATGGTTTTTTATGCTATTTTACTATTGATTCGATATATTCGTTTTACAATCATTTATAAAAGACAAATAAGCTCACATTTGTTTTATTTTATTTTGTACCTTTGCGCCCTCGAAATAGCACCATTACTTATAGCGATTAAAATAGGTTTGTAATAAGAGAAATGTTCCAATCCAAACAGTGATTTTCTTCGACAGATTCAAGTAATGGTTTTATAAAATTACTCAATGTGCAATAAAAATTTTACAATTTTTTTTCGAGCAAAAATTTTTAAAAGATGAAAGTAAAAACTATTCTTGTTTCACAACCTGTTCCCACTGCTGAGAATTCTCCTTATTTTGAGTTAAAAGACAAATTAAAGCTCGGAATTGATTTTAGGCCTTTTATTCATGTAGAGGGAGTTACACCGCGAGAAGTACGACATCAAAAAATTGATTTTAACGATTTTACAGCTGTTATTCTAACAAGTAGAAATGCGGTGGATCATTATTTTAGAATCGCTGAAGAAATGCGGTTTGATGTACCGATTGATATGAAATATTTCTGTTTATCAGAAGCTGTCGCTTTTTATTTACAACGTTATATTGTCTATAGAAAACGTAAAATTTATGTGGGTACACGAACAATAGCTGATCTGTCTAAAGTAATTAAAAAGCACAAAAATGAAAATTTTTTACTACTTACTTCTGACAAATTAAAACCCACAATTCCCGCAAAACTTAACGAGCTAAAAATTAAGTGGAGTCGTGTAATCCTATACAAAACTGTCGTGAGTGATTTGTCAGATTTAAAAACTGTCTTTTATGATGTCTTAGTGTTTTTCAGCCCTTCCGGTATTGAATCACTATATAAAAACTTTCCGGACTTCAAACAAAACGAAACGCGAATAGCAGTCTATGGCAAAACGACAAAAATAGCTGCAGAAAAAGCAGGACTGAATTGTGATATTACTGTACCTACCCCTAGAGTTCCTTCTATGACTATGGCGCTGGAAAACTATATTAGAAAAGCCAACAAGCGTTAAACACTTTCGTGTTCTGTTTCTTTTAATCAGTCGTACATCTATTGTTTGATGTGAACCTGCCTATTGTGTATTAAAAGCTTTACAAGCCAACTTCATCTTTTCATAACCCATTAGCATTTCTTCTAATAATTTGAGTTGCACTTTTGCTCTTTGTAAATTGTGACTTGGATAATCTATTTTGTAATAAATATCATTTTGAACATAATCTTTATAAAACCTTATTAGTTGCTCATAAGTAACAAGCAAGGTGAAAAAAGCTAAATATTTCCTTTCTATCGGCTTTATAAAGGATTTCACTTTATGAATATATGCTTTACAAAAAACTTTAAATCTTTCTAAATCGAAATGAACTTTTTCTAAATCCTTTTCATTTTCAGAAGCAGTATTTGTAATAGAACGAATTGCATCTCCAAAATCAAATGTTAAATAGCCGGGCATACAAGTATCTAAATCAATTATCGTACAAGCCTTCCCTTCTGAATCAAATAAAATATTGTCTAATTTCGGATCATTGTGTACTATTCTGATAGGTAACAATTTCTTTTCTTTAAGATTTAAAAACACATCAACCAAATAACGGTATTCTTTTATTTTATTAAATAGCTCAATAGTTTTGTGTAATCTTTCGGGCTTCTTTTTTGCACAAATAAGCAACCGGTCGTAATACAAATCTGTATCGTGGAAATTAGGAATACTCTCCTGAATTTTTGAAATGGAAATGTCTGACAAAAGAGTGTGAAAACGACCCAAAATTATTCCGGCTTCTCTAACTATTCTAGTGTTAACATTTTTACTGTCAACTGTTTTTGCATCGATGTAATCGATAAGACGCCAATAACTATTATCTGAATAAATATAATAAAAATCTCCTTTCTCACAGGGGTATATCTTGAAATTTTTATAAAATAATTCTTTATTACTATTTATTTTTTTTTCAATATGTTCACTTATACGTGAACTATTTGACATCACTATTTGGGGATTTCTAAGAACATTTGTGTTTATTTTTTGTAAGATATATTTGCTAGTGTTTGTATTACGCAAAGCAACAAGATATGTTTGGTTGATAATACCTCCTTGAAGCATTTTGGAATATTGTAAAGTTTTATTTCCTAAAAAATTTTTAGTAATAAATTCGAGTTCTTTATTGTCCATCCACAAAAAGTTTTTTAGGATATTCTCCTCTATTAATTTTAAAACGAATATTTTTTTTAACCCATTCCTTATCTTTAAAGTAGGTTACACCATACCATTTTTCATTACTAGATAATACCTTGACTTTTCCTTTTTTTTTATTGATTATTTCAGACACTAAAAAGGGTAAAAAGAATTCCGCATCTAAATCCTCTGTGTTTTTTTCTAGAAAAATTTTGAAAAAGTGTTCAATCCATTCAAAAACAGAAGGTGTAAAACCTATAAAATTCATAGAAGTAGGCAGTTCATCACTTAGTATTTCTTTGGCATTAGTAGCATGTGAGCTATAAATTTGATTTTTTTCAACTCCAATCTTGGTGTGTTCTACAATGCTTGTTAAAAAACTTTTTTGATCAATTTGACAAATCCCACGTGAAACAGAACCGTTTTTTGATAAGGTGTTTTTTAATTTATAAGTTAATAATACGTAGGTGTTTTGGGTTTTATCCGTAAGTTTACTCAGATATTCAGCCATAATTTTATAGGAGTTGGCACCATAAAAATCATCGGCATTAATTACCGTAAAAGGTTCATGGATAATCTCCTTTGCCATCAATACAGCATGAGCAGTACCCCAGGGTTTTTTTCTTAATGCGGAAGGCTTTTGGTAATCTGGAAACACATCTATTTCTTGGAAAACACAGTCCACTTTAACGATGTTTTGATATTTGATAAAGATTTTTTCTTGAAACTCTTTTTCAAACGACTTTTGTATCACAAAAACGATTCTAGTAAAACCCGCATTTATAGCATCATAGATTGAATAATCCATAATAGTTTCACCGGAAGGACCCATAATTTCCAGCTGTTTAAGGCTTCCGTAGCGACTTCCCATTCCTGCAGCCAATACTAACAAGCTTAGGGGGATCTGTTTTTGATTTTTTAAAAGCATATAGGCCTAATTTTATATACAAAATAACGATAATAGCAAGAAGGGGAACTATACATTATGTTCTAAATCTACAGATAGCAAATTAGCTCTAAGAAGAAATTAATAATTGAACATCGACAACAAAAATTAGTTAAAAAACATTTTTTGTTTAATCCAAATTCTTTCTAATTAAAAGAAAATAATCATTTTCTAGTTCTAAATACCCTTGGTCGTACACATAATAATAAATTTTCCCGGCTTTGGTTGTATAGGTTGATGTAAACACGTTAAAATCAAAATTACGATCATACATGCGCAATCGAGTCACTTTTGTTTTCCCATCTTTATTGAGCTCTGTAAGAACTTTATAGTTTTTTCGCAATCTGTTATTTGTGTTTTTTATTAGATTTTTGCTTGCAACATCGATTCTGTTGTTGTGAGTGTTTCTACAATAATCACTACAAAATTTTTGATCACTTCGCCCCAATAAAGATTCCCCACATTCTAAACATTTTCTTTTATTATCCATTTTCCTTTTATTTAAAGCTACTATACAAATATATAAATAAATTATTGTAAACGAATATGTTTAAAAC
>JAOZTK010000097.1 GCA_029942185.1 Flavobacteriaceae bacterium
GTATTATCACCTCCTGTATAAAATTGCGGATTAAATTCTGTAAATAAGGTTGCAAAATTAAAATTAATCCCCAAAGCCAATGGCAATAATCCTAAAATAGTCGTAATCGCTGTTAATAACACGGGTCGTAAACGTGTTTTCCCCCCTTCTACAATACTATCGTAAAGAATTTGTTGATTCCCGATTTTTTCGTGTTCGTCAAAACCGTTTTCTAACAGCTTTCTTTTTAAAACCAAATTGGTGTAATCCAACAATACAATCGCATTGTTTACCACAATTCCCGCCAGGGAAATTATTCCAATCATAGTCATTAACACTACAAATTCCATCTTAAAAATAACCAAGCCTAATAATACACCTATCAAACTCAACAAAACCGAAATAGAAATAATAACGGGTGTACTTGTGGAATTAAACTGCGCAACAATTATTAGAAAGATCAATGCTAAAGCAATCAACAAAGCTTTAGACAAAAATGCCATCTGTTTGGCTTGCTCCTCTTGTTCGCCTGTAAATGTAATATTTATACCATCGGGCAGGGAATACGTTTTTAATAGCTTTTTAAGATTTTCATTTACTTCGGTAGGATTATAATCGTTTAAAATATTAGAAGTAATCGAAATCAATCTTTTAAGGTTCTTGCGTTTAACAGCACTAAAAGTGGTCGTATTTCTAACAGATGCCACAGCCGCAATTGGAACTTGTACAATTTTTCCGTTAGATTGATTTCTGAAGGTTATTAATTGATTCATCAAAGCGTCTTTATTGTAACGATATTTTTCACTTAAACGCATGTTGATGGGATAATCATCTTCACCATCCTTAAAAGTTGAAATTTCCTTTCCATAAATAGATGTTCTTAAAGCATCCCCAATCTGTCCGGTAGATATATTTAAACGCCGTGCTTTTTGTCGATCTACAATTACTTCGAGCTCCGGCTTACCACGTTCTACATCCAATTTAAGTTTTTCATAACCCGCCACATTAGAAGCTTCTATATAATTTTTAATTCGCACTGCTTCTTTTATAATCAAATCGTAATCTTCACCGGTAATTTCAATATTTATCGGTGCTCCTGACGGTGGCCCTTCTTTAGGACGATCCACAGATACTTTTACTCCGGGATATTTTTTGACCAAATTTCGTATATCACTGAGTACATCTTCTGTTTCAACACCACGACGATACTCAAAATCGACAAAATCAATGGTTATTCGCGCTTTATGAGGTGTTTGTCCACCTCCAATATCCTGAGCCGGATCCGCGGTTCCTTCACCTACTTGTCCAATGACTGATGTAACTAAAAAGTTTTTACCATTTTTTTCATATTTGGTCAAGTATTTTTCAATATCCTTTTCCATTTCAACAGTGAATGTATTGGTAACTTCAATAT
This sequence comes from Flavobacteriaceae bacterium, assembly GCA_029942185.1. Classification (GTDB taxonomy): domain Bacteria; phylum Bacteroidota; class Bacteroidia; order Flavobacteriales; family Flavobacteriaceae; genus DQTL01. Next base: position 1,394 of record JAOZTK010000097.1, read on the forward strand.
CTGTTCCTATCGGATATTCTATAAAAATAAAAACCTGTTTTGGCGGTGTTTCAGGGAAAAACAAGGTTTTGGGAGGATTAAAAATCATCAATGCTATGGAGAAGACCAATAACAAAACAGTTCCTATAAAAACAGCATAAGGATGCCACTTTTTTAAGACAAAACTTAAGGTCCTTTCATATAATTTTTCCTGCCAAGGAATCGCTTTTTCTTGAAACCATTTTGTCGCAGGTGAAAAAGCAAATGTATTGACTAAACGTAAAATTCCTAAAAGAACTAATGCAAGCCCCAAAGCGTTGAACAATCTGTTGTATTTACCCGTAATACTTATCAATATTATTCCAATAATTACAAAAGCCCCACTGTAAATCAACAATTTTTTGATATCCGGTTCTTTCTCTTTTAACTTCATATAAACAGAGGTCAGCATCGGGTTAACTACCAATCCTACAAACAAAGAGGAACCCAAAACGATAATAAGTGTTATGGGTAGATACTTCATAAATTCACCTATCATGCCCGGCCAAAAAGCCAAAGGTAAAAAGGCAGCCAATGTCGTCGCTGTAGAAGCAATAATCGGCGTGGCAACTTCGCCAACCCCATATTTTGCCGCGTCAAATAAAGTATAGCCTTCATCATAAAGTCGATAAATATTTTCCACAACTACAATTCCATTATCAACTAACATTCCCAGTGCCAATATAAGCCCGAAAAGCACCATCATATTTAGTGTGACTCCCATGCTATTCAACAATATAAAGGACATGAGCATTGATAACGGGATGGCGATCCCTACAAACAAAGCATTGCGTACCCCTAAGAAAAACAAAAGGACTAAAACTACCAATATAACACCCATGATGATGCTGTTTTCCAAATTAGTTACCTGTTTTTTGGTAATTCCGGACAAATCATTTGTGACAGAAATCTCCAAGTTATTTGGGAATTTAGAGATCCTGGCTTTTTGAATAATCGCATCAATTTTTACCGCTGCTTCAATCAAATTTTTACCGCTCTTTTTCTTGACATCCAGCATTACTACAGGTTGCGAATATTCGCGTGCATAACTCAAACGGTCTTCCTCTCTAAAGTTTATGGTAGCGATATCGCGTAAGTAAACGATATTAAAATTCTCCTGCTTAATGATGATGTCCCCTATTTCTTTTGGCGTTTTAAACTCGCCGATTACTCGTACATTTCTCCGTATTGAATTTTCGAGTAATTCTCCTCCGGAAATCGTCATATTTTCATTTTGAATGACACTTGCTATATCATAAAAACTAATTTTTGAAGATTGCATTTTATATAAATCTATAGCAATTTCTACTTCCTTATCTTGTACTCCTCGTATGTCCACACCCGTAATTTCCGGTAGATTTTCAATATGCTCCTCTAGATATTCCCCGTACTCTTTAAGTTGTTCTACAGAAAAGTCACCGGATAAATTAATATTCATAATAGGCATAAATTCCGATATATTCAATTCCTGTACTGTAGGATCAGCAGGCAAATCTTTTGGAAAATCAGGATCTGACATCGCTACATCTATCTTGTCTTTGACTTTTCGCAATGCCTCTTCAGGCGTAACACTAAAATCAAATTTAGCCATAATCATGGAGAAACCTTGTGTTGAAGTTGAGGTAATTTTATCGATTCCGGAAATTGTATTGATCTCTTGTTCCAGCGTTTTGGAAATTAACTTTTCTATATCAATCGCAGAATTTCCCGGGTAAACTGTAGAGATAAAAATTTGCGGAACAACCACTTCGGGAAAAGCTTCCCTCGGCATGTCTCTATACGAAATAAGTCCACCTATAATAATGATAAAAATTATGACAAAAACAGTCATTCTATTCTTAATTGACCATGTTGACAAAGGGAATTGTTTACGGATATTCTTACTCATTACTATTGCTTTAATCTTTAATTATTGTTTGTGACAGAAATTTTAACCACATCTCCATCTTTTACAAATTTTCCTCCTTTACGCACAAGCTCTTCGTCAACTTTTAAACCATTTTTAATAAGCACGTGATGATCGTATTCTTTTCCAAGTTCTAAAACTCTTTTGACAACTTTGATTTCTACACTATCTCTTGTGATGGAATACACAAAGCTTTCTCCTTTTTGATTCATTTGTATTAAATTTAAAGGCAAGACAATCCCCACAGCACTATAATCATTGATTCTTAGATCTGCTAAAAGATTTGGTTTTATACTTTGATCTTTGTTAGTCAGTGGAATTCTTATTTTAAAACTTCTATTATCCGAATTTATATAGTTTCCTATTTTACTAATTTTTGAAGAAACCTGTTTGTCGATCGAAGTAAAATCAATCAAAACAGGTGTTCCTTTTTTCAATGCAGTCAAATAGGTTTCGGGCACATCGGCTTCAACATAAACGGAGGTGAGGTTTATAAGACGAATAACTGATGATTGTGGTCCTATAAGTTCTCCAACCTTAGAAATAATAGCTTCAATAACGCCACTAAAAGGAGCTTTAATCTTCGTTTTTCCTATTTGGGTATAAAGCGACTTTAAAGAACTTTCTAAGATTTCTTTTTGTGTTTTAGCGTTGAGATACTGCATTTCGGAACCGATTTTTTGACTCCATAAGCGCTCTTGTCGTTCAAAAGTAGTTTTGGCTAAACTCAATTGTGTTTTCAATTCGGCTACCTTATCAGTCAAGCTACTCGCATCCAATTTTACCAGCGTTTGACCTCTGCGAACGCTTTGACCTTCTTTTACATAAATGCGTTGGATGGTCCCTCCCATCTCGGGTCGTAAAACCACATTTTTATCCGATGACACGACTCCATGCAATGCGATATAGTGATTAAAAAGAGTGTCTTTTACCGTAAAAACAGTTACTTTTTGTGTTTGCTTCAAAGTGTCGAGTTGATGAATCGCCTTCTCAATTTGTTTTAAATGCCTGTTAAGACTATCGACCTGTTGTTGGATTTTTGATTTATCTGCTTGTAATTTTGCCAAATCATTCTTAGAAGTATTTTTCTGATTTTGACAAGAGAAAAGCGTCAAGAGTATCGATATTATTAGGATTGATTGTTTCATGTTTTATAATTTTGTCTTTACTTTTGATACGTTCAAATTGAGTATCATTTTTTACCAATTAAGGTTGTTTTAGTTATCTGTTCAAAACCATTTCCAAAGCTACTTTCTTGCTGATTAAATCAAAAATAGCTTGTAAATACTGTTGTTGTTGACTGTAGAGTTGATTTTGAGCATTACTCAGTTGAAAACTACTGGAAACACCTTCAAAAAACTTAATATTTTCTTTCTTTTCTATGCGTTCAGCCAACGCTAAAGCTTCTTTAGTAGTATGGTAGGTTTCTAATGCATTTTGAAAACCCAGCAAGGAAGTTTGATAGTGCAATTTTAATTTTTGGCTTGTTTCATCTAAATTTCTCACTGCTTTTTCTAAACCAATTTTAGCTTGTTGAATTCTTGAACTCCTTTTCAAACTACTAAAAACCGGAACATCTAATTGTACGCCAAACAAAGAACTATCAAACCATTTTTGTTCCTTCTTAAAAAACTTAAATTCCTCATTATTAGCTGTTATTCCATAATTTAAAAATGCGTTTAAGGAAGGCAATGCTTTACTTTGCTCTAATTTGACAAACAACTCATTCGCTCGTGAATTGTTTTCAGCTATTTTGTAATCAATATGGTTTTCGTACGCAAATTTTTCAGAAACTAAATCCATTTTCAAAGTGTCAAATGCTAAGTCATCTAATGTTTGTGTGAGATATATTTCATCCTCTATTGCGATACCCATTGCGTACTTAAGCATTTTTAAATTTGAATCCTTAAGGCGCAACATATTCTTAAGTTCGTTATCGATTTGATAAGCTGTAAGTTGTAACTGTTCGACATCTTGTTCTTCAGCAAACCCATTTTTAAAAATCTCACGCGTATCAATCAAATTTTTCTCAATAATCTTTTTATTCTTTTTAAGAATTGCAATACCTTCGTCAATCATCAAAACTCCTGCATAGGCATTTGTGACCCCTTCTTTTACAGCTATTAGTGTTTTTTCTTTGATGCTTTCACTTATCTGTAAATATACTTTTGAAGATTGCAAACCCACCAAATACGATCCGTTAAAAAGTAATTGTGTCAAAGTAGCTGATGTATTAATATTCTGTTTGGTCCCAAAAGATATTTCTGCAAATTCTCCGGGTTCTCCTCCGAAAAATTCGGCTGGAATTAAAGAAATGGGCTTTTTAATAAAATTTTGGTAGTCTACTTTAGCATTTAAATGCGGTAAACCCATGGTGGTTGTTTCCCAAACTTTTTTCTTTGCGATAGCGATATCGTCATCCGTGTTTAGAATTGCATAACTATGAGTTGTCGCGTAGTCAATTGCTTCTTGTAAACTATATTCTTTCGTATGCTGTCCCCATAAGAGAAATGGGAAAAATAAAAGTAGTAGTAGTTTATAATTCATTTTTTAAAATTTTTTCTAGTTCTTTTAATCCTTTTGGTGTGGCTATTGCACGAATATGATATAATAAATAGGTCTTTACCAATTGAGATATTTTAAATGATTTTATCATAAATATATCCGAACTTTTTATTCCCATTATGTTGATATAATATAACCTTGCGATAACGGGAACGTCTATATCCGAACGATAAAAACCCGCTTCGATGCCACGTTTCAAATTTTTGGTTATTCCATCGGTTATAACGCTAAATCTTCTTTCTGTCAAATCCTCAAAAATTTGAGGATAATATTTTTTTAATTGATAAGTGGGTGCATTGTCCTCCTTCAGATGCTTCATCATAAAATCATTGATGCGAAAAAGTGTACCTATCGGAGAAATCGCACACTCCTCACAACAGATATTATCTATTCTTTCGGTAATTTGAGTAAATACAAAATCTGTAGTTGCACGTACTAAAGCTGTTTTGTTTTTGTAATACTCATAAATCGTTTTTTTAGATATTGCCATTTTCTCAGCAATATCATCCATGGTCACACTTTTAAAACCTAAATTCAAAAAAAGCTCACTTGCGGTATGTAAAATTTTTTCCCTCATAAATGGGGGCAAAAATACTAAAGGAAACTCAATAAACCAAAATAGTTTCCAAAGTTTTTTAGCCTTTAGTTTTTCTTTCGCCGAATTCAGGTTTCCATATAATGTGTATTTTTACAAAAATTATCACCCGTGAACACAAACGACTATAAAAAACTGTTTTTAGATTTTTTACAAAAAAAAATATCCGTAAAAGAACCGAAAAATTTGTACAAACCTGTGGCGTACATCTTACAAATAGGAGGGAAAAGATTGCGTCCTATCTTGGCACTTATCAGTGCAGATGCCTTTGGCGAAAAGCCTAAAAATGCTCTGGATGTAGCTTTGGCAATTGAAGTTTTTCACAATTTCACTTTAGTTCACGATGACATAATGGATCGCGCACTTATACGAAGAGGACAAACCACTGTACACGAGAGATGGGATGTCAATACAGGTATCTTATCCGGAGATGTGATGCTGATTAACGCGTACCAATATCTGGAAAACTACAAGCCCAAAGTATTCAAACAACTTGTCAAAATATTTAGTACAACTGCGATGGAAGTATGTGAAGGGCAACAATATGATATGGATTTTGAAACACAAAATGATGTCAGTTTGAGTGCTTATCTAAAAATGATTGAATACAAGACTTCCGTATTGATTGCGGCCACTCTACAAATGGGAGCTATTATTGCAAATGCATCAAAATTGGAACAGCAAAAAATATATGAATTTGGCATTGCTTTGGGAATGGCATTTCAACTACAAGATGATTATTTAGACAGTTTTGGTGATGTCAACACCTTTGGCAAACAAATTGGTGGAGATATTTTAGAAAACAAAAAAACGTGGTTGTATTTAAAAACCATGGAAAGTGCTACGCAAACAGACCGCGCTTTCCTACAAAGTATCACGAGTAAAATTTCAGAAAATAATTCCGAAAAGATTGAAAAAGTCAAAAGCTTTTATAAAAAATATCGAGTAGATCAACATATTAAAACTCAAATAAAAATGTATTCTGACACAGCCTTAGCCCTATTAGACGCATTAGATATAAAAGCCAAACCAAAATTGGTCTTAAAAGAATTGGTCTTGAGTTTAGAAAAAAGAAACCGATGATTCCTACTGCAAATAACAGCAAATCACTGCTGCTAATCGTATCACAAAACGGGTTGTTTCAAGATTTAATTGCACAACTAAAAAAAGATTTTGAACTTTCAGGAATATCAATTACTATAGACAATGCTATTTCATCCGATGATTTGACACAGGAGTTATACCGGCAAATTTCACAGTTAATTCACACTAATTTTGATGCTTTTTTACAGCTTTTATACCGTGTTGATGTTTCTGAGCAAAACTTGCAGAGCAATCAAATTCAAGAAACCGAAGAATTAGCGATAAAAGCCACTTTTACTATCTTAAAACGAGAATGGGAAAAGGTATATTATAGAA
>JAOZTK010000098.1 GCA_029942185.1 Flavobacteriaceae bacterium
GTAGCTAAAATTTATATTTTCAAAACAGATAATAAATACATCGTATATTGATGGATTGAATTTAGGTTTATATTAAAAAACCCCTATTTCTACTTGAGAAATAGGGGTTGTAATCAAATGATAAGGCTTTACTTTTTTGTTAAATCAAAATGATATTGTAAATATTCAAAAGCATCTCTAGGTATAACAGAGATTCTTTTTTTATACTTTAATTTCCATTTTCTTTGAATTGAAAAGAATCCTTTAGTTATAAAAGCAGCGACAAAAGGGTGAACATGAAGTGTAATATTCTTGTACAATCCTTTACTTGTAATTGCTTCTAATTCCCCAGCTATCTCATCAATTAAAACAATGGGTGATTCGACTTTACCGTCTTTATTTGGATTTACTTCTCTTGTTTCGATGACCATTTCTTCACGTACACGTTGGCGTGTAATTTGAACTAAGCCAAAACGAGTAGGAGGTAAGATTTTATGTTTAGTTCGATCAAAGCTCATCTCTTTATTAAGATGTTCGAAGAGTTTTTTACGATCGGAAGCAGTGTGCATATCGATAAAATCGACGACAATAATGCCACCCATATCACGTAATTGTAATTGTCGAGCTACTTCGGTAGCTGCAATCAAATTAACTTCTAAAGCTGTGTCTTGTTGTGACTTAGCTTTATTTGAACGATTTCCACTATTTACATCAATAACATGAAGCGCTTCAGTGTGTTCAATAACAAGATAGGCTCCGGTCGGCATAGAAACAGTTTTTCCAAAAGATGTTTTTATTTGTCGATCGACACCAAATTTCTGAAAAATAGGAATTTTGGAATTGTATAATTTTACGATAGATGCTTTTTTAGGAGCGATTAACTCCAAATATTCTTTAACCTCATCGTATAATTCTTCACTATCTACGTGTATTCCAACAAAAGTATCATTTAGAATATCCCTAAGAATAGCTGAAGCACGATTAACTTCACTTAATACTTTTTGTGGCTTTTTACTATTCTGGTTCAGTCTTTTACACATACCCTCCCAGTGTTTTAGAGAGTTTTGTAAATCTTTATCCAGTTCTGCAACTTTCTTGTTTTTAGCTACAGTGCGAAGAATAATACCAAAACCTTTAGGTTTAATACTTTTAACGAGTCTTTTAAGTCGCGTTTTCTCTTTAAAATCTGTTATTTTTTGTGAAACAGAAATTCGGTCAGAGAAAGGAAGAAGCACCATAAACCTACCAGCAATAGACAATTCTGCACTCAGTCTAGGGCCTTTGGTTGAAATGGGTTCTTTTGCAATTTGGACTAAAATATTTTGTCCTGTTTTTAGAACGTCTTTAATACTACCACCTTTATCTATATCTTTCTCAACAGGAAAGTTTTTCAGTGTAAAGTCTCTTAATTTTTTAGAACTGACATGATTTTGAAATTTTTGCATAGAGCGTATTTGAGGCCCTAAATCATGATAATGCAAAAACCCGTCTTTATCAGTGCCAACATTAATAAACGAAGCATTGAGACCGATGAGTATTTTTCCAACTTTTGCTAAAAAAACATCTCCAACAGCAGTTTTTTTATCTTCTTTTTCTTTGTGCAGTTCTAATAGTTTTCCATCTTTAAGTAAAGCAAAATCAATATCATTTGAATTAGATCTAATAATTAGTTCTGATTTCATTTTAAAGTTTTAAAATTATTATATCATACCTATTTCCTTAAATATAAAGCAAATAGATATAACCGCTAAAATACATCTTAAGAAATCTTAAGAATTGAATTTTAGCTCATTTTATATTGATTTTCAATTAGTTGTAAATTTTTACAACCAATTAATATAGTATCATTTATACTATATATTGTTGCCAAACGAAATCTAATTTTCAAAAGATTTCTATGTCAAAGACCTTATGTACTAGAAGTTATTTAACTTTTCTTCTTATGTCTGTTTCGTCTACTTCTTTTCTTACGTTTATGAGTAGCTATTTTTTTACGTTTCTTCTTTTTACCACTTGGCATAGAATGAGTATTTAATAATTTATAAATAAGACTGTTTTTATTTTACAGCCACTTTTGATTTTACTCCGTTTACAAATACTTTGGCAGGTTTAAATGCTGGAATATTGTGTGCCGGAATTTTAATCGTAGTATTTTTAGAAATATTTCTTCCTGTTTTTTCAGCTCGTTTTTTAACGATAAAACTTCCAAAACCTCTTAGATATACATTTTTGTCAGCTTCAAGCGAAGATTTAACTTCATTCATAAAGGCTTCTACGGTAGCCAATACATCTGCTTTTTCAATACCTGTTTTATCGGATATTTTGCTTACAATTTCTGCTTTTGTCATAATTAGTTGTATTTAATAATTTAAAATAAAAATTCGGACTGCAAATATAAAATAATATAAACAATATCAAAGAGCTAAATGATTAAATTTTAGAGAACTACCAAAAAAATAAAGAATTCGATATCTCGTAAAAGCACGAACTATCACAAATAATTTAGAATTGATAGATTGTATTGTAAAGAAATTGGGTATTTTCTTTAGAATAATCCGTGTATTTGGGCGTCAATTTTATTAATTACTGAACCTAAATCTTCAGGATTATCCACAAAATCTAGGTTGTCGACATCTATAATTAGCAAATTACCCTTGTTATAAGTAGAAATCCATGCTTCATAACGTTCGTTTAGTCGACTTAGATAATCAATACTGATAGAATTTTCATACTCGCGCCCTCTCTTATGAATTTGTCCTACCAAAGTTGGAATATTGGCACGTAAATAAATTAATAAATCCGGAGGCGAAACCAAACGTTCCATCAATTTAAACAAAGAACTATAGTTTTGAAAATCACGATTAGGCATTAAACCCATGGCATGTAAGTTAGGAGCAAAAATATGGGCGTCTTCGTAAATCGTTCTGTCTTGAATAATATTTTTTCCACTTTCACGAATTTCTAAAATTTGGCGAAAGCGACTGTTTAAAAAATATACTTGCAAATTAAAAGACCAACGTTCCATCTCACCATAAAAATCGTCTAAATACGGGTTTTCCTCAACGGATTCATAGTGGGGTGACCATTTATAGTGTTTTGCTAATAGTTTTGTTAATGTGGTTTTTCCGGCTCCTATATTACCAGCAATTGCTACATGCATAATTCAGTTTTAAAAAAATTTGAAACGATAAAATTACACTTTTTCAAAAGAATACTCGTAATAATTTAACAACAAATTTGATAAATATTTAAGTTGCGATATCCATGTAATTTAAAATTTGTAATTTCGTTTAGCTTTTTATGAATTCTATAATTTTATTCTTTGATGTTCAAAAAAATAAAGAAATCTGACATTAATAATAACGGTAGATTATTTTTTTTGTTAGGACTTGTAAGTGCCTTATTTTTGGTACATTATGTGCTTGAAATGTGGACTCCTGTAACGCCTGCCAAATATGATATTGGAACAACAGTGTATGATGTATATGAAACTCATGACATCCCGGATATGGCAGTAAAAAATGAAGTTAAAATTAAAATTGAAGTTATTTCAGCAAAAACTGCAATTACTACATTAAAGCCAACTACCGGATCTGTGGCGAACCCAACCTATGACAATATTGAAATTGTAGCGAATGATAGTAAGATTACAGAATCGGTTATCGAATCGACGGAAATAGGTGAAAAAGATGCTATAGCAGTTGAAGGGATTCATTTTTCAGATATTGAAGAAGTGGAAATTAAAGAAGAAGTAATAGAAGATGTACCTTTTATTGTAATAGAGAAATCTCCTGTTTACCCCGGATGTGTAGGAGAAGATAAGGTTTTGAGGAATTGTTTGGAAGCGTCTATTAGAGAACATGTATCAAAAAACTTCAATGTGGATCTCGCACAAGATTTGGGTTTAAGTCAAGGAAAAAAAAGAATTTTTGTCATGTTTGTTATTGATAAGCATGGCGAGATAAGTAACATACGCTCAAGAGCCCCCCATAAACGATTGGAGTTAGAGGCAAAACGAGTTGTAGAATCTCTTCCTAAAATGAAACCGGGAGAACAAAGAGGTAAGCCGGTGGGAGTGAAGTACAGTTTGCCAATAATTTTTGAAGTACGCTAAATTTTTTAGCAAAAAAACGATTGCGACCTTCTTTAAAGTAACGAAACAGTTGCAATTTTTGAATTCATAAAAAGATCAATAACTAAAACTAGATACACAGAGCAATGTTTAATAGCGAACAGTCCTGATAGTTATCGAGATTACCGCTTAAAAATAGAATTTAAACATATGAACCAAAAAAGATTATTTCTAATAGATGCTTATGCTCTTATATTTAGAGGCTATTATGCTTTGATAAAAAACCCGCGAGTTACCTCCAAAGGGATGGATACCTCAGCCATTTTAGGTTTTATGAATTCTCTGTTGGATGTTATTCGACGTGAAAAACCGGATCATTTAGCAGTAGCATTTGATAAGGGAGGCTCTGTAGCACGAAATGAAGTATTTCCTAAATATAAAGCCAATAGAAAAGAAACGCCTGAAGCGATACGAATTGCCGTGCCATACATTCACAAAATATTGGAAGCTATGGAAATTCCAATTATTGAAGAAGCGGGTTACGAAGCAGATGATTTAATAGGAACTTTATCTAAGCAAGCTGAAAAGGAAGATTATAAAGTATTTATGGTTACACCGGATAAGGATTTTGCACAGTTGGTGTCTGAGAATATCTTTATGTACAAACCGGCACGTATGGGTAATGGTATTGAAATATGGGGAGTCCCCGAAGTACAAGCCAAATTTGAAATAGAACGCCCGGAACAGGTAATTGATTATTTAGGGATGATGGGTGATTCTGTCGATAATATACCGGGTTTACCGGGAGTAGGAGATAAAACGGCAAAGAAATTTTTAAAAGAATACGGTAGTTTAGAAAAATTATTAGAAAATACACACGAACTAAAAGGAAAGTTAAAAGAGAAAGTAGAAGCTAATGCCGATTTGGGACGTTTATCAAAGCAATTGGCTACGATTATGTTAGATTGTCCCGTTACATTTAATGAAAAAGAATATGAGTTGTCGAAACCAAATTTTAAGGAAGTAAATGTGCTTTTTCAAGAATTGGAATTCCGTAGAATGTGGGAAACTTTTAACAGAATATTTAAAGCGGATAAACGGATAGGAGAGCGACAAGCGACAAGCGACAAGCGTAAAGAGAAAAAACAGGAAAGACAAGAAGGTTTTCAGTTAGACCTGTTCGCTTCACCAATTGCTGAAGACACTGCGATTCATACAGGTTTTAATACTCTAGCTAACACCGATCATTTTTATCAACATATTGATACCGCTTTGGCAAGAAAACTACTTTTAGAAAAACTACTCCAACAAAAATCAGTTTGTTTTGACACGGAAACTACTGGTTTAAATACTTTTGAGGCAGCATTAGTAGGCATTGCTTTTTCTTACGAAGCAGGAAAAGGCTATTATGTTTCTATTCCGGAAGATCAAAAGGAAGCACAAATTGTTGTCGATGAATTGCGTTCCTTTTTTGAAGCAGAAAACATTGAAAAAATTGGACAAAATCTGAAATATGATTTAAAAGTTTTAAACAATTATAAGATTGAGGTAAAAGGAAAGCTTTTTGATACGATGATTGCACATTATCTGTTACAACCCGATATGCGTCATAATATGAATGTATTGGCAGAAACCTATCTACAATACCAGCCCAAACCCATTGAGGAATTAATTGGAAAAAAAGGAAAAAATCAACGTACGATGCGTAGTGTTTCCATTGAAGAGCAAACAGAATATGCTGTTGAAGATGCAGATATTACATTTCAATTAAAACAGGTATTTGAACCACAGTTAAAAGAAAACAATCTTACAAAATTATTTCAAAATATTGAAATGCCTTTGCTACGAGTTTTAACGAAGATGGAATTAGAAGGAATTCAATTAGATGTTTCTTTTTTACAAAGTTTGACAAAAGATTTAAACAAAGATATCATCCAATTAGAAGGTGGTATTTATCGAGTTGCTAATAAAGATTTTAATTTGGCCTCTCCACGTCAATTAGGCGATGTATTATTTGGTGAAATGAAATTAGTAGACAAACCTAAAAAGACGAAAACAGGACAATATGCAACAGGAGAAGAAGTTTTGTCAAAATTAGCCAAAGCCCATCCTATTGTTTCAGATATTCTGGAATGGCGGAGTTTGATAAAACTCAAAAACACCTATGTTGATGCTTTACCAAAAGAAGTGAATCAAAAAACCAATCGTGTTCACACTACTTTTTCTCAAGCAGTTGCCGCTACAGGTCGTTTGAGTTCAAACAATCCAAATTTACAAAACATACCCATTCGTACTGAACGCGGACGACAAGTACGAAAAGCTTTTGTACCAAGAGATAAAGATTTTACATTATTAGCAGCAGATTATTCGCAAATAGAACTTCGCCTAATTGCAGAACTCAGTGGTGATCAAACCATGAAGCAATCTTTTTTAAATGGAGAGGATATTCACAAAGCGACAGCTGCCAAAGTTTTTAAGGTAGTTCTTGATAATGTGACTCGCGAGCAAAGAAGTCAGGCGAAAACGGTTAATTTTGGTATTATTTATGGTGTATCTGCTTTTGGTTTAAGTCAACAGACCGATTTATCGCGTAAAGAATCTGCAGCATTGATTGACACCTATTATGAAACCTACCCAACTTTGAAAGAATATATTTCTAAACAAGTAAATCTCGCTAGGGAAAAAGGCTATGTCGAAACACTTTTAGGAAGGCGCAGGTATTTAAAAAACATCAATTCACAAAACTCTATTGTACGTGCTGCTGATGAACGCAATGCAGTAAATGCTCCCATTCAAGGAAGTGCCGCTGATATTATTAAAATTGCGATGATTGATATTCAAAATAAGTTAGACCAAGGCAATTTCCGTTCAAAAATGCTTTTACAAGTACACGATGAATTGGTATTTGATATTCATAAAGACGAATTGGAAACCTTACAACCACTGATTAAAGAAACAATGGAAAATGCCTATAAATTGTCTATTCCATTAATAGTAGATGTTGGTTTAGGTGCTAATTGGTTGGAGGCGCACTAGAAGTTTGAAGTCGGAAGTTAGAAGACGGAAGGAGTTTATGATAGTATTACTTATATAATGTTTCACTAGTGTCCACTTAAAATAAGCTGAGTGTCAACTGGTTATAATCATGTTCTTTGAAATTATTGTAATCTATATTTGTAAACAGCTCATTTACAGGTGTTTTATCTAATAGTGAGATGCCTAAAATCTGTAGAATTTCGTAAGTTGAACGTTCTAAATTTAGATCATGACCTACAATTGCTACAAGACAATAGGCAATTATTGCTGAGTAAATTTGTATTCTAACGGCATTTTCAGATGTTCCCCAGAAGGATTTTACTTTTAAATGTTGTTTGATCCATTTAAAAAACAGCTCAACTTGCCAACGATTTTTATACAAAAGAGCAATTTGTTCTGCTGTCAAATCTGTATTATTGGTTAGGAAAATAAAATTACGTTTACTTTCCAAATCATAATATTTGACTCTTCTAATTTTCACAGGGTAATCCTTAGAAACATAGAATCCCGTTAATTTTCCAATTTGGTCAACTTTTACACCGTTTTCTTTATTGACCTTGTTAGAATACATCCGTTTAAATTTCAAGTTTGATTTTGCTCTTACTACAAAAAATGATGAAAGCATAGAAATTTTATACAGTCGTTTAAAATCTACATAACCTCTATCGAAAATGTAATATGCTCCAACTTCATATGGAATAACATCCATAACGTTGACATCATGAACAGTTGCCTCTGTAATATGTATAAATAC
>JAOZTK010000099.1:0-5090 GCA_029942185.1 Flavobacteriaceae bacterium
ACAAGATTAACAAAATTAAAATATCCTCTATAGCCGTTTTAAATAGTTTTAGGTTAGCAAACATTCCTTAATCGTGTTTATAGATTACTTTCCAAACTAAAGGCATATACATCGCTACTGCTTTATTTTTAAGGCAAGTATATTAACCTGAATTATTAATGTGTTATGTGTCAATCCCCAGATTCAGGAATTGGAATTAATTTCTTAAACTAACGAAAAAAGTAGAAGGGAAAAAATAGAGAAAATAATTAAATTCAAGGGAAATCTCAACTAAGAATCAACTAAAAGTGGTCTAAAGAAGTCGAGGTACTATAGTTATTATAGCGCTGTAAAAAGGATATTGGATTACTTTAAAAAAAAAATTATAACTTAAATTCGACTTAAGCTTTGATTTACAGAAATAAAAGAAAAGCTAAGGTTTATAATTCCTGCATATCAACTAGCATTTTATAGATGCCTTTTGCTGCAATAAGTTGTTTATGAGTCCCCTGTTCAATAATTCGTCCGTCTTTCATCACTACGATGGTATCGGCTTTTTGTACAGTAGACAGTCTGTGTGCAATAACAATTGAAGTTCTATTTTCCATCATCTGCTCTAATGCATCTTGCACTAAACGTTCTGATTCGGTGTCCAAGGCTGAAGTAGCTTCATCTAAAATCATTATAGGCGGATTTTTGAGTACCGCACGTGCAATAGACAAACGTTGTTTTTGTCCTCCCGATAATTTCCCACCTGAATCACCGATATTCGTATCATAGCCATTAGGTAAATTCATGATAAATTCATGGGCATTGGCAATTTTTGCCGCTTGTACCACTTGCTCATCACTGATGTGATCCAAACCAAAAACAATATTATTTTTTACCGTATCGTGAAACAAAATAGCATCTTGAGTCACCAAACCCATCAAAGCCCGAAGTGATTTTTTCTTTACATCTCTTATATCAATGCCATCCATACGAATCTGCCCTTTATTGACATCATAAAAACGGGTTAACAAAGCTGCAATGGTTGACTTACCACTCCCCGACTGTCCAACTAAAGCTACTGTTTGTCCTTTTTCAACTTTTAAATTAAAATCTTGCAAAACCCAATCATCTTCATATTTAAAGGATAAATTTTTAAATTCTATTTCTGAATCAAATGTTTGTTTTGCTTCAGCATCTACTTTATCATCTAAGGTGCTTTGTGTTTCCAACACTTCAATAACACGTTCTGCCGCAGCATTTCCTTTGCGTATGGAATAGACTGCTTTTGAAATGGCTTTAGCCGGTGTTAATATATTGTACGCCAAACCCATAAATGCAATAAAAGAAGCTGCATCTAATGTTTTTTCACTTAGAACCATACGCCCACCAAACCACAATAAAATAGCAATAACTAGAACTCCTAAAAATTCACTAGTCGGTGTTGCTAAATTTTGACGATTTAATAATTTATTTGAAATGTTGTAAAATCGTTGGGTTGATTCCTTAAAAATTCTCAAAAAATATTTTTCGGCATTAAAACCCTTAATCACACGTAAACCTCCTAAACTTTCATCAATCAGTGATAAAAAAAAGCCCTGCTCCTTTTGTGCAATGCTTGATTCTTGTTTTAATTTTTTTCCTATTACAGAAATTATATATCCCGAAATAGGAATAAATATCAATACAAATAAGGTTAATTTGGGACTCAAAACCATCATCCCAAATAGCGTAAAGATAATCGTTAATGGTTCTTTTACAATGAGTTCCAAAACGGATAAAAAAGAGGTTTGCACCACTTCTACATCTCCGGAAAGACGCGCCATCATGTCGCCTTTTCTCTTTTCCGAATAATAAGCCAAAGGTAAATTTATCGATTTTTTATACAAATCATTTCGTATGTCTTTTAAAACTCCATTTCTGAGAAAAGTGATAAAAAACATGGCAGCATAATTGAAAATATTTTTAAGAAGAAAGATCACGATTATTAATCCCACCATATACAAGAGAGCAATCATCTGTCCCTTTGAATCCGTAAGATGTGTAATTTGATAATTCATCGAATCAAAGACAAATTCTTTTAAATTCTTTAAACCACTCCACTCCGGTTTTACTCGTAAAGCGGTTTCTTTTTCAAACAATACATTGAGCATTGGAATTAAAGCCATAAACGACAAAACACTGAATAACGCGTAAAAAATATTACTGCCAATATTTAGAAACCCATACATTTTATAGGGGAGAGCGTATCTTAGTATTTTCTTAAAGTAATTCATGATTTTGAAATCAAAATTCAGCAGTTAAGAGCTCTTAACATATTAACTTTTGGCTTTGATCTTTATGCCTTTTATAATTTCATTTCTTTAATGATTCTTTGAATTTTGGTATCGAGTTGTTTCGCTACTTTTTTAGCATTATCTATCGAATTCAATTTTGCATTTACACTGAAATAAAACTTTATTTTTGGTTCTGTTCCACTAGGTCTTGCCGCTATCTTGGTGCCATCTGCCGTGTAATAAATCAATACATTTTCTTTGGGAACTGTAATTTCTTTGGTTTCCCCTGTTACCAAATTTCTTGCTTTTGATAATTTATAATCATACAGCCAAGTAACTTGTGAACCATCAATTACTGTCAGTGGATTCTCTCTTAAATCAACCATCATTTGGGCTATTTCGTCCGCTCCTTTGATTCCTTTTTTTACAATAGCAATCAGATGTTCTTTATAATAGTCGTGCTTTTTATACAGTCCTAATAATTCCTCGTAAAACGACAATCCATTTGCTTTAGCTTCCGAGGCAATTTCACAAGCTAATAAAGCTGCAGTCACTGCGTCTTTGTCTCTGTTGAAATCTCCCACCATGTAGCCAAAACTCTCTTCTCCTCCTCCTATAAACTTTTGTTTTCCTTCGGCTTCACGAATCATCTTAGCAATCCATTTAAATCCGGTTAAACCCACCTTTGTCTCAACACCATAACTATCGGCAATAATCTTCACCAAATCAGTTGATACAATCGTAGTACCCACAAACTGTTTTCCATCTAAACGTCCTTCTTTTTTCCATTTTTTTAACAAAAAATCATCCATCATACACATGGTCTGATTTCCGTTGAGCAATTGTATATCACCATTTCGATTACGAACTGCAATTCCAATTCGATCGGAATCCGGATCTGTTCCAATAACGATATCAGCATGAATTTCTTCAGCTAAGTCCGTTGCCATTTTTAAAGCAGCCGGTTCTTCAGGGTTGGGCGAAGCTACCGATGGAAAATCTCCATCAGGCACTCTTTGTTCTTCTACAATATGCACATCGGAATAACCTGCTCTTTTCAACACTTCCGGTATTAATTTAATAGAAGTACCGTGTAATGAAGTAAATACAATTTTTAATTGATCACGTCCTTCGGTACTGTCAAATGTACCATTAGCCAGTGAAGCTTCCCAAAAAGCTTCGTCTATTGCTGATCCGATATAAGTGAGCAAACTTTCATTTGCATCAAATTTTATCTCATCAAATCCCAAACTCACTACTTTTGCAATGATTTCTTTGTCTTCCGGTGGTACAATCTGTCCGCCATCGTTCCAATAAACTTTATAGCCGTTGTACTCAGGAGGATTGTGGGAAGCCGTTAATACAATACCCGCGTCGCATTTCAAGTAACGAACCGCAAAAGACAATTCCGGAGTCGGACGCATATCATCAAACAAAAATACTTGTACACCATTTGCCGTAAAAACATCCGCTACAAGTTTGGCAAAGGTATCCGAGTTGTGACGACAGTCATAACCAATGGCTACTTTTAATTGTTTATTTGGAAAGCATTGTTTTAAATAATCTGTTAGACCTTGGGTTGCTTTCCCATAGGTATAGCGATTCATCCTATTGATTCCTGCGCCCATTATGCCACGCATGCCACCCGTGCCAAACGCTAAGGTTTTATAAAAGCGATCAGTTAATTGATCCATTGCATCGGCATCTATCAAATCTTGAATTTCCTTTTGAGTTTCTTTATCAAATGGTGCTTTTGTCCAGGTTTTTGCTTTATCAATTATATTCATCTTATAAAATTATTTAACCACAGTGTTTTTCAAAGATTATTCACTGAATAACACAATGTTTGATTTTGTTTTTTAAATATTCGTTCGTTTCGCTATTTGATAGCGTTCTACATCTGTTTCTGTACGTACGATTATTTCTCCTAAAAAGCCTGCTAAAAAGAAAAAAGTACCGATAATCATCGTTGTCATTGCGATATAAAACCAGGGATTATCTGTTACTAAACGGGTAGGTGTGTGATAGTAATACAAGCGTAATAGCTTCATCAAACCTATGTAAAAAGCTGAAAAGAAACCAACCATAAACATAAGAGTCCCTAACAAACCAAAGAAATGCATGGGACGTTTTCCGAATTTTGAGACAAACCAAATGGTTATTAAATCTAGAAAACCATTGATAAAACGACTCATTCCAAATTTGGTAACTCCATACTTTCTAGCTTGATGAGTAACCACTTTTTCGGTGATTTTATTAAACCCTGCATTTTTTACTAAAACCGGAATATATCGATGCATCTCCCCGTGCACATTTATATTTTTTATCACTTCTTTATCATAGGCTTTTAGACCACAATTAAAATCGTGTAATTCCAATCCGGATGTCTTTCTTGCTGCCCAATTAAAAAATTTCGAAGGGATATTTTTTCTAATTTTAGAGTCATAACGTTTTTTCTTCCATCCGGAGACTAAGTTATGTCCCGCTTCCTTAATCAATTTATACAACTCAGGAATTTCATCCGGGCTATCTTGTAAATCTGCGTCCATCGTAATAACAACATCCCCTTTTGCCGCTTTAAAACCCGCGTGCAGTGCTTGTGATTTCCCGTAATTCTTTTGAAAACGAATTCCTTTTACATTTTTATCTTTCTCAGCCAATTTTTCAATCACATTCCAAGAGGCATCTGTACTGCCATCATCAATAAAAATCACTTCATAAGAATACGAATTGGATTGTACTACTCGTACAATCCAATTGTATAATTCGGTTAATGATTCTTCTTCGTTCAGTAAAGGGATTACTATAGACAAATTCATTAAATACTATAATTTAATATTGGTTATC
>JAOZTK010000099.1:5190-7831 GCA_029942185.1 Flavobacteriaceae bacterium
TTTAAAAGTTAGATTTACAAATGTACCAATAAAATTCAGATTTCAGAATTCAAAATGTAGAATTTTGGATTACTTTCGTATCTTTGCACCCGAGGCAAGTCCTACACAACTAGCTCCCTTTGAATCCCCCAGGGTGGGAACGCAGCAAGGGTATTAGGTTGAGCGGTGTGATGTAGGTAGCTTGCCTTTTTTTTATGGGAGTCTTTCTGTAAAAATCTCCAAGTTTTTCTGACCACATTATAAAAAAAAAGGCTACCTACTAAATTGTAAACAGCCTCTTTATATTACTTAAATGAAAAGGATTATTTTCCTTTCTCCATTTTTTTCTTAAGTGCAGCTAAAGTTTCATTGACATCTCCTAAAGTTGTAGGATCTGCCTCCTTTACTTTTCTCGCAGCAGCTTTTACCGCTTTTTCTTCTTCGACTTTATAAGTTGCCGAATGAGAAACTACTATTTTACGGTATTCTTTATTAAACTCGAGAACTAAAAAGTCTAGGGTCTCTCCTTTATCTATTTTAGTACCATCCTCTTTGGTCATATGACGTCCGGGAACAAAAGCCTCAACATTGCCATCAAATACTACAATGGCTCCTTTGTCTACTTTTTCTTTAACAGTTCCTGTGTGTTTTGAACCGACAGTGAATTGTTGTTTATACGTATCCCAAGGATTCTCTGTTGTGTGTTTATGACTCAAATTTAATTTGCGCTCTTCTTCATTAATTTCAATGACTTTCACTTTTAAATCATCCCCTACATTTACGAAATCAGATGGATGTTTTACTTTTTTAGTCCAAGATAAATCTGAAATATATACCAATCCGTCAATACCTTCTTCCAATTCAACAAAGACACCAAAGTTGGTATAATTACGAACTTTTCCTGTATGAGTTGAACCTACCGGATACTTACTGGTAATATCAGCCCAAGGATCTTTCGTCAATTGTTTCATTCCCAAAGACATTTTTCTATTTTCACGATCAAAAGTTAATATTTCAACATCTATTTCATCTCCAACTTTTACAAAATCAGATGCAGAACGTAGGTGCGTTGACCAAGACATTTCCGAAACATGTACTAAGCCTTCAACACCTTGTGCTACTTCTACAAATACACCATAATCGGCTATAACTACAACTTTACCTTTAATTCTGTCCCCCACTTTTAATTCTTCTTTTAAAGCTTCCCATGGATGTTCGGTCAGTTGTTTTATTCCTAATTGGATACGAGATTTATCCTCATCAAAATCTAGGATTACCACATTGATTACTTCATCTAATTCAACAACTTCATTTGGATGCGAAACACGACTCCAAGATAAATCGGTAATATGAATTAAACCATCAACGCCTCCCAAATCAACAAAAACACCATAAGAAGTTATGTTTTTAACAACACCTTCTAATACTTGCCCTTTCTCTAATCGGCTGATGATTTCTTTCTTTTGCTCTTCTAAATCCGCTTCGATAAGTATCTTATGCGATACGACAACATTTTTAAACTCTTGGTTGATTTTTACCACCTTGAATTCCATGTTTTTCTCAACAAACTGATCGTAATCTCTAATTGGTTTTACATCTATTTGTGATCCTGGCAAAAATGCTTCAATTCCGAATACATCTACAATCATTCCTCCTCTTGTTCTACATTTTACAAAACCAGTTATTATTTCACCGGTATCATGTGCATTATTAACACGTTCCCAAGCGTTTATAACACGTGCTTTACGATGAGACAAGACCAACTGTCCTGTACTATCTTCACGCTTATCAACTAAAACTTCAACTTTATCACCTTCTTTTAAATGTGGATTATATCTGAATTCGTTTAGGGAAATAACTCCTTCTGATTTTGAATTGATATCGATAATTGCCTCACGATCTGTCATACGAACTACAGTTCCTTCAATTACTTCACGCTCATTCACAAAACCTAAAGTACCTTCTAAAGCAGCCTCAAATTCTTTTAGATGCTCTTCATCAATCTCTTTAATTCCCTCTTCGTATTTATGCCAATCAAAAGTGTCTAAAAACTCTTGTGGATCAACTTCGCGTTCCACCACTTCTTTTTCAGCTGCTTCATTTGTAGTTTGAACATCTTCCTCAACCACCTCCGTTTTTTCTACAGGTTTTTCTTCTTTGACAGGTTTATCAAGCTTTTTGACAACTTCTTCTGTTGGAGTTTCTTTTACTACTTCCTCCTCTTTTGTCGTAGCACTTACTTCCTCTTCTTCTTTTTTAGGATCTGATTTCTCCGTTTTTGTTTTTGTTTCAACATCATTGTACACGGCTGCTTTATCAAATTTTACCACTAACAAATAATAAAAAATTGCTCGGTATTTATTCTTATTTGATGCTCCCATTTCCTCACATACTTCAGCAATAGCTTTATCTAGTGCTTCTCCATCTTTTAATCCTAATTTTTTGATTAAAAAGTTCTTTTTAACCGTTACCAACTCATCTTCTTGTTGGCATGAAACGAGTTCAGCATCCTCTCTGTAAAGAGAAGGTCCTAATCCTTTAGAAATTTTTCCTAATAAATCAGCGTCTAATTGAATGCCTAGCTTTTCAGCTTCTTTTGAATAAAATTCAATTTTTTCTTGTAATTTTGACATAGTCAAATAATTTGTATCTTGTTGTTTTT
>JAOZTK010000100.1 GCA_029942185.1 Flavobacteriaceae bacterium
GGTCTCTTTTTATTTTAGGTTTGGGTTATTTTGTTGTTTGGTGTAAGAAAAAAAGACACAAAGAAATTGATTTCTTTGTGTCTTTTTATAGGTCATCCTCTTAAATGCTATTTGCTTGAATTAAAATAGTCAGTAATTTGGTATTTAGGAATCCTTTATTTCTTTTCGGTCTTATCTTTCTTATCATCTTTTTTGGAATTTTGAAGTTTCTCTTTGGCTTCTTCAAAAGTTTCTTTTGCATTATCTACAAAAGTTTTAGCCTCTTCTTTTGCTTTTACTTTCGCTTTATCATAGAAGTCTTCAGCTTTGTCTTCTAGTTTCGTCGCTTCTTCCTTTGCTTTTTTAGATAGTTCAGACGTTTTTACTTTCGCTTTGTCTTTGTATTCACCGACTTTTTCTTTAGTTTTATCTAAGATATCTCCGGCTTTGTCCGCAAGTTTTGCCGCCTCTTCTTTTGCTTTTACTTTCGCTTTGTCATAAACATCTTCAGCTTTGTCAGCAAGTTCTGCCGCTTCTTCTTTTGCTTTTTCTTTAGTTTTATCATAGATGTCTTCAGCTTTGTCTGCAAGTTTTTCTACTTCTTCTTTAGTTTTTCCTGTTAGTTTGTTAAAAAAATCTTTAAGTCCCATTTTTATAGTTTTATTGGTTAAACAATTGTTTTTATAGCTTGCAAATTTACAAAGAAGTTTTTGTAATTTACAAAAATTGGAATGTTTAATTAGATAATGAACGTGCGTTTAACAAAACAATAGTAAATTAGTTACATTTGTACACAACTAAATAAGGAATAAAATGACATACGAACTATTAATTCTCGGCAGTGGACCGGGTGGATACGTAGCTGCTATAAGAGCCTCACAATTAGGGATGAAAGTAGGGATAATAGAAAGAGAAAATCTAGGAGGTATTTGTTTAAATTGGGGCTGTATTCCCACAAAAGCGCTGTTAAAAAGTGCACAAGTCTACGAATACTTAAAACATGTAGATCAATATGGGCTAAAAGCCGAAGCTATTGATAAAGATTTTAAGGCGGTGATTAAAAGAAGTAGAGAGGTTGCTGAAAGTATGAGTAAAGGAGTTGCTTTTTTAATGAAGAAAAACAGAATTGATGTCATTGAAGGTACCGGTAAAATATTGGTTGGAAAAAAGATAGAAGTAACGGGTACTGATGGAAATAAATCAGTTTATAAAGCTGACCACATTATTATTGCAACCGGAGCGCGCTCCCGTGAATTATCGAGTATGCCTATTGATGGTAAAAAAATAATTGGGTACCGCGAAGCTTTGACCTTATCGAAGCAACCTAAGTCTATGATTATTGTGGGTTCAGGTGCGATAGGTGTAGAATTTGCTTATTTTTATAATTCGATGGGGACCGATGTTACTCTTGTTGAGTATTTGCCAAATGTAGTCCCTTTAGAAGACAAAGATGTGTCAAGACACTTTGCGCGTTCTTTAAAAAAATCCAAAATAAATGTGATGATCAATGCCGAAGTAACAAGTGTTGACACAACAGGTGAAGGTGTAAAAGCAACAGTAAAAACCAAAAAAGGAGAACAAATTATCGAAGCGGATATTTTACTCTCGGCGGTAGGAATCAAGACGAATATCGAAAATATTGGATTGGAAGAAGTTGGGATTATGACCGATAAGGATAAGATTTTAGTCAGTGATCATTACCAAACGAATGTAATGGATTATTATGCCATTGGTGATGTAATTCCCGGACCTGCATTAGCACATGTTGCCTCAGCAGAAGGGATTACTTGTGTTGAAAAAATAGCCGGATTGAATACAGAAATAATAGATTATGAAAATATACCGGCTTGCACGTATGCACAACCGGAAATTGCCAGTGTGGGGCTTACTGAGGAACAAGCTGTAGAAAAAGGCTACGAAATAAAAGTAGGGAAGTTTCCATTTACCGCTTCCGGGAAAGCCAAAGCAGCTGGAACACCGGATGGATTTGTAAAAATAATATTTGAAGCAAAATATGGTGAATGTTTGGGTTGCCACATGCTGGGAGCAGGTGTTACGGATATGATTGCAGAAATTGTAGTAGCTCGTAAATTAGAAACGACCGGCCATGATATTTTAAAAGCTATTCACCCACATCCAACGATGAGTGAAGCAGTTATGGAAGCAGTAGCACATGCTTATGGTGAAGTAATTCATTTGTAAGTAGCTATGTATTTCGGGTAATTAAATGCTTTTTCCACAGGATATATACTTAATTTACAATTACGAATAATTCATATATAAAGATAAAAAACGCAATAATATTAGGATTTAGATAATAAAAAGGATATATATTATGCATTTCTTTGCGATAATACTTTTTTAATAGATATATTATAATATCAAATTCATTTTGTATCTTTGCACTGAATCTAATACAGGTTTTTCTGTCGAAATGACAGGTATCGTCTAAGAAAAAAAACTTTAAACTTTATAACACATCACATTATGGCATTTGATATTAACATGATAAAAAAGGTCTATCAAGAACTCCCTTCAAAGATTAAGAATATTCGACAAATTGTCAAGAGACCTTTGACATTGACCGAGAAGATATTGTATTCACATTTACATACTACAACTGAGTTAAAGGAGTACACAAGAGGTAAATCCTATGTGAATTTTGCTCCGGATAGAGTGGCTATGCAAGATGCTACAGCTCAAATGGCATTATTACAATTTATGCAGGCGGGTAAGAAGAAAGTTGCCGTACCCTCTACGGCACATTTAGACCATTTGATTCAAGCCCGTATTGGAGCCGATAAAGATTTACAAGATGCGATTAACAAAAATAACGAGGTATACAATTTTTTAGAATCCGTTTCCTCAAAATATGGGATAGGATTTTGGAAACCCGGCGCAGGGATTATTCATCAAGTAGTCCTAGAAAATTATGCATTTCCGGGTGGAATGATGATTGGAACAGATTCACATACTGTAAATGCGGGAGGTTTAGGAATGATTGCCATCGGAGTAGGGGGAGCTGATGCTGTTGATGTAATGGCCGATATGCCATGGGAATTAAAAATGCCAAAACTTATAGGGATTAAATTAATAGGAAAATTGAATGGCTGGACTGCTCCAAAAGATGTAATCTTAAAAGTGGCAGGTATCTTAACAGCAAAAGGTGGAACAGGAGCCGTTGTTGAATATTTTGGCGAAGGAGCTATTAGTTTATCAGGAACAGGAAAAGGAACCATTTGTAATATGGGTGCTGAGGTAGGAGCTACTACTTCTACTTTTGGTTATGATAAAAGTATGGAACGATACTTACGGGCAACCGATCGTTCAGATGTCGCTGATTTAGCAAATGAAGTAAGAGAACACTTGACTGGTGATGCTGAAGTTTACCAAAATCCCGAAAAATATTTTGATCAAGTAATTGAAATTAATTTAGATACGCTTACACCTCATTTAAATGGACCCTTTACACCCGATTTAGCGACACCAGTTTCTGAAATGAAAGAAGCTGCTAAAACAAATGATTGGCCAATTGATATTGAATGGGCATTGATTGGTTCTTGTACCAATTCATCGTATGAGGATCTGTCTAGGGCTGCATCGATTATAAAGGATGCTTTAGATAAAGGTGTAAAACCAAAAGCAACTCTAGGAATTAATCCGGGTTCTGAGCAAGTACGTTATACAGCTGAACGAGATGGTTTAATTGCCATATTTGAAAAAGCAGGCGCTAAGATATTTACCAATGCATGTGGTCCTTGTATCGGGCAATGGGCGAGACCGGGAGCAGAAAAAGAGGAAAAGAATTCGATCGTTCATTCTTTTAATAGAAACTTTAGAAAAAGAGCTGATGGCAATCCAAACACCAATGCTTTTGTAGCTTCCCCGGAGATGGTAGCCGCTATTGCCTTATCGGGTAAATTAGATTTTAATCCACTTACTGATACTTTGATAACTGAAAGCAATGAAAAGATAATGCTAGCTGAACCAACGGGTTTTGAATTACCACCAAAAGGATTTGATGTTAAAGATAATGGGTATCAAGCACCCGCTAAAGATGGTAGTGCAATTGAAATAATTGTAGATCCGACATCTGACAGATTACAATTATTGACTCCCTTTGCTGCGTGGGATGGAAAAGATTTTACAGATTTGAAATTATTAATTAAAGCACATGGAAAATGTACTACTGACCATATATCCATGGCAGGACCTTGGTTGAAATACCGTGGACATTTGGATAATATTTCTAATAATTGTTTGATTGGTGCTATCAATGCTTTTAATATGAAAGCGGATAGTGTTAAAAGTCAAATTACAGGAGAATATGCTGCTGTTCCTTCAACACAAAGAGCCTATAAAGCCAAGGATATCGGAACAGTTGTGGTAGGAGGAGAGAATTATGGAGAAGGTTCGTCAAGAGAACACGCTGCTATGGAACCGAGACATTTGGGAGTTAAAGCTGTGGTAGTAAAATCCTTTGCACGTATTCACGAAACAAACCTTAAAAAACAAGGTATGCTTGGAGTGACTTTTGTCAATTCTGATGATTATGATAAAGTATTGGAAAACGATACGATTGCTATTACAGGTTTGACTAGTTTTGCACCCGGAAAAAACCTGATAATGAACTTAAAACACAAAGATGGAACTACAGATTCTTTTGAAGTAGCACATACCTATAATAAAGAACAAATAGTTTGGTTTAAAGAAGGCAGTGCGTTGAATTTGATTAAAAAACAGAATCAATAAATTAAAAATCGCATAAACTTTTACAGGTAGCAGTGTAATTTATAGATTCACAATTCTTAGATGCTTTAAAAAGATAGTCGATGAAACTAACAAAAAAATCACTTTCAAATATTTTATTTGTAGTAGTAATTGCTTTATTGCTGTACCCAAAATCAAAAACATGGATTTTACGTCAGATTTCTTTTTCACCGGGACTGGAAAGTGTGGAAAATAGAGTGCAAGTAAGTACTTATGATTGGGCATTACACGGATTAAATACGGATAATTACGATTTTAATCAAGCCAAAAACAAAGTGGTTATCATTAATTTTTGGGCAACATGGTGTGTGCCTTGTATTGCTGAAATGCCGAGTTTGCAAAAATTGTATGACACCTACGGTGAGGATGTGGTCTTTTTATTAGTAACAAGTGATTCAGAAGATAAAGTTACCCCATTTCTGAAAGAGCACGGTTTTTCAATGCCTATCTACAAGCAAGTGAGCAACGCACCCAAAGAGTTTTTCACCAAAACTATTCCAAAGTCTTTTTTAATAGATAAAAAGGGATCCATAATTATTGAGGCGGGCCGTGCAGATTGGAATACTAAGAAAGTAAGAAAATTGCTCGATGAGTTATTGTCTGAGTAATAAATAAAGATTATTTAAATCTCTTTCCTTTTTTTCCCCGAAGTCTGTTTAGTAATTCCTTTCTAAAACTATGCTCTGCTTTGTGTAGTTTTAATATCTTTTTTGCAGAAAGAAACTTTTGAAGTTGTTTGTATTTTTCTTTTTCAGTTTGATAAACAGTTTCTTTCAATTTATCAATTTTTTTGATTATTTTTTGAGCTTCTTTTTCGGAGAGATTATCATTTTCGGCGCTGTTTATAATACCTCTAAGTAATTCTTTTCGATCCAGAACTTCCAGTTGATGTAGTTGAATTTCATATTTGTTATAAATCGGCCAAAACTTTTCAGCTTCTGTAGGTGTGAGATCAACTTGATCCGTAATGTAAGCGGTTTTATGTGCTTTAATTCTTTGAAAACGTTTTGAACCGGGACCTTGTGCCAATAATGTAGTGCTACTTAAAAGTATAACGAGTAAGAAAGTATATTTTTTCATTTTATATAATTTTAATCGTAAAAAATAGATTCATAGAATTCATCGGTCAAATAGATCTCTAAATCTTCCGTATTAATTTGATTATCGATTTCTAAATCATCGATTTCTGTTTCGTAAACCGCTGCAATTTCATAAGAATTTAATCCTAAATATCCCGCATCAATCCATGCTTCGATTTCTGTTATTTTTAAATCTTTATTTTGAGTAAACGGATTGTAAATCCCAATAAAAAGTAAAAGAGAAGCTGCAACTGCCACTGCGATCCAATGCTTTTTTAAAGAGAAAACTTTTGGTTTCTTCTCGTTATTTAATCGCTCAAAAACAAGATCTTCAAGTCTTTCAAAATAGCCTTCAGGAACGTTATTTGTAGCAATCTTTTCTTTTTCTATTTGTAATTTCGGAGCTAGCTTTTTTTCTATAGTTTTAAAATAGTTCCCCGGTATTGTATATCCGGGTTCTTTTGATAAATCTTCCAAAAACAATTGATTGAAAAACGATTCCTCTATTGTATTAAAATAAGCTATAGGCAATGCAAATCCGGTTCCAAATTTTTGGATACTTGCTAATTTTGGTGCACTATGTCGTAATTCTTTATTCGTCATCTGTCAGTAAGACTTCAAAAGTTTGATTTTGTTTAATTGGATGTTAATATTCGTTCTATTTTCTTTACAGCATGATGATAATTTGCCTTTAATCCACCTACTGATGTTTCTAAGATTTCAGAGATATCATGGTATTTCATATGGTCAAAATATTTCATATTAAAAACAAGTTGTTGCTTCTGAGGGAGTTGCGCGATGGCACGTTGTAATTTTAACTGAATTTCATCGCCTTCAAAATAAACATCTGATTGTAAATTAGTAATTATTTGCTGTTGTAAGTCTTCGCTTTCTAATTGTTGTGTCTTTGCACGTTTGTTGATTAGGCTAATGCTTTCATTGGTTGCAATTCGATACATCCAGGAATACAATTTACTATTTCCCTTAAAGGAATTGATATTTCGATATACTTTAATAAAAGTATTCTGCAAGACATCATCAGCATCTTCGTGTGTAATAACAATTTTACGAATATGCCAATACAGACGTTCTTTATATTGCGTCATCAATGTACGAAATGCGCGATCTAAAGTTCGTTTATCTTGTAATTGTGCGACTAAAGCAGCGTCATTTATCAAAATAAAACAAATTAATTTAGAAATTAGACACTGTAAAGATAGAAAGGTTTAATATATTTATAGCAGACTACGGAAAGTTTATCTATTTTTTTAATGCATTAACACATGGATTCTTTCTTTAAATAAATTACAATTTAAATATTCTTAGTTTCCTTCAATCCTAATTAGTAACTTTGTAAGGTCGTTTTATAGCGATAAAAATACTGTAAATGAAATTAACTTTTTTAGGAACCGGCACCTCACAAGGAATTCCCGTAATAGGGAGTAATCACCCCGTATGTTTGTCCGAGGATCCAAAAGATAAACGTATGCGTTCTTCAATTTTGATGCAAAAAGAGAATTGGCAAGTGGTTATTGATTGTGGACAGGATTTTCGAGTACAGATGCTCAATGCAAATATTTCGCACTTAGATGCTTTATTGTTTACACATGAGCACGCCGATCACACTGCCGGTTTGGATGATATTCGGCAATTATCTTTACGCAATGGACCGGTATCAATCTTCGCACATAAATACGTGCTTCAAAACCTTTCGAAACGATATGATTATATATTTGATGATCGTATTATTTACAAAGGAAAACCAAAAGTAATTGCAAACGAAATTGATAACAAACCTTTTAACGTAAAAGGTCAAGTTGTAGTTCCTATTGCTGTAATGCACGGAAACGCACCTATATTTGGTTTTAGAATTGACGCCATAGCTTATTTGACAGATGTAAGTTTTATTTCGGAAAAAGAAAAAGAAAAATTGAAAAATCTAAAAGTATTGGTCGTGGATGCTTTACGAAT
>JAOZTK010000101.1:0-3492 GCA_029942185.1 Flavobacteriaceae bacterium
TTTTTCCTCTTGTACAGATTGCTAACAGGTTGGATATTTGCACTATCAAATGTCAGTAAGTATATTGACAAGGGAGAAGTTGTTGAAAAAGCTAAAAAAAAATTATTTTGGGGGTAAGGGGTTGCAAGCCGGTTCTTAGGTATGCAACTCCTTTTTTTTTGAATTTAGGTATATAGTAGTTGCACCTCAGGTTTATAGAGTAGGTTAAAGAAAACCCCTTTTTAGGAACCGGTATATGCTGGGAAAATTGGCTGTAAAAACAAATCGGATACGCTCCTCATAATGTGGTTTTGCTATTTCCCATCCATTATTAGAATGTAGTGGCAAGTACACTTCTAAAATATTGTTTATAAAGTTAAGTCGTATCCCCTTGTCATGTACAAAATAAACAGATTGATTTTTATTTTTCACCAATCCTACATCATTGTATATTTCCAACCATCGCCAGATTCCGATACTGGTATTTAAGGAAGTAATCCATTGATTGGCATAGCTGACAGGAATTTGCGATTTGAATCCGCCATCATTGATAATAATCTGTTGACTGAAAATCCCATCCGTTTCAGCACGTCCGTAATAGTGATACTTGAACAAGTAATCATGCGGACGATTGACACCATAACTAAAGTAGTCACTTGTCGTTTTGTTGTGTAGAAAAATACCTGCAAATAATCTAACTCCAAATTGTTGATTGCGATTGGTCAATTTTCTAAATCGGATATCTGTTGAGAGTTTGCTGAATTTGGAAGCGACTTCCAGATTTGTACTATAGGAAAAGTTATTTATAATTTCAGGATTGTGATACACATAATTTAATCTAAAAATGTTATAACTATCCGTTTCAGACGGATTGTTTTGAGTTAGATCAATTTCTTTGTCAAGCATGTTGTAACTGAGACTGGCAGATCTATTTTTAACAGAACGCAGATTTTTTCGTTTGAAAAATATTTCAGCAAAAGTTGTCAGTTTTTTATAGGCTAGCTCCGGCTGATAATGGAAATAGCTACCTCCGATACCAAAGCGATAACTGTTTATCGCCTTATCTTCAAGGTATTTGTGATATACGGTTTTAAAATATCCTGAAAAGGATTGACTCTCAAAACTGTAAGCAGGTGTTACCGCCACTTCAAAATCTTTGTGTAAGAGGCTGTTATTTTTGAATGTAGAAGCGAGGATAAATCCGTCGTATAAATTGTAATCTACTTTGGGATTTATGAATAACTGTGTGTGATTAGGATCTTCAATATCCTTCAGTAATCGAATACTCAATGGTTTTTTTAAAAGAGACCAATGTGTGGTCTCACTGTTGTTTCGTAAATTGATTTCAGGTATTTCCTTTTCATAATTTAGAACCCAACGGGTACTACTTTTTTTGGAAACTTTTATCGTCCTTGAGGAATCGATATGCGTGTACCAAGTTTTTGATTGTATTTGCCCCTTATGATCTAATCCGTAAAGACTGATTGGCACAGTGATATTTCTCTTGTTTTTTATGCAGAGACTTATGGAATCTTTATCCGTATTTCTTTTTTTTATAGAGTAATCAATTTTTTTGTTTGTTTTTAAAAAGTCATCAAAAAACCAACGCACATCTTTTTCGCTTTTGGAGGAGATGAATTTTTCAAAAGCTTCCTCCTTATTCATTAAGGAAGTGTTTGTAAAGTAGTTTTTAATCGCTTCAGAAACAATCTTGTCTCCGAGAAAATCATCTAAAAACTCCAGTGCTAATCCCGCTTTATATCGATTAAAAATCAAGCGATTAAAATTGGTTAATGAATCGGATCGCATCAATAAATTTTGGTCGTGATTGGTACGTGTAATATATTGATAAGTGATAGCGTACTTATCATTATAATTGAGTTCAGCCAGGTGATACGAACGAATTCCCCATATTTTAGACAAGTTTCCCAAGAGTTTTATTTCCGGGTAGAAAGTGTCTATGTATTGCATCATCAGATACGTGTGAATTCCGTTTCTAAGCCATGTATTGTTACGGGATTTTGGAGGTATGCAATTGTCAATGTATTGTTGACTTAAGCTTTTAAAGACACGCATATCACATTCAAAACTATCAGAAAAAGGACGTAAAAAACCGGGTAATTGATCTATTCCATACAGTGGATTCTTATCATAACTGGTTTGATTTATAAACAGTTTTGTATGTGGATAGCTGCCTATGTGTTCTTTTAAGAAAGCTAATTGCCTGTTGAGGATGTCTTTTTTTACCGAAGGACCAATATCAATAGTATTCAAATTAGTAGTTACAAGTATTTCATCTGTTTGAAAATCTTCAAATTCATTTTTTAGAGAAAGGTATATTTGAAAATCGTGAATATTCGTTCCGGTTATAACATATTCATTTTTATTTTTTTTATCAAGATTCAAATTACTGGCTAAATGATATTCCTCGGGAACCAAAAATGTAACAGAATAGTCGGTTGCTCCTTGATAAAGATCATCCATGTCAAGGTGATGCATTAATTGCCAACTAGTATCATAAACAGCAGGGACTATATGCCAATACCGCAGATTGTAGGTGTCATTATCTACCCCATAAGAGGTGTATTTTGCATTGGGAATCTTGACGGTATAACTTAATTCAATACGTACAGAGTCTTTAGGTGGGAGTTTTTTTCGCAGTGAAATAGCAATAAAATCAGCATTATTTTCAGGCCTTTCCCATGCCGTAGTTTGATAGTTTACAGCGATGTTGTTAATTTTTGTAGTGCCGCGATCTTTTTCTTTTGCAAAAAAGAATTTCTTACTGTAATTCTCAACAAAACGTTTTCCTAAGGCTGTTTTTTTGTTTGAGAAAGCATTGTTCCAATCGTGGAAATAAAGCTTTTTTAAACTGTCTTTTGAATGATTAAAATAAGTAATTTTTTGATGAATTTTTAAACTTTTTGATTCTGTATCAAGCCGAACGTTCATCCTAATATTGTCATTCTGAGCCGATACATCGTTTAAGCTCGTCAGAACAAAAAGAAAGAATATGATTTGTATATGATTTTTAAACAAAACCCTGGAATTACATAAAGTTAGTTTTGTTTAGAAGTTTGGTGTGAGGTTGTATTTTTCATAAAACTTCACAAAATGTTCCACTGCTTCATCTGCAGTATCAACAAGTCTAAACAGATTTAAATCTTTTTCACTTATGTTGCCATTATCTTTTAGTAAGGTTTGTTTGATCCAATCTAACAAACCATCCCAAAATTTCTTTCCGACCAAAACGATTGGAAAACGACCAATTTTACCGGTTTGAATTAGTGTAATTGCTTCAAATAATTCATCCATAGTGCCAAAGCCACCCGGTAAGACAACAAATCCTTGTGCGTATTTCATAAACATCACTTTTCGTACAAAGAAATAATCAAAGTCCATACTTTTATCACGATCTATATATGGATTGTCGTGTTGTTCAAAAGGCAAATCAATATTTAATCCGACAGAAACGCCCTTCCCACGTTTGGCTCCTTTATTACCGGCTTCCAT
>JAOZTK010000101.1:3592-7745 GCA_029942185.1 Flavobacteriaceae bacterium
TTTTAATAATTTTAAATTACTTTAATTCTTTTATTTTTTCTGCAAATTTTTGAATTCGTTTTTTCACTTCTTGATCGAGTTTCTCAGTTTGAACCCACGAATGTATATCACCGATATAATTCAACCCGAGATAGGCAGCACTTTTTTGGAACGGGAGAAAGAAACCTTCAATAGGATCGCTTCCATATCCGCAACTGACAGCACCCATATACTTTCCTCTCAATTTCCTTCCTGTTTCTTTATTGATTCTTATAACATCAGAAATTCTGTCAAAAAACACTTTTGTTCTGCCACTCATCGTATACCAATAAACAGGTGACGTGAAAATAATTACATCGTATTCATTTGCAATTTTTTCAATTAATGGTGGAAAATCATCATCTTGATTGTTGTATTCATAGTCAAAATGACCAATATTTTTTTTGTTTAAATCTATTAAATCACAATTTAAAAGTATTTGTAACTCTTTACTCACTTTGTGTGTATTACCGTCACTTCTTGCACTTCCTTGTATGATTATAATATTCATTTGTTTTTAGTATTTTTTTTAGTTAGGAATCAAAAATACACTATAATTATGACAATTCTTCTTTTAAATAACGTGCCGTATAACTCTTTTTGTTTCTGCTCACTTCTTCCGGTGTTCCAACGCAAATAATTTCTCCTCCGTTTTCCCCACCTTCTTTACCGATATCAATGATGTAGTCTGCAAGTTTTATAACATCCATATTATGTTCAATAATTATAACACTATTCCCCTTGTCGACTAGTTTTTGGAGTACTTCCATCAATACTTTTATATCTTCAAAATGTAACCCGGTTGTCGGTTCATCTAAGATGTAAAAAGTTTTCCCTGTTGCCTTTTTTGACAATTCACTTGCTAGCTTAATACGTTGTGCTTCTCCGCCACTTACGGTAGTTGAAGGCTGTCCTAATCGGATATAATCTAAACCTACATCGTGTAGCGTTTTTAGTTTTCTATGGATTTTTGGAATATTCTCAAAGAAAGGAACCGCGTCTTCAAGGGTCATATTTAAAATATCAGAGATTGATTTTCCTTTGTATCTTATTTCTAAAGTTCCTCGATTAAAACGTTTTCCTCTACAAGTTTCACACTCCACATGTACATCGGGAAGGAAATTCATTTCAATAACTTTTACTCCGGCACCGCTACAGGTTTCGCATCGCCCTCCCTTTACGTTAAAAGAGAAACGACCGGGTTTATAACCTCTTATTTTAGCTTCAGGAGTTATTGCAAAAAGACTTCTTATCTCCGTAAAAACACCGGTATAGGTTGCCGGATTGGAACGAGGAGTTCTACCAATTGGAGATTGGTCAATATCAATTATCTTATCGATATGTTCCAAGCCTTCAATGCTTCGATAAGGAAGTGGTTCCTTTACGCCATTGTATATGTATTTGTTTAGTAGGGGATATAAAGTCTCGTTTATCAAAGTAGATTTCCCACTTCCTGATACACCCGTAACACAAACCAATTTTCCAAGTGGAATTTTTACATCGACATTTTTTAAATTATTTCCGGTGGCTCCTTTTAACCAAATATTATTTCCGTTTCCGTCGCGTCTTGTTGTAGGGATTGGAATTTTCTTTGTTCCTTTTAAATATTCTGACGTCAGTGTATTATGAGTGAGTAGTTCCTTATAAGTTCCTTCGCTTACAATTTCCCCACCGTGAATTCCTGCGCCCGGACCTATATCCAATACATAATCGGCATGTTGAATCATTTCCTTGTCGTGCTCAACCACAATCACAGAGTTTCCGACATCACGTAGTTTTAGCAAAGAATCTATTAATTTTTTGTTGTCTCTTTGGTGTAATCCAATGCTAGGTTCGTCTAAAATATAGAGTACACCAACTAATTGCGAGCCAATTTGAGTAGCCAATCGGATGCGTTGTGCTTCACCACCTGATAATGATTTCGAACTTCTATTTAGATTTAAATATGTCAAACCAACATCGAGTAAAAATTGAATACGTGTACGTAACTCTTTGATGATTTCGTGGGCGATTATTTGTTGTTTTTTTGAGAGTTTTCTTTCAATGGTTCTAAACCAATTTGCCAATTCTCGAATGTCTTTATTTGCCAAATCAGCAATGCTTTGGCCTTGTATTTTAAAGTGTAAAGCTTCTTTTTTTAGGCGTTTTCCCTGACAAACTTCACAGGCTTTTTGAAGTGTAAAAGATTTTGCCCATCGTTTGATAGACCGAGAATCACTTGTGCGGAATTGTTTGTTGATAAAAGAAATGACCCCTTCAAAATCAATATTATAATTACGAGTAATCCCCATACTTTTAGATGAAACCTCAAAGCTTTCACTACCGCCATACAAAATAATATCCATTGCTTTTTTTGGTATCTTATCAATAGGGTCAGACAATTTAAAATTATAACGGTCTGCAATAATTTCTAATTGTTTAAAAATCCAGGAGTTTTTTTGCTCGCCAAGTGGCGCTAAACCTCCATTTTTTATGGAAATAGCAGCATCAGGAATTATTTTTTCAAAACTTACTTCTTGTACAAATCCCAGACCATTACAATAGGGACAAGCACCTTTGGGAGAATTAAATGAAAAAGTATTAGGTTCTGGATTTGGATAGGCAATACCCGTTGTAGGACACATTAAAACACTACTGAAATAACGAGGTTTATCGGGTTGATCGACATCTAAAACTTGTAGCACTTTATCGCCGTGATACAAAGCCGTCTGAATACTTTCTTGCAGTCGTTTTTCTGATTTATCATTAATTTGTAGACGATCAATAACAATAGCAATATCGTGTGTCTTATAGCGATCCAAACGCATGCCTTTTGTTATCTCCAACAACTCACCATCTACAAATACACGGACAAAGCCCTGTTTTGCAATACTTTCAAAAAGTTCTTTATAATGTCCCTTACGTGATTTAACTACAGGGGCCATCAAGTAAATTTTCTTGTTTTGATAGGTTTGAAAAATTAAATCTTTAATCTGTTCAGGGTTGTATTGCACCATTTTTTCATTCGTATTATACGAATAGGCATCTGCTGCGCGAGCATAGAGAAGACGTAAGAAATCGTATATTTCGGTAATAGTGCCAACAGTAGAACGTGGATTTTTATTAGTAGATTTTTGTTCGATAGAAATAACAGGAGAAAGCCCGTCTATTTTATCGACATCAGGGCGTTCCAAACCACCTAAAAATTGCCGAGCATAGGCAGAGAAAGTTTCGATATAGCGGCGTTGCCCTTCTGCATAAATGGTGTCAAATGCCAAAGAAGATTTCCCGCTACCACTCAAACCCGTGATAACCACCAGTTTTTCATGCGGTATTTGCACGTCAATGTTCTTTAAATTATGAACACGTGCACCGTAAACTTCGATATAAGTCTGATTTTTTGACAAGTTGCAAAGATAGTGATTTATCTCTGAGTTTTGGGTGTATTGTTTGATGGAAAATGTTGATTTGGAAACTGTTCACCCAGTTTTTTTTATTTCACGCAAAGGCGCAAAGGCGCAAAGAAACAGGTATTATATTTGTCTTTTTCCTTTTTTTCGTGATAATATAAAATTACTGAATATAAAGATAAATACCTTGCATTCATAAACTTAGCGTCTTTGCGTGAGATAATATTGGGTGAATGGATACATAATTTGTATGTATTGGGCTTTGGGCAGTATTCAGTTGGCAGTCTATAGAGACAAAGACACAGAACACAGAACACAAAACACGGAAGTAAAGAGCACAATTTCTGTGTATTCTATGAGTTCTGCGTGGAATAATTGATAGTTTACAAGTAATGTCCTCTTATAATTCAACAATTTTTGGGCTGAGTTGATATATCTTTTATTTTTTCTACCTACTTTGTCATCGTTTCAAACTTTGACAAACTTTACCGGTAGTTACTCTATTTATCCGATACAGCTTCCGGCTTTTGCTGATGGTCTAGAATCTCTATCGAACATAGAGCCTGACATTTATCATACTCATTTAACAAAGCATTCCTTACATTTGTTTTTGTATTTTATAACCCTCTAAAAATGTGCATGCTATGGACTAAATCCAAGGTTTAAGATTGTTTATATAACATTTTTTATACGATAGCTGAGAGAGCTATCAGCTTATTTTTATTAAAAATTTACATCATGAAAAC
>JAOZTK010000102.1 GCA_029942185.1 Flavobacteriaceae bacterium
AAATTATGGGCTTGAAATATTTCAAGTCCACAGGTTTTGCACTTGCTCCGACAACAGTGGATCACAATAAAAAAGCCCACTCAAAGTGAGTGAGCTTTTCTGTAAAAATAAATTTTTCCTTATACTTGAGGTAATAATTTACACAACACCTTGGTCTAACATGGCATCGGCTAATTTAACAAAACCGGCGATATTAGCTCCTTGTACATAGTCTATAGAACCATCATCTCGTTTTCCGTGTTTTACACAAGATGCATGAATATCACTCATGATTCTATGTAATTTAGCATCAACTTCTTCACGTGTCCAATTATATCGTAATGAGTTTTGACTCATCTCCAAACCGGAAACAGAAACACCACCTGCATTAGAAGCTTTTCCGGGAGCATATAAAATACCCGCTTTTTGGAACACTTCAATTGCATCCGGAGTTGAGGGCATATTAGCACCTTCAGCTACGCAGATAACACCATTTTTCACCAGTACTTCGGCTTCGGTTTCGTTTACTTCATTTTGAGTTGCACATGGTAACGCAATATCAACTTTAACACCCCATGGACGTTCTCCTTTAAAGTATTTAGCATTAGGATATTCATCTACATATTCAGAAATACGTCCGCGTTGTACATTTTTAAGATCCATTATAAAGTTTAATCTATCTGTATCAATACCATCAGTATCGTAAATATAACCACCCGAATCAGATAAAGTAACTACTTTCCCTCCTAATTCGATTACTTTCTCTGTTGCATATTGGGCAACATTACCGGAACCGGAGATAGAAACTGTTTTTCCTTTAAAAGAATCTTTTTTTGTTTCTAACATATGTTGTGCAAAATAAACGGTACCGTAACCGGTAGCTTCAGGACGAATTAAGGAACCACCATAAGACATGCCTTTTCCTGTTAAAACTCCAGTAAATTCATTGCGCAATTTTTTGTATTGACCGAATAAGAAACCTATTTCACGACCTCCAACTCCGATATCCCCGGCAGGAACATCCGTATTGGCACCAATATGGCGGAATAATTCACTCATAAATGATTGTGTGAATCGCATAACTTCAATATCTGATTTCCCTTTAGGATCAAAATCAGAACCTCCTTTACCACCGCCCATAGGTAGTGTCGTCAGTGAATTCTTAAAAACTTGTTCAAATCCTAAAAATTTTAGAATTGACAAATTTACAGAAGGATGGAAACGCAAACCTCCTTTATAGGGTCCAATAGCAGAATTAAATTCTACCCTAAAACCTCTGTTAACTTGCGTAGCACCTTTATCATCAACCCAAGGCACACGAAATGATATTACTCGTTCAGGTTCAATCATTCGTTCTAACAACATTTTTCCTTTGTAGGTAGTATTTTCCTCAATAAAAGGGATGATTGCTTCTGCGACTTCTTGAACTGCTTGAATAAATTCGGGTTCGTTAGGATTACGCTTTATAGCATATTCCATAAATGCATTTATTTTTGATTGCATAAGTATGGTTTTGAATTATAATTAATGAATTCACAAATATATAATAAAAAGTATATTTTTTCAAGCGATATTTGTTATTTTTTAATGAATTTAATTAAAATTTTAACAATTCTAGTCAACGCGTTTTTTCTTAAACTTATTTGTTTTATAAAGAACATTAAAGCTTGAATAAATAGGCGAATATCATCTAAAAAAAATATGTAATTTTGCCTTTCAATTTAAATATAACTTTTTGTTGTTTTTAATAGGGAAATAAATACGAACAACAATAATTTTGAATAGTATATATGTTAGATAAAATTAATAAATATATTGGTGAAGTAGCTCAGTTTAACGCCACTAAAATTAATGAAATTGAAAACTTTCGTGTCAAATTTATAGGAAGCAAAGGAATCATTAAAAATCTTTTTGGAGAATTTAAAGATGTGCCGAACAACGAAAAAAAGTTAGTTGGTAAAGCATTAAATGAGTTAAAGAATGCAGCTGCTGAAAAAGTTAAAACCTCAATAGAAGCCTTAGAAAGTGCACAAGGGGAGAAAGGGATTTATGGTGATTTAACACGACCAGGCGCTCCTGTTGAAATTGGTGCTCGTCATCCTATTTCTATTGTGAAGAATAAAATCGCAGCTATTTTTTCACGTATTGGTTTTACGGTTTCTGAAGGGCCTGAAATTGAAGATGATTGGCATAATTTTACAGCCTTAAATTTACCCGAATATCATCCGGCACGTGATATGCAAGACACTTTCTTTGTCGAAAAAAATCCTGATTTGTTATTACGAACGCACACTTCTTCGGTACAAGTTCGTTATATGAATGAGCACAAACCACCTATTCGAATTATTTCACCGGGACGCGTATTTAGAAATGAAGACATTTCAGCGAGAGCGCATTGCATTTTTCACCAGGTGGAAGGTCTATATATAGATACTGATGTCTCTTTTGCTGATTTAAAACAAACCTTACTCTATTTTACCAAAGAATTGTTTGGGAAATCAAAAATAAGATTGCGTCCCTCTTTTTTCCCTTTTACAGAACCTAGTGCAGAAGTAGATATTTATTGGGGATTGGAAACGGAAACAGATTACAGAATTACTAAAGGAACAGGTTGGTTAGAAATTATGGGCTGCGGAATGGTTGATCCAAATGTTTTGAAAAATGCCAATATTGATTCTGAAAAGTATACAGGATTTGCCTTTGGGATGGGTATTGAGCGTATTGCCATGTTATTATATCAAATACCTGATATTAGAATGTTCTATGAAAATGATGTAAAATTCTTAGAGCAGTTTAAAGCGGAGAGTTAAAGATTATTGGAGGATAGATTAATAATAAATAGGGATTTTAAGATTTTAAAAAGAGTGCTAAAAATAGACTAAAAACGGTCAACATTATTTAGGCATTGACACCCATAAATCCATAAACAAGATTGAAAACAAAAACAACTTTTTTCTGTCAAAACTGCGGTGCACAGACCGCCAAGTGGATGGGGCAATGTAAAACCTGCCACGAATGGAATACTATTGTTGAAGAAGTTGTTCAAAAAGAAGAAAAGAGAGCGTGGAAATCTTCAAACAAGAGCGCAAATACTAGAATTAGCATCCCCTTAAGAGTATCTGAAATTCCGCTTGATGCCGAAACACGAATAACTACTTTCGACAAGGAATTAGATGCTGTTTTAGGAGGTGGTGTTGTTCCGGGTTCTCTAATTTTATTGGGTGGTGAGCCCGGTATTGGAAAATCGACTTTATTGTTGCAAGTAGCTTTGTCCATGTCACAAAATGTACTGTATGTCTCAGGTGAAGAAAGTCAAGCACAACTCAAAATGCGTGCAGAACGTTTACAGAAACAAGATTCGGATTGTTTGTTACTAACTGAAACAAATACCCAAAATATTTTTAGACATATTACTGAATTACAACCTGAGGTTTTGGTAATCGATTCAATTCAAACATTACATACCAATGCAATAGACGCCACACCGGGAAGCGTTTCTCAAATTCGAGAAACCACAGCAGAATTGATAAAATTTGCAAAAGAAACAGCGACTCCTGTTTTCTTAATAGGACATATTACTAAAGATGGTCATATAGCCGGACCGAAAATCTTAGAACATATGGTTGATGTAGTTTTGCAATTTGAAGGAGATCGCAATCATTTATATCGTATTTTAAGGGCTCAAAAAAATCGTTTTGGTGCTACTTCTGAAATTGGAATTTACGAAATGCGACAATCGGGTTTGCGAGAGGTCAGCAATCTGTCAGAATTATTGATTTCTCAAAAAGACGAAGCTTTAAGTGGTACGTCAATAGCTGCAACCTTAGAGGGTATGCGCCCTTTGATGATTGAAGTACAAGCCTTGGTGAGTAGTGCGGTTTATGGGACACCGCAACGTTCATCTACCGGTTATGACATCAAACGCTTACACATGCTTTTAGCTGTTTTGGAAAAACGTGCCGGTTTTAAATTGGCAGCAAAAGATGTATTTTTAAATATTGCCGGAGGCATAAAAGTAGTTGATCCCGCTATAGATTTGTCAGTAATTACAGCAGTCTTATCGTCCAATGAAAATATCGCGATACCCCAAGACACTTGTTTTGCTGCAGAAGTGGGTTTAGCAGGTGAAATAAGGCCTGTTACCCGTATAGAACAACGTATTGCCGAAGCAGAAAAATTAGGCTTTAAGCAGATATTTATATCAAAATTTAATAAGGTAGCGTCGTTGCAACAAAACGACTATAAGGCTATTAAAATAGTTCAAGTTGCAAAAGTTGAAGATGTTTACGGTAAATTGTTTGTTTGAATAAACGAACTCAGGCTTTAATTCTAAAATCCGATTTCTCTATGTTTCTTCAAAACATTCCTTTTAAAAATATTTAGCTAATTTTGTAATCTCAAATTAAGATTTAAAAAAGAATGAAAGCATATATTTTTCCCGGACAAGGAGCTCAATTTGAAGGAATGGGAGCTGATTTGTACGAAAGCTCGAAGGAAGCTCGCAAATTATTTGACCTGGCAAATGAGATTTTAGGTTTTTCAATAACTGATATTATGTTTAAAGGAAAAGCAGAAGATCTTAAACAGACAAAAGTAACCCAACCTGCTATTTTTCTACACGCTGTAATTAGTGCAAAGTTATTAGGGGATGCTTTTAAACCCGAGATGGTGGCAGGACATTCGTTGGGAGAGTTTTCGGCTTTAGTGACGGTTGAGGCTTTGTCTTTTGAAGATGGATTAAAGTTGGTGTATCAAAGAGCTTTGGCAATGCAGGAAGCTTGTGAATTAAAACCCTCTACCATGGCGGCTGTTTTAGGTTTAGATGACGATGTAGTGGAGCATGTGTGTGCAGAAACGGAAGGAATAGTAGTTGCGGCAAACTATAATTGCCCCGGACAATTAGTTATTTCCGGAGATATTGATGCCATCAATACTGCTTGTGAAGTTTTAAAAGAAAAGGGTGCAAGACGTGCCTTAGTGCTACCTGTAGGAGGTGCTTTTCATTCGCCATTGATGGAACCCGCTCGTGAAAAATTAGCGAGGGCTATTATGGAAACTGAATTTAAAGAACCTATTTGTCCCATTTATCAAAATGCTGTTGCCGTAGCTGTAAAAGATAAAGAAACGATTAAAAAGAATTTGATAGCACAACTTACATCACCTGTAAGATGGACGCAATCAATACAGCAAATGATAAAAGACGGCGGAACAGATTTTATAGAAATAGGTCCCGGCAAGGTACTCACAGGTCTGATGCGAAAAATAAATCGTAATGTAACGGCTTCAAAAGCAGACATTAATTCGTAGGGCAAAAACAGTTAAGGCGAGATGGTTTAATAGGTGTCCCGGTAAAGCAAGTATCTGGCTACGATGCATCGGAAATTAGCGTAAAATTCAGGGTTAGCCCCTGTGGTTAAATACCATTTATAACAAAATAAGCAACTAGTAATAAGTCAAGTGATATGAAATTAAAAACACCACCCTATCTTAAAAAAGGAGATCGAGTAGCTTTAGTGGCTCCGGCAGGGTTTTTAACTGATGAAAAGCCCATTTTATTAGCAGAACAATTATTACAATCATGGGGTTTAGTAGCGATAAGAGGTGATTTTCTAATGGAACAAGACGGGTATTTTGCGGGAACAGATACGCAAAGATTACAAGATTTTCAAAAGGCTTTGGACAACCCGAAAATTAAAGCTATTTGGGCGGTTCGAGGTGGCTATGGGAGTATGCGGATCTTATCAAAACTGAAATATACCAAGTTTGTTAAGAATCCAAAATGGATTATAGGATTTTCAGATATTACTGCTTTTCACAGCGTTTTACACAATATAGGTTATAAAAGTATTCATGGTATCATGCCAATTCAATTGACCAAACCTGTGAAAGAAACTGAAAAAGCAACAGAAAGTTTATATAAAGCTTTGTTTAAAAAAGATGTCGAAAGTATTATCGCGGCATCAAAATACAACAGAATAGGAAGTACAGAAGCTGTTGTAGTGGGAGGAAACCTTTCGATTTTACAGAGTTTACTAGGGAGCCCCTGTCAGATTAAAACAAAGAATAAGATTTTGTTTATTGAAGAAATAGGAGAGGATATGTACAGAGTTGACAGGTTGCTGCAAAGTCTGAAAGCAGCGGGTTATTTTAGAGACCTAAAAGCTTTGATTGTCGGTAGTTTTATGGATATTAAAACAGATTCCATAGCAGGTGTAAAAACCTATCAAGAACTGATATTAGAAGTAGTGGAAGAATACGAATATCCTGTATTATTTGATGTTCCGTCAGGGCATATAGCAGATAATAGGGCTTTGATATTAGGAGCAGAGGTTTTGATTAATGTTGGAGAATTTGTGAGTTGTATTCGTTTTAAGCAAGGATAGTTAATCCCAATTAATAGTTTCTTGTTGTGTAATTTCTTTAGTTTAAGCACGATACAATACGTTTTATTATAATTTAAGTTACTTTGTAAACAAACAGAATTTATATTTTTGCAAATCAAATAATCAACCAAAAACCATATAAAAATGAAAAATATACTAGGATTATTAGGTGTTGCAGTATTTCTTTTTACAGCTTGCCAAAAGGAAATGACCGAAAAAGAAAAAAGTGAATACACGATAAAGGGCAAAGAAATTGCCACGGCAACTTTTAAGAAGTTGGGAGGAGAGCTAGAAAAAAAGATGAAAGAAGGTGGCGTTTCGAAAGCAGCTCCTTTTTGTAATGCAAATGCCGGAACCATAGCAGATGAAGTCGCAAATAAATATAAGGTGACCATCAAAAGAACTTCTGACAAACTACGAAATAAAGAAAATGCTCCCAATAGTGAAGAAAAAACAATTATAAAGAGGTTCCAAAG
Source organism: Flavobacteriaceae bacterium (assembly GCA_029942185.1). Classification (GTDB taxonomy): domain Bacteria; phylum Bacteroidota; class Bacteroidia; order Flavobacteriales; family Flavobacteriaceae; genus DQTL01. The sequence continues at coordinate 6,839 of JAOZTK010000102.1, forward strand.
GCTTATTGCAGAAGGTAAAAATTTAAAACCAATCGTAGAAAAGGATAAAGACGGGCATCCGCATTTTTATGCGCCTATTAAATTGAAAAAGAAATGTTTGACCTGCCATGGTGTTTTGGGTGAGACGATGAAGCATGAGGCAGACTCGATTATTAAAACATTGTATCCTAATGATAAAGCCATTGGATTTAAAGAAGGCGATTTTCGTGGGATATGGAGCATAAACTTCAATTCAAAAAATTAATTACAAGGATTCGAATCCAGATAAAGAATGTTAAAAAACCGCCTTTCTAGGAAGGTAGTTTTTTTCATGTTTTATCTCTTAATTCCAATAAGTTTCCCATTTTTGCAAATTAGAGTAGCAAATATGTCACTAAAAGACTTTTTACTGAAAAGAAACTATCACAGCATTCAACTAAAAAAGACAAAGACGAACCACTTTGAGTTAAAAGCAAAAATCAATGGGGTTAAGGGTCGGTTTATTTTAGATACGGGTGCTTCAAATACTTGTGTCGATTTTGAGGTGGCAGAGCATTTTAAATTAGATGCTGAAGATTCTGAGACGAAAGCAGCAGGAGCAGGTGCAACGGAAATGGATACAAAACAAGCCTTAGAAGTAAAAATACAGATTGGATTATGGCGCTACCATAATCTACATTTAGTATTACTTGATTTAACACACGTAAATACAGCCCTTAAAAATCATCGTGCTAAACCTGTAGACGGTATAATTGGAGCCGATATTTTAAAAAGAGGAAAAGCGGTTATTGATTACGATAAAAACCGACTCTATCTCAGCAAAAAAATCTTTTTGTATTGACAAATTTTTATTCGTGAGACTCCACGCTTTTTGGCGTGGTTAGTCGAATTAATCCCGCT
>JAOZTK010000103.1 GCA_029942185.1 Flavobacteriaceae bacterium
TCTGCCATTCTTTTCCAATAACCCATATTATCAATTCGGGTATCTACTTTTGCTGTATTTTCTTTTGTTTTTTCTTGAGCTTTTAAAGCATTAGGTGCAAAAGCGAAAAGAACAATTAAGAGAAGTAGTACTGTTTTTTTCATGATAGTATAAATTTGTTGTTATTTTTAAATCGAAGCAAAGATGTCATTAATTATTCAATAAATCAATTAAAAAATATTTCGTTTTATTATCTTTCAAGTAAATTTGCGACTAAAACAAAGTAAAGATTAATAGAGAATAAAGATGTTTAAAAAAATAATGGCGACAAGTATATTAATTAGCGTTTTTTCAATTAGTATTGCAGTATCGCAAAACACTACTAAAAATGAACAAAATATGAAAGAATTAGCAACATTCGGAGGCGGTTGTTTTTGGTGTACTGAGGCTATTTTTCAAGAATTAGAAGGAGTTGAATCCGTAAATGCAGGTTATGCAGGCGGAAAAATGGTAAAACCGACCTATAAAGATATTTGTACGGGAACAACAGGTCATGCAGAAGTTATTCAAATAACTTACGACCCGAATAAAATAAAATACGAGTTATTACTCGAAGTTTTTTTTAAAACGCACAATCCAACAACTTTAAATCGTCAGGGTGCGGATAGGGGAACACAATATCGATCGGTCGTTTTTTATCATAATGCGTCGCAAAAAGAAAAAGCTACACAAATAATTAAAGATTTAACGAAAGCAAAAGTTTTTGTGGATCCTATCCTTACAGAAATAACAGCAATTAATAATTATTACGAAGCCGAAAATTACCATCAAGACTACTATGCTAATAATCCGGGAAATGGCTATTGCAATGCTATAATCAATCCTAAGTTGACTAAGTTTATGAAGGAATTTAGGGATAAGTTAAAGAAAAAATAACTGTAATTTCTTTTTCATACATTAAAAAAAATAAAAATTATTAAAAATGTACAAGACTCTAATTCGTCCTATTCTCTTCAAATTTGATCCGGAAAAGGTACATCATTGGGTGTTTTTTTGGATGGGATTCTTTCAAAAGATTCCTTTCATCCCAAACTTGATAAAACGATTTTTCAGGGACAATAGAACCGATTTAAAACGAGAGCTTTTTGGAATTCATTTTCCAAATCCGATAGGTTTAGCTGCCGGCATGGATAAAGATGCTGTTGCAATTGACGCATTGGCAAATTTTGGTTTTGGATTTATCGAAATAGGAACATTAACTCCCAAAGCACAAGACGGAAATCCAAAAAAACGACTCTTTCGTCTGATTCCTGACAAAGCAATTATTAACCGTATGGGTTTTAACAACCAAGGTGTTGAAGTAGCGGTAAAACGATTAAAAAAAAGGAAATCATCAATTGTTGTAGCCGGAAATATCGGAAAGAATAAAGGAACACCTAATGAAAATGCCATTGATGATTATTTGATTGGTTTTTACGCATTATTTGATGTAGTTGATTTTTTTGTAATCAATGTAAGCTCGCCAAACACTCCAAATCTAAGGGCATTACAAGATAAAGAACCTTTGACTAAATTATTAAATTCCTTACAAACGGAAAATAATAAAAAGGACAAAAGAAAACCCATTTTACTTAAAATTGCGCCTGATTTATCCGACGATCAATTAATGGATATTATCACTATTGTAAAAGAAACAAAAATAGATGGTGTAATTGCGACAAATACGACTATAGAGCGAACCGGTTTACAAGTCTCAAAACAAAAAATTGAAGCAATTGGCAATGGTGGACTCAGCGGAAAACCTCTAGCAAAAAGAAGTACTGAAGTCATTCGATTTCTAGCTAAAAATTCAAATAAAGCCTTTCCAATTATTGGTGTAGGAGGCGTTTATACTGCGGCTGATGCCAAAGAAAAATTAGATGCCGGAGCAGATTTGGTACAAGTTTTTACCGGTTTTATTTATGAAGGTCCGAGTATTGTTAAAAATATTTTAAAGGGTTTGTAAAGAATTATTCGAAGTATGATAAGATTTCTGCTTTAGATGTATTCAATTTTGTATAGTTGTGTATAAAACAATTATTCTATTTTTGTACAGAATATTCAATAAAGGAAAAAAATGAAAAAATTATTATTAGCAAGCACTTCCACCGTTCACGGAAAACCCTATTTAACCTATCTTTTTGATGCGTTAAAGATTCACTTTAAAGGAATTGATGAAATACTTTTTATCCCTTACGCACGACCTGGTGGTGCTACACATGACGAATATACAGCCGTTGCACGCAAGGCTTTCTCACAGATAGGAATTAAAGTCAAAGGAATACATGAATTTGACGATCCAATCAAGGCTATTAAGGAAGCAAAAGGTTTTTTTACCGGTGGTGGTAATTCCTTTGTTTTACTAAATGATTTGTATAAAATTAATGCTTTACCCGCATTAAAAAAAGCTATTTTAAAAGGAATTCCTTATTTTGGAACCAGTGCAGGAAGCAATGTAGCTGGGCTAAGTATTAAAAACACAAATGATATGCCTATCGTGTATCCACCAAGTTTTGACGCTTTAGGAATGATTCCTTTTAACATCAATCCACACTATTTAGATCCGGACCCTACTTCAAAGCACATGGGAGAAACGAGAGAAACGCGCATTAATGAGTATCAGTTTTTTAACAAAATTCCTGTTATTGGTATTCGTGAAGGAAGTTGGCTAGAAGTAAAAGGGAACGAAATAGTTCTTAGAGGAGAATTAACCGCAAAATGGTTTGTAACAGGCGAAGAAACAATTGAATTAAAAACAAATACAAAAGTCTCATAATCATAAATACTGTGGTTTTAAAAGTCGCAAAGAGTATCATTTTGTTGTGTACCTTCTGTGTTAACTTAAAAGAATGAATCTAAATTTTTCCATAATAATCCCCGTTTACAATCGTCCAAATGAAATTGACGAATTACTTCAAAGTATCAGTCAACAAACATTTAAGGAAAATTTTGAGGTGCTGATTATCGAGGATGGTTCGGATCAAAAAAGTGATAAAATTGTTGAAAACTACCGAGATGAGATAGAAATTAAATATCTATCCAAACCGAATACAGGAGCCGGATTGAGTCGGAATTTTGGAATGAAAAATGCGACGGGTAATTATTTTATAATTCTGGATTCAGATGTACTGCTTCCTCCTACTTATTTAGATACAGTTTTCACACATCTACTCAGTAATTATACAGATGCTTTTGGAGGTCCGGATACCGCTCATAAGAATTTTACCGACTTACAAAAGGCTATTAATTATGCTATGACTGCAATACTGACAACGGGTGGTTTACGTGGCAATAAAAAATCAAAATCTAAATTTCAACCACGTAGTTTTAATATGGGATTATCCAAAAAAGCATTTGTTAAAACAGGTGGTTTTTCCGATAGAAAAATTGGTGAGGATATCGACTTAACATTTCGATTGTGGGAGCACAATTTTGACACGCAATTTATTTCTGACGCTTTTGTCTACCACAAACGAAGGACGAGCATTCCACAATTTTTTAAACAAACTTATGCTTTTGGAAAAGAAAGACCCAAACTCAACAGCCAGTATCCCAATACTGCCAAGATTACCTATTGGTTTCCAAGCTTGTTTATCGCAGGTTTTTTGGTTTCTCTTATAGCTTTGTTTTATGCATTCCCCTATCCTTTTTATATTTTGTGTTGTTACTTGTTTTTAATTCTTGTAGATGCTTCTATAAAGAACAAAAGCTTTAAAATTGGCTTGCTGAGTGTGCTCACTTCAACGGTACAATTTTTCGGCTACGGGCTTGGTTTTATAAAAGGAAGTTTCTGAAAATAAAAGGTATTAAACCTCAGGGTATCCCGATAATTATCGGGACTGAACCCAATAAAAGGAATCGACCTAGAAGGTCGAGGTATTAACCAATAACCCGCTGAAAAAGCGGGATTAGTTCGGCTACCTAAAAAATTGAAATAATTTTTTAGAGTCTCACAAATAAAAAAAAACTCGCCGAAGCGAGTCATAAAAATTGTTGGATTTTTTGGGGAAATCCTAAGGGAGTTAATAAACCCAATAATTTTTTATACGGGACAAAAATAGTGTAGATTATGGTATAGGCTGTTAACATTTGTTTATAAATACAGCTTTTTAAATCTCGGTTGTCCGATAAAAGATATTAGACTGCTCCGCTATTAGACTTTAGACATTAGACAACTTTTTGAAAACTTTATAATCAGCCCTTTACAACGAATATTGCACTAGCTTTAACATTATCAATAAAAGGTTTTAAACCTCAGGGTATCCCGATAGCTATCGGGACTGAACCCAATAACCCGCTAGATACTGAAACAAGTTCAGTACAGACAGCGGGATTAGTCATGCTTGTAGCTTGATTTTCAATTCGACTAACCACGCCAAAAAGCGTGGAGTCTCACGAATAAAAGAGAAAATGAACCCTAAGACGAATATAATTTTTTTCTTATTCTACTCAGTTGTATGGGAGAAATACCTATAAATGAAGCGATATGAAATTGTGAGATATTGTTTTCAATATTCGGACAACGATTTTTTAATTCTAAGTACCTTTCCGTTGCGGTTAAAGTAACCAACTGTGTATTACTTAATTCAAGTTTTATAAAGCGTTCCTCGAGTACTTTTCTATAAAACAAACCGATTTCATCGTTTGAGTTGGCTAAATTTAAAAAATCGGTCCAATTGGCTTCTATCAACTTACAGTCACTTAGGCATTCAATAGCCAAATTTGCTTTTTCTTGTTTGATCAATGCAGAGAGCGATGCCATAAAATCAAGAGGTTCAAACAATGCTCTATTATAGGTCTTCCCTTTTTCGGATATGGAATAGCCTCTGGCATATCCGTTAATTAAGAAAAATATTTTTGAAGGTCTTTGTCCCATTATGCTGATACAAGTCCCGTTGACATATTCTTTTATACTAAGAATACGCTTAAAATCCTCCCAAGACTTTTCAGAAAGTTTACTGTATTTATTTATTGTATTTAATAAGGTTTTCATTTCCTGTTTTAAAAATGCTATTCTTAATTTTGGGAACTCAAATTTACTATAAAAAAACAAAACGAAATAATTGATTCAAAAACAAAACACCTGAAATCCACTTTTAAAACCTGAATTCGGCATAAGGTTCAAATAATCTAAAAGATAATCTCCTAGAAATAAAGCTATCACACATTCAGGACACTTATCGCATTCGGGCCTTCGTTAAACAACAAATCCAAAATACTTAGATTTGAAATAAAACCGTGTTTTTCATCAAAAACCTGTGTGTATTCGCTAACTGTAAATTCTTGTTTGTTTTTGGCATTCTCTAAAAATCTAAAGTCCTTTCCTTCCAAATATTTAGTTTTATAGGTTGTAGTTTTTAAATAAGGTACCTCAATTTGCAGCATTTCAAAACTCAATTCTTGTGTTGCTAATAAAAAATCTAATAAATATTTATAGTGCTTTTCATACAAAGGTGCAAGATCATCTTCATAAAACTCAAAATAAGGCGAAGAGCGATAGGAATTTTGTAAGGATTTAAAATGTTTTCGTTGCCATCTAAAACTATATTCTATTTCAACATCTTTAGTCTTTTGCCTTATTCCTTTTTTATGTTTTATAGGAATGTGTAAGGTTTGTATTCCGTTTGGCGTATAGATTTTTAAACGAGTTCTATAGGTTTGTTTTTGAAAATTATCACAAACTTCAAATAGCACATTTTCTGCCTTCAGCAACTTTTGAAACTGACAAATCGGAGAAAAGTAAGTAGGTTGAAAGAGCATCATTATTGTTTAATTTTCTGTTGACCGAATAGCATCTATTCTGTATGATTCAACTAGGCTTTTCGTTTTTTTCTAAAATAGGACCAGCCCCATAATATTGCGATAAAAACAAGAAAATGAGGCAGGTAAGATCTCGGCTTTCCACTGTAATGTACCGTCGTAAATAGTCGTTCTTTTCTTATACGCTGAAACCAGGATTTAGGATTTCGAGGATCTATATTTTCAATACTAAACCAAATAAAAACAGGTTTTCCAACAACATGGTCAAAAGGCACATATCCCCAATAACGTGCATCTTCCGAATTATGACGATTATCACCCATCATCCAATAATAATCTTGTTTAAAAGTATAAAAGTCTGCTATTTTTCCATTGATATAAATATTCGTTCCATCAATAGCCAAATCATTTCCTTCATATTCTTTGATAATACGCTTGTAAAAAGGAATACTCTTGGCGTCTAAAATTACTTTATCTCCTTTTCTAGGTATGTAAATGGGGCCAAAATTATCTTTATTCCACGCATATTGAGAATCGTGTGGAAAGATGTGTTTATCAAAACTAATAGTTGTATCAATATTTCTGCTTATACTTTTGATACTTTTAATTGTTTTTAAATAATCAGCAGCATCTTGCGTCATATTTAACATCAGTCTTCCATCGGATAACTGTCCTCCTTCAGTTATGTCGTATTCTTCAAAAAAGCGTTGTAATTTGATTTTTTTACCACCTGTATCTACCGTGTAATAAAATTGCGTTTTTGCGCGATCCGGCAGAACGGTTTGTTTCCCGTTGATGAAAACATAACCATCTCTAACTTCAAGTGAATCACCCGGAACTCCCACACATCTTTTGACATAATTTGATTTTTTATCCATTGGTTTATCAACGTGAATCCCTGAGTAGTCTCTAAAAAACCGAACCGTATCCGCCGGCCAATTAAAGACGACAATATCATTGCGTTTAATCTTTTGAAAACCCGGAAATCGGAAATAAGGAAGTGAGACGCCTTTGACATACGAACGAACTCTTTTCCCGGTAAAAAAAATGGGCATCGTATCGTGAACCATCGGTAAAGCCAAGGCTGTTTTAGGGACTCTTGCTCCGTAATGAAACTTACTTACAAACAAATAATCACCAATCAACAAGGACTTTTCCAAAGAGGAAGTCGGGATGGTATAAGGTCGCATAAAATAAGTGTGTACCAAAGTGGCTGCTATTATCGCAAAAACGATAGAAGTAACCCATTCTCCCGTCTTTGTAAAGGGTTTTAACTGACGTTCCGCTTGGTATTTTACATCCTCAATATAATTTAGATAGTATATATAAAACCCTAATGTAAATACCACTAGCAATAACTGTGATGTTTTTTCCTTGCCAAAACTTCGAACTGTTTCCACCCAAAAAGCCGGGAACATCATCAGATTAATAATCGGAATAAACAATAAAATTACCCACCACCAAGGGCGGTTGATAATCTTCGTCAGCACATAGGCATTATAAATCGGTACAGCCGCCTCCCAAGCTTTTCTTCCTGCTTTTTGATAAAGTTTCCATGTTCCTAAAAAATGGATGACTTGTACTATTAAAAAAAATAAAATTAAATTTGTCATTATTTTTGCTTTTCGCGATAAGCTTTATACTTTACGCATTGGTTTCGTATCTTATTTGTTTAAAAAAATCACTTTTGTTACAATCTATAAACTGTTTAACCTGTATTTTAACGATGTATTATAATGCTTACACAATAAAAAGTGCAGACGCAATGCATCGTGTTTCTCATTATCACGCTAAACCTAATACGTCTTTCATAGTAAAAACACCTTTTTTATCTACT
>JAOZTK010000104.1 GCA_029942185.1 Flavobacteriaceae bacterium
AAAACAAGTATGATTTTGTTTTTTTAATGCCGCCTTGGGAGGATATTTATGTACAAGACAATGAAAGGTACGAGAGTTTTGAACAAGCTTTAGCCATTCATAATCACTTGTTAAATACGTATAAATCGCTTAATTATAATGTAATACAGGTTCCTACGGGTACGGTAGTACATCGTACAGATTATATTCTAAAAGTAATCAAAACCCTAGACCAAATCTAAAAGCTCTGCAAAGACTGTACAAATGCTTTGCAAAGTCTCCCGACTGCTGTGCGAAGTCCCCTGACTTCGCACAACAACTTCACACAACAACTTTGGACTTTAAATACAAACACTGTCAGATTACCGAAATAGGTCTTTGATTTATTGTAATAATCAAGTATCTTTGAAAAACTTAAATACTTACATTATGAAATCATTTTTTACTTTTTTAGTCATTATTTTAAGCAGTTTTATTTTTTATGCGCAATCCAATCAATACTTGCATTTTGATGGAATGGACGATTATGTGTCTGTGGATAATATCGTTAGCGAAATTACTGGTTCAAATCAAATCTCGATGACCGGATGGTTTTATACGGATGCATTGATTTATGGTGGTGGTATGATGGGATTTAGAGGAGGAGGAGATGGAGATGTTATGAACATCATACAGCTAAGTGATGGTGTGGTTGAGTGTAGATTGTTTATCAGTGGCACGATGTTTCAGGTAATTGCACCTGCAGGAAGTGCTCAAGCCGGAGTTTGGCAACATTTTGCTTGGATTTATAATGGTACAACGGTAGAATTATTTATTGATGGGACTTCCATAGGTTCCGCAACTGCCGGTGGTACTTTTAATGCTTCAGACAAGCCTTTCGGGATTGGTAAAGGTATTGCTCCGGGTTATAATTTCGTATTTAAAGGAAGAATTGATGAAGTTTCGCTTTGGAACACAGGATTGACACAAGCGGCTATTCAGGATATGATCAATAATGAATTGATTGGTAATGAGTCCGGTTTAGTGGCGTATTACAAGTTTAATCAAGGAATCCCGGGTGATGACAACACTTTTATTACGGAACTTTTTACGGAGACAGGAAATGAAAACGGGGTTTTACATAATTTTGCATTACAAGGAGGTACTTCCAATTTTAATGGAGTTTTAGAATCGGATTTTCAGGTAATTAACTTTCCTGTGATTCCAAATAAAGTTATTGGTGATAATCCATTTGATTTGGAAGCTTATACAAGTTCCGGATTACAGATTTCTTATACTTTGGAATCCGGACCTGCATCTATTTCAGGAAGTACGGTAACACTGGACGGGACGGTAGGAGAAGTTGTAATAAAAGCGAGTCAGGCCGGAGATGCAACCTATCAAGCTGCTGAAGATGTGTATGCATCTTTTCAGGTATTTGATCCTGCCACGGTATTGCCTCAAATTGTTTTGACAAATCCTGTACCCGGTGATGTTTTTATACCGCAATTAGGACCAATACCGCTTGCGATAAATGCTTCAATAGAACATGCCGATATTTTTTCAATTGATAGCATTGAAGTAGAGATTAACGGCTTGCCAATAACATTTACAAATCATGATGGTACACATTACACGGCTTGGTGGACGCCATTCAGTTATGGTGTTCAGAATGTAGTGTTGCAAGGGACTAATAATTACGGTAATACAGGTGTTGAAAATATTTCTTTTACGATTGTCGAAACAGCGATGAGTCAAACGGTACATGCTGTAACAGATTTATTGCTCAACAATAATTATTATACAGAGGAGGTAAGTGTGAATTTACCGAGTTATTTAGGTGCTTATGATGCAATTACAGCGACACTGTTTATCGATTGTCCGACTGCAGGTTGTGATCCATGGGATAGGGTTTCGCATGTACATGCACAAGGTCATGATGGAAAATGGCACGAAATAATACGATATGTTACACCTTATGGAGTTGCTTGTCAACACGAAATTGATTTAACCGATTTTATGTCGCTGTTACAAGGGGAAATAAAACTACGATTTACACTAGGTACAAGTGGTACCGGATTCTTATACAGTCTCGATTTAGATTATCAGGTAGGTGCACCCAATTACAATTACAGTACAGTTTCCAACTTGTGGTTAAATACTTATGCTTTTGGAGATTTGGCTGATTTGCAACCTTGTGAGGGTATTTCTATTGAATACAATGAAGATGTGGAAGAAGCAAAAATAAAGCTGGTATCAACGGGTCATGGTTGGGGATCAAATAATACGGGAAATGCGGCAGAATTTCATCATGATATTCACAATATTTGGGTGGATGGTGTAAGTACTTTTAGCCAGGATAACTGGGTGGATTGCAATCCGAATCCGGATGGGTGCAATCCTCAAAATGGGACTTGGTATCACGATAGGGCGGGATGGTGTCCGGGTGCTATAGCACAGTGGTTCGATTTCAATTTGGGTAGTGTAAATACGATGACTCCGATGCAGTTGAACTATATTTTAGACGAAGATTATGTAGATTATTGTCATCCAAACAATCCAGATTGCATTACAGGAACTACTTGTTCCAACTGCAATGAAGGTTTTAATCCACATTTGATTGTCGCCAGTCATTTAGTTTCTTTTTCTGATGTTCCTCTTATTGAAAACCTGATTACTTTGGGACCCAACGAGTATGAAAATCCCACTACAAATACAGCTGATTTTTTAATCTATCCGAATCCAAATTACGGAAGGTTTGTAGTAGATACACATCGCTTGTTAAAGAGTGAGATTACAGTTTTCAATATAGATGGGAAAATAATTAGCCAAATAAGTAGCAATGCGATTACAAACACGTATGCTATAGATATTTCAGCTGCCGGTAAAGGTATTTATTTTGTAAGAGTCTCTAATGAAGAAGGAATTGCTGTTAAAAAAATAGTGAAGTATTAGCAGAAATAGCTACATTATTAGTAAAATTATTATACGACTATACGACTATACGGCTGTGCGATGACGCTGTGCGAAGTCGGGAGACTTCGCACAACACTTTTTACAACAATTAGCAAGATAAATTAACCACTATTTATACCATAAAATTCTAAAAACACATCAAAAAATACTAAAAGTAATTCATGACATCCGCATCAAAAATATTAGAAAAATACTGGGGTTTTACGAAATTTAGAGCGCCTCAAGAAGCGATTATTGATGCCGTTAGTAGCAATAGAGACGTGTTGGTTTTGTTGCCAACAGGTTCCGGTAAATCCGTGTGTTTTCAGGTGCCTACTTTGATGGAAGAGAATGGGGTTTGCGTCGTAATTTCGCCACTTATTGCGCTGATGAAAGATCAGGTAAATAGTTTACAAAAAAAAGGGATAAAAGCGGTTGCACTTACGGGCAGTGTTTCACAAGAGGAAATCATCCGGATTTTTGACAATTTGTTATTCGGTGGAATACGTTTCTTATATATTTCACCCGAGCGTTTACAGAGCTCATTGATACAAGAAAAAATCAAACAATTACCTGTTCGTTTATTTGCAATTGACGAAGCGCATTGTATTTCGGAATGGGGACATGATTTTAGGCCTTCTTATCTCAATTTACGCATATTGCGAGCATTACATCCCAAAACAAATATAATAGCGCTTACGGCAACTGCTACTAAACAGGTTTTGTTGGATATTGCTAAATATTTGGAATTAGAAAAACCAAAAATTTTTAAAGAATCTCTAATACGTACAAATTTGCATTTACGAGTAATAGACTCTGAGGATAAATTTGAAAACATACGCAACCTTATTCAAGCGATTAAAGAACCTATTATCCTTTATGCAGGGAGTAGGAATAATTGTAGTAGAATTAGTGATTTTCTCAATGCAAATAAGATTAAATCTGTATTTTATCATGCGGGTTTATCGATGGAGGCAAAAGAGATTGCAACGGATGCATGGTATCGGGAAAAAGTTCAGGTTATGGTCGCAACCAATGCTTTTGGGATGGGTATTGATAAGGCGAACGTACGAATGGTATTGCATACGAGTATTCCTTTTAGCCTTGAAAACTATATTCAGGAAGCGGGTAGGGCAGGAAGGGATGGTAAAAAATCCTATGCTGTAATCATTGCCCATGTTCGAAATTTACAAAAATCGGCTTCCTTTTTCGGTAAAGCAATTCCGGATGTTGATTTTATTAAGGAGTTATACCGACATTTGAATCAATATTTTCATATTACCTATGGAGCTTTACCTTCTGCAGCTTTCACATTCGAACTTTCCCGATTTTGTCGACACTATGAATTACCGATTTTAAAGACTTATAACGGATTGGAATTATTGGAAAGAGAGGGCGTTTTAAGAACAAAAACAGCAGGTAGATCAATAGCTGAAATGATGTTTACAACAAGCAATGAACAACTCTTTGCATATTATCGACGCAATCCCAAAAAAGAGCAAATTTTAAAGGTAGCTTTACGTGTTTATGACGGAATTTTTAGTTCCTTTTGTGTGATTAACATTCATAATTTAGCACTCAGGTCAAAAATTTCTAAAGAGCACTTAAAGAAACATTTAGACGAGATGAACAGAGATGGTATTATCAAGTATTATTCGGGTCAGAATGATTCGAGTATTCAATTTTTAAAGCCACGGCAAGATTCTTATACTTTGAGTAGTATTCTTGCAAATATCAAGCAAAGAACAAGAATAAAGAGCGATAAATACAAGAGTATGTTATCCTATATTGAGAACAATACTTTTTGTAGAAATCGTCAGCTAAGTAGCTATTTTAATGAAGAAAGCTCAGTGGATTGTGGGATATGTGATGTTTGCGAAGCAAAGAAAAGGAAAGGCGGAATTGATAAAAAGAACATACGAGCTTCAATAGTAGCCTTGGTGAAAGATGAAGGTTTATCATCCAAACAAATCTTACGAAGGCTCGCATACGATTCGGAAACTATTTTAAAAGAACTGCGATTGTTGTTGGATACAAATGTAATTGTACTAAATTCGCAGAATAAATATAGGTGTGTGAAAACTGAAGACTGAAGACCGAAGACCGAAGACTGAAAACTGAGAACTAGTATGCAGTCAGCAGTCAGCAGTCAGTAATTAGTAGTAAACTATTGACTGAAAACTGAGAACTAGTATGCAGTTGGCAGTATGCAGTCAGTAATTAGTAGTATAAACTATTGACTGAAGGCTGAGAACTGAAGACTGAAGACCGAAGACTGAAGACTGAGAACTGAAGACTGAAGACAGAAGACTGAAGACTGAAGACCGAAGACTGAAAACTGAGAACTGAAGACTGAAAAGAACCCAGAGCAATGAACAAAAAAAAACCACGAATAGTCTTTATGGGCACACCCGATTTTGCAGTAGGGGTATTGGATCAATTGGTGCTTAATCAGTATGATGTAGTTGCGATTATTACTGCAACGGATAAGCCGGCAGGGCGTGGCAAAAAATTGCGGGCTTCAGCCGTAAAAAAATATGCTGTTGAAAAGAATATTGCTCTTATGCAACCTAAAAATCTTAAAGACGAACTGTTTATAGCAGATTTAAAACGGCTTGACGCAGATTTGTTTATTGTTGTTGCATTTAGAATGTTACCCAAAGTGGTTTGGGAATTACCTGCGTTGGGGACTTTCAATTTGCACGCTTCTTTATTGCCCGCATATAGAGGTGCAGCTCCTATCAATTGGGTATTGATTAATGGGGAAAAAGAAACAGGAGTAACAACTTTTTTTATCGATGATAAAATTGATACAGGTGCCATTATTTTACAAGAGAAGCAAAGCATTACACCTTGTGATACAGCGGGAAGTTTACACGATAAATTGATGCATCTTGGAGGAGCGCTCGTGTTAAAAACAGTGGATTGTATTGCATCCGGGACATTTAAAACCAGGAAACAAACGGTAACATCTTCTTTAAAAGCGCCAAAATTATACAAAGAAACTACAAGTATTGATTGGAATGATTCCTTAGAAGCGATTTATAACAAAATTCGTGGATTAAGTCCTTTTCCGGTTGCATGGAGTAAATTCATGTCAAATAAAACCGAATACAGTGTAAAATTATATCATACACATCTGGAATTTACAGAACACAAAGACCCAATAGGCAGTATTATTACTTCTGGCAAAATCATAAAGATTGCCGTAAAAGATGGTTATCTATTTGTGGATGAATTACAATTATCAGGAAAACGAAAAATGCATACAAAAAGTTTGTTAAACGGTTTTCAATTTTCCGAAAATGCAAAAATGCTGTGGTAGCCCATTATCAAAGGGCGAAGCCTGTTTTACCGTTTTCAAGTCCTATTTACGGCTAGGTTATTAACATTTTAGCCGACTTATTAACAAAAAGGACTTATTTTTTGTTAAAAACTTGCGCGAGCCCTTGTATTATCTATCTTTGTAGAGATTATTAATTAATTAAAACTAACAATTATGAACAAATCAGAATTAATCAATGCAATGGCTGCAGATGCAGGTATTTCAAAAGCTGCTGCAAAAGCTGCTCTAGAATCATTAACTGACAACGTAACTAAATCTTTGAAAAAAGGAAATAAAGTTGCATTAGTAGGATGGGGAACATGGTCTATTTCTAAAAGAAAAGCAAGAACAGGACGTAATCCACAAACAGGTGAAGCAATACAAATTAAAGCTAAAAATGTAGTACGTTTTAAAGCGGGATCTAAATTTGACAAAGCTGTTAATTAGTATCAAAAAAAAGAAATTTTTTAAAGTCCTCTAGTTTTTTGCTAGAGGATTTTTTTATAATAACAAGCTTATCTATTAAAATGGTATTGTTTTTGATTACGAAAGAACGCAAACCCCTATTTAATTAAAGGACATGATATCACAAAAAATAACAAAAGGAAACCTTCTGGTAGCGGAACCTTCCACTTTGACAGATAGTTCCTTTAACAGATCCATTATATTACTCACAGAACACAACGATGAAGGATCGGTTGGTTTTATTTTAAATAAACCCAGTGATTACTTGTTAAAAGATTTGGTTTTTGAGATAGATTGTGATTTTCGGGTCTATATAGGTGGGCCTGTTGAAAATGAGAACCTTTATTTTATTCACAGTCTACCTCACTTAATTCCTGATAGTATTGAAATTTCAAAAGGTGTTTTTTGGGGTGGTAATTACGATGCCGTTAAATCCTATCTCGAACAAAACTTGATTCAAAAAGATGAAATTCGATTCTTTTTGGGCTATTCGGGTTGGTCTTTTGAACAATTAGAATTGGAGATCAAAGAAAATACTTGGGTTTTACTACAAAATACGTATAGCAATTTGTTTTCTATAAACGATGCAAAAGGCTGGAAAGATAAATTATTAGAAATGGGAGGGAAGTACCGCCTTTGGGCCAACTCCCCTGAGGATCCTAATTTGAATTAGTGTTGGAGTTCGCGCTACTGCACGAATCCTTTTGTGTGGGATAGAGCCTGAAGTTAGAAGTTGGAAGTCCGAAGCTAGAAGTTGGAAGTCCGAAGCTAGAAGTTGGAAGTCCGAAGCTAGAAGTTGGAAGTCCGAAGCTAGAAGATGGAAGTCCGAAG
>JAOZTK010000105.1 GCA_029942185.1 Flavobacteriaceae bacterium
ACTTAATTTTTTCAATTTACAAAATAAGATATAAATTACTTGTAACATTAAAAAGGCTTAAAAAGGCGTAAAATGAGTTAGTTTTAGGTGAAAAAGATAGAAACAAAGCTAATAGCCTGTTTTTGTGATTGTTGATGGTGAAAATAGACAAAACATAAAGTAGTGTAGCCTTAGCCTTTTTGTAGGCTTGCCATTTTAGGGAAGGCTACAAGGCTAGAAAACAGCCAATACAAGCAAACAAAGACTTGCTTTTTGTTTAAAACAAATAAAAGAGGCTGTAGTTGTTCAAATAAACTTTTCTAAGCCTTTCGAAAAATTATAGACATTTTACAGAAAAAAGTGAAGTTTGCTTAAAAATGACCTAAAGTGTCATTTTTTTACTGTTTTGTCTCGCTTGTGCAACGATTACAAATGTTGTGCACCGTCATTACATTTTATATTTCCAATTTATCAGGATTTTTTCTGTTTGAAAAGAACGATATTATTTCTATAATTCTTTTATTCGTTCTGTAGTAAAGAGTATTGTGTTTTGTGACCAAAGCTCGCCTTACATTTTTCTTTTTACGTGTTTTTGGAAATAATTCAGGGTTTATTGAGATCAGTTCAAGTGTTTTTTCAATTTCAAGTCCCAGTTTATTCAATTCCTTTTCGGTCCAATTAGTTTCTAAATAATCAAAAGTTTCTTTTAATTCACTTAATGCGTGAGTAGTCCAGTCAATTTTATAGCCACTTTTCATAAACTTTTCTTGCTTCAGAATGTGAAACTAAATTTCCTTTATCAGCATCTTGAATTCCTTTTTCGATAGATTCAATTTCTGCATCTGATAACTCTTTCCACCAATCCTTTATCTGATTGTTTCTTACATCGATCAACCTTTGTATAATAGATTCATCGTTCAATGTTGTTAACCATTGAATTAAATCCATTTTTTGTTTCTGAATACTTATTTCCATAACACAAATTTATAAATTATTTTGTTAATTCACTTTATTTAAGGCTAATATTTGAATTCCTGCCTTTAATTTTTAAGCGATTAAATGAGTTTATTCTATTATTTTCCTGTCTTTGTATAATATGATATATAACAATAGGAACAAGTATAAAACTTCCAATGATTATGTACAATGTCTGAGATTTTGATGAGAAGAAATAAAATAACAAGGGTGTTCCAATGATAACAATTAGAAATGCTAATATTTGAGCAATTCTTGATTTTTTAGCATGCAAATTATCTATGTGAATTCTGTTATTTGTACCGCAAGTATCACAATTCAATTCTTTAAATTCACCTTTTTCCATTACAAAATCAATTCTTGTGTCAGCAAATGACCAAAAACTAATTTCAGTATTACAATTCTTACATTTTCCGTATGTTTTCATTTTCGTATGGTTATGTTGCACAACGATTGAATATGATTAGTGCTGGATAAAAATACAATAATTTTCGGGTTTTACACTTGCTTTATAAACGCAAAACTAGCTTTGAATTAAGCAATTATCCAGCATTAAGTATATTTTTTGTTGGCAATAGTTTACCTTCTTAATCCACAAAGGTTTCTTTTATAATTCCTTTACAGTTTTTAATTTCAGATTTTGATAGATTATCAAATGTTTTGATTATCCTTTTTTTATCAACTGTTCTTATTTGGTCAATTACAATCATTCCTTTTTTATTGTTATGCTCTACTGAAACACGAGTTGGATATTTTTTCAAATTCGTTGTTAGAGGTGCAATTACAATTGTTCTCAAATATTTATTCATTTCATTTGGTGAAATAATCACACAAGGTCTTGTTTTTTGTATTTCACTTCCAACTGTAGGGTCAAGATTGACTAAGACAATTCTATATTGATTTATTTCCATTCGTCAAAATTTTCATCGTCAAACATATCATTCATTAACAATTGATCATCATTATTTTTTGCCATTTTTTCAAATGCTAAATCCCAATTTTTTCTTGGACTTCTTATTGGCATTAATATTATTCGCCCTTTTTCAAGAATAAGTTCAACTTTATCCTTTATATTATATTTCTCCAATATTGTTTTGCTAAGACGCAAACCTTTTGAATTCCCTATTTTGATAATTGATGTTTCCATGATTTATATTTTGTGAGTACAAAGTTATTACATTTTATTTAATATCAAAATTTATTCCGTTTTTCCTATTAAGTTTGCTCCAATTTTTATTATTTCAATATTACTAAAGTGCAAGTCTAAGAATTCCAAAAAAACAACATATCCTAATTTAGAAACGAATATGCAAATCACATGAATCGATTAGATTATCAGCTTTATAGTATAAATTTATCCACGATGTAAAAAATTAGTGGGATTGTCAGAATCCAAAATATAACACCTAATATATAGTAAAATATTGTTTGTCTTTTTTGCTTTTCATTTCCAGGTAAATTATAAAAATATCTATTCCTACCTTGCAAAAACACTATCACAAATCCAAAAAAGAACATAGTTATTTTCTCACTATGATTGAGTCCTTTTAGATTTGACACATCATTAATATCAGAATGTTTTTTCTTTTTCATCAATTGCCAACGTTAAATCTATACTCAGTTATGGATCTAAAATTACAAAATATTCAGAGATAAAGGAAGTAGCCTTTGCAAAAATATTTTGTAAAAAAAAACTCGCTTCAACTCCTTACTTTGCGTTGAGTTTCGGCGAGCAAATGTGGAGACGGCGGGAATCGAACCCGCGTCCAAACGAGCAACCAACCCGCTTTCTACATGCTTAGTTTTTGTTTAATTTTCGACTAAGAGCTGACCAAAAACCGCCTACTCAAAGCTTAGTTTCTTAAATTTCGGAAAAGTATCGAAACGCTACAATCCCTATGTTTACTTTTACGATGCCTCTAAACTAATCGCCGTAAACCAAGGCTCTTAAGAGACATTCAGCCTTCCTGCCTGGCAGGAACGTGGCTAATCCTACTATAATTCAGATTATGCAGCTAAAGCGTAGTTATTTTCGCCGTTTATAAGTTGAAAATGATTTTTACGAGTGCGTTTTCATTACTCGACATGCTTACAACTTGTCTGACCTCGCTGTCAAAACCGATCGTCCCCTACAATAGTTTAAAGTTTTAAATTCTTATTAATGAATCCTTCAACTCTAAGTCTTAAAGAGTTTGCAAAAATACATATTTTCGCACTTAATCTATCGCAAATATCATTCCATTTCTAATTTTGCATCAAAATCAGGCATTAACAAGCGGCTTATAGTGCAAATCTGACGATTATTAAACCTATTAAGCTGAATTCTGAGTAAAGTTTTTTTACAGCTTAGATCAAATATAGGTTAATAAACTACTCCGAACTAGAACCATCGGAGCATTAGAATGAGTTTGCTTTGTAAATCATACCATAGCTACCCATCACACCTTTGTCGTGACAGGAAGGGTCGGAATACCTACCTATCGGGATGGGCTTTCGCCCCGCGAATAAACTCAGATTTATAGTTTTATTTGGTTATAACCACACTGTTATCTTCTGAAAACTCATTAGGAACATAGGCATCCGCTTTATCGTCATTAATCCAAACGCCGTCAATTAAATATTTAAATTGAAATTCTTTTCCCTTCTCCAAGTCAATAGTCGTTTTAAAATTGCCATTTTTAAGCTTTTTAAGTGGACTTGCTTTTTCATTCCAATTGTTAAACGCTCCCACTACAAAAGCTTTTTTTGCATTTTTTGCTAATTCTGTATCCAGTGTAAAGGTAACTTTACAAATGTTTTTTGTTTTTAGATATTGTTTTTTAATGCTCATGATTCTTATTTTTAATTGATTTTTTGATTGTTTATATGTTATTACTTGTACTATATTCTTAATTCTCAATATCGAATTTACCCGGTAAATTATCGATGTTTTTTTTTTAAAATCTGCTTTCGCCCCAAGGGAATAAATACAAGGAACACAAGGATTTTACAAAAACTATTCTTTGCTCGTTCTTGCAACTGCATCGGGAACTAATGAAGAAATGTCACCATCGTGACGATAAACGTCTCTTACAATACTAGAACTGATATACGCGGTATTGGCACTGGTCAACAAAAAAACGGTTTCAATCCCCGATAAATTTCTATTGGTCTGAGCAATGGCCTTTTCAAATTCAAAATCTGCCGGATTGCGCAAGCCTCTTAAGATATAGTCAACGCCAATTTCTTTACAATAGTTAATAGTCAGACCTTTATATGTTTGGACCTTTATTTTTGGATTATCAGCAAAGGTGTCTTTTATAAATTGCACGCGTTGATCCAAATCAAACAAATATTTTTTATCGTGATTCAGTCCAATAGCAATGATTATTTCATCAAACAAATCCGCTGCTCGATCGATGATATCTACATGTCCTAAGGTTATAGGATCAAATGATCCCGGAAATACGGCTCTTTTCATTTTTTTTAACGCTAAGGCATAAGGCACAAAGCTTTTTTTTAATTAATCTTAAACATTTAATAAAGCATTCTCAACCATGCTTCCAAACAAATCCTCTAAAGAAATATTTGCTTTTTTGGCTTGTTGTGGCAAAATACTCTCTTCTGTTAAACCGGGTACGGTGTTTATTTCGACAAAATAAGGGATGCCATTTTTAAAAATATATTCTGCTCTTGAAATCCCTTTTAAGCGTAAAATTTTATATACTTTCTCTGCTATTTCTACAACTTGCTTTTCTTGTTTTCTCGTAATTCTTGCCGGAGTGACCTCTTGTGATTTCCCCAAATATTTAGCCTCAAAATCAAAATAATCATTTTCAGAAACTATTTCGGTTATAGGAAGCACTTTCACTTTATCTTTATATGTTATCACTCCAACAGACAGCTCAACTCCATCTAAAAACTCCTCAATTAAAACCTCATCATCCTCTTTATACGAATGTTCAATAGCGACTTTCAATTCATCCTCTTTGTAAACCTTAGAAATTCCATAACTGGAACCGGCTCTATTGGCTTTTACAAAACAAGGTAATCCTACTTTTTTAACAATTTCTTTTGTATCAATTACTACTCCCTTATTTAAGTAATATGATATTGCATGTGCTATTCCATAAGTATCTATCACACTTAAACAATCCCTTTTGTTAAAGGTCAAACCCATTTTATAAGAGGTGTCAGATGTGTGTGCTATCCCTAATAACTCAAAATAAGCAATCAGAACACCATCTTCACCCGGATGTCCGTGAATGGCGTTAAAAACCACATCAAAAATGATTTTTTTCTTGTTGACACATACAGAGAAATCCGATTTATCTATCGTATATTCTATCTTATCCTCTGCGATATAAATCCATTTATCCGCCAATATATGTATCGGAAAAACTTCGTACAAGGTTTTGTTGAGATGCTCACATACCACCTTCCCGCTTTTAATGGATATTCCATATTCAGATGAATATCCACCCATTACCACTGCTACTTTTTTTCTCATCGGTCTGTTATTCCTTACAAAATTACAAAAATTCGCAAATTGTCAGGCTAATATTTTAAAATTATAATCCCATGTTCTTATAATTCTACATTCTTAATTCATTTCTTATCTTTGTCCAAACACTAGTCTATGCCTATTATAAAATTTATTTCGAATAAACTCTTTTGGAAACAAGTGGCTATTGCCACGATAATAATGGGGTTTTTAATTTTTATTTTGTTCCAATGGTTGCGTATTTCAACACATCACAGTCAAAAAATTGAAGTGCCTGATTTATCCAGACAGGTATTAAGCGACGTCAAAACTACATTGGATGAAATGGATTTACGTTACATAGTAATAGACTCAGCAAGCTTTAATCCTAACTATCCAAAAAGATCTGTTATTCGTCAAAGTCCAAAACCCGGAGATATCGTAAAAGAAAACAGAAAAATATATTTGACATTGAATCCTTCCAGCTACAGATCTGTTGCCATCCCTGAATTTTATGGAAAAACAAGACGCAATATGGAAACTACCCTAAAAGCTGCAGGTTTCGAAATAGGATCGAATCCTACTTGGGTACACGATAAAGGGAAAGATGTAGTTCGTGGTCTTAAACATCGAGGGAAAAAAATTGAGGAAGGGGATAAACTCCCTAAAAAATCCATTATTGAATTCGTTTTAGGAGATGGAAACAGATAATTTACCATCAATATGCGAGCAAAGAAAAACAGCCTATGGCATCCAATCATTGTGTGAAAACTAACCTATGAATTCAAATGAATTTAATCCCGAACAGGGTTTTGAGCATTATAAATTTACCGCGAATGAAGGTCAAGAAGCTTTACGTGTCGATAAATTTTTAATGAATTTTATCGAAAATGCTACACGAAACAGAATTCAACAAGCTGCAAAAGAAGGTCATATTTTGGTAAATGATACCGCGGTAAAATCTAGCTATAAAGTTAAAGCTAATGATGTTGTACGTGTGGTTTTGTCCTATCCTCCACATGAAAGCCCCATACTTGCTGAGGACATTCCTTTAAATATTGTTTTCGAAGACGAGTCGGTAATTATAATTAACAAACCGGCGGGTATGGTCGTTCATCCCGGACATGGTAACTACACGGGAACTTTGGTTAACGGATTGATGCATCACATTAAAAATCTTCCGGTCAATTCAAATGAAAGACCCGGTTTAGTTCATCGTATTGACAAGGATACCAGTGGATTATTAGTGGTCGCCAAAACAGAATTAGCGATGAATAAATTGGCTAAACAATTCTTTAATCGGACAACTGAGCGCTTCTATTACGCCTTAGTTTGGGGAAATATGGAGCAAGACTCCGGGACAATTGAAGGAAATATTGGTCGCAATTTAAAAAACAGATTACAACAAGATGTTTTTCCCGATGGAACGCATGGGAAACACGCTGTTACACATTATAAAGTGTTAGAACGTTTTCTTTATGTAAGTTTGGTACAATGCAAACTTGATACCGGCAGAACACATCAGATCAGAGCTCATTTTAAATATATAGGTCATCCATTGTTTAACGACGAACGTTATGGTGGAGATAAAATCTTAAAAGGAACCACCTTTACCAAATACAAACAGTTTATTCAAAATTGTTTTAAGATAATTCCTCGACAAGCATTACACGCAAAAACATTGGGTTTTATACACCCAAAAACGGGTAAAAAAATGCATTTTGAAACTGAATTACCTGATGACTTTAAAAATGTTATCGAAAAATGGCGGGCTTACACCCAAAACCAAAGTCTTTAATCAGACATTTTTTTAGTTTTTATTCGCCACCTTTTTTTTATATGACAAATATCAGTGTTTTTATACTTCAGCACATATATATTTGCTTTGTTGTTCTATGGAATACTTCAATTCAATATAGAACATAATTTTTAGTTAGTAGTTTTTAGATTGATTTCCGGAATTTAAAAGTAGATTTATCTGTTTTGAGTTCCGGTTTTTTTAGCTGCTTTAGGCTCTTATCGGAGCAAGTGCAAAACCTGTGGACTTGAAATATTTCAAGCCCATAATTTTTGC
>JAOZTK010000106.1:0-1691 GCA_029942185.1 Flavobacteriaceae bacterium
TTTGAAGTTATTTGGATTTTATTTTTTTATTAATCCATTTGACAGGTTTTTGAAGTATTTTTGGGGCTTTAAATCGATAACCTAAATAGATTTTTGCATAAATTTCATCAGCGACAATATTTGTCATTTGATCTTCATTGTATGCATTAACATCAAAGTTTGCCTCCGCTCCGAAATAGTATTTTTTAGAATTAAATCCCAATTGTAATCCCCCGTCTAATCCTTTGATTGTATGTTGATTTTTTTCTTCTTCATGATTAGAAAAACGAACACCTAATGAAGGTGAAAGAAAAGATGAAATAAACCAATTTTTATGAATAACCCAAGTATAATAATAACTTGCCGCTAATTGGACATCAAAGTCTTTTTTCAATATTGTTAAATCAGGATCTTTATTTGAAAATTTGCTAAAACCGTAGTGAATACTAGGAATAAAACTACCGGCACTTTTTCTTTGCCATTCTGTTTGATGGATATTACTTTTGATAGAAAAATTTTCATGTATGATATAAGAAGTAGTCCCACTCAATTTCGTTATTTTTAAATTTGGGAATTGGATATATGGATTTTTATTTTCCATCCAATTCGGAATAAAATTATTTGTATTTTTAAGATAATATCCCTGTATATTATTATAATTAATCCGCTGCATCCAATTACCCAAAATAATGCGTGAATCATATTCGAAATAAGAAGTTTCCCCCTTTAAATTGTCATCGTTATTTCTCGATAGAAATTTAGGGGAAAAACCGACACTAAGACTTAAAAATTCATAATCGAGCGATATTGAAAGTTTCAATTCATTATTAGGGCTTAACACAAAATCTGTATCGGATAATTTATCGTGTATAGTGTAAATTTCGAGTTGAGAGTCGACATTAATTTTTACATTAAACTTATCTACAAAAGAAATTATTGATGTTGAATCGGATTCTTTTAAATTTTGACTAAATGAATAGTTGCTAAAAAACACTAATACCAAAAATATTTTGACTTTAATCATTCGATAATTTTTTAAAATTCATCTGTTTCATAAAGTTGTTCCGAAAAAACTTCAGACTTTGAGAACAAACATTTTACTTGTAAGGTGCCGGGGAATTATATCCTTTTAGGCTATCGCTTGTGATAAAAAGAAATAAAAAAAGGGGTAAAAATTTAAAACATATGAATTTCACCCCTAAATTTTTATAAACACGGAGATTATGTTATATCAACAACCTCACATTTTGGAGCATTTTTCTTTACAGAAGCAATACCAATTTCCATTGTGTCTGTAGATGCATACATCTGACTTGTACCAATCACTTGACCGTTTGGAGATTTAAGATCAAAGTAAGGTTTTCCGTCTGTAGAAACTAATCTCGCAAACATACTATCGTCTTGAGAATTTTTTCTTACAGATTCAATTCCATTTGTACAACCTGCCATTGCGGTATAACCTTCACCAGCCAAGATGTCTTGACCGTTTGATGCTTTAAGTCTAAATCTAAATTCTCCTTTAGGGTCTTTGTAAATTTCAAATTTTGCCATTTTTATAAGTATTTTAATTAATATTCCTGCAAAGGTAAACAAAATAATTATTTCATTTTTTAGTTGGGATTTACAAGGTTTACCCGATACTTCCTCCTTTTCTTTCGAATTAACTAGTTAGTCCTTTAAAAATAGGAGTTGTCTATGAAAAACTTTAAAAA
>JAOZTK010000106.1:1791-7296 GCA_029942185.1 Flavobacteriaceae bacterium
GAATTAACTAGTTAGTCCTTTAAAAATAGGAGTTGTCTATGAAAAACTTTAAAAAGCGACAAGAAAAACTTACATTGAATTCAAGTTGTTAAATAATTTTATTATGGTATACACAAAAGAAGAGTACATTAAGTTGAATGTAAAACAATTAAAAGAAAAAGTAAATGTAGACGCTGATATGAATCAATTGGAAGCGATTGTTAAACATTTAGGAATAGCTGCTCAAGGTGGTGATGCTTCCTTAGTTGCTTGTGAGCAAGAATCTGAAAGAGAACTAATTAAGAATAATTTTTTAAAATCTTTTTTAGGTTTAACAAATAAAGATGGATTAGATGCATCTATCGAAAAAGTATGTAAGGATTTAGGTGTTTCAAATACACATAAATACAGAGCAGCATTTTATTATTTACTTGCAAAACATTACGGAAAGACTTTATAATCTGAATCCGAATCTTATTATAAAAGCCTCTTGTTAGAGGCTTTTTTTATTCCTTATTCTCTCCTGTATAATTATAATACGCTCATTAGTTTCATCGTTTAAATTTAGTAAAAATGTCAACTTAAACAAGGGACCGGTTCTGTAGGGGTATTATAGACTTCAAACAAAAAAAACGAGAGAATTATTTAATAAGATAATTACAGTACACAAATTAGGTCAAAATCAATCAAAGGAAATTAAATATTAATAAATATAATTTTAAGATTTTCACTCAATGATTAAAAAACACATATTACGGAAAATTTTCTTTTCGATTTCACTTTAATAATTCTTCCTTTTAGATATTACAGGTTTATAATTAGTTTGAAACAAGTACTTATAATACCTAAAAACACATATTTATAAACCAAAAAAATGAAATAGTTCAAAAAAAACTATATATTCGCACTATGAGTACCAAAAAAAGAACAAAAATAAACCAATTATTAAATTCTCAACCTTATGGTGTGGTGTTTCTTTCTTCGTGGTTGACTAGACAAGGATACAGTCTAGATCTTCAACAACGATATAAGAAAAGTGAATGGCTTCAATCAATAGGAACAGGAGCATTGATACGTTTTGGTGAAAAAGTAGGGTATGAAGGTGCAATATTTGCATTGCAAAAGCAATCAAATTCAAATATTCATCCAGGAGGAAAAACAGCACTAGCCATGCAAGGAAAGACGCACTATTTGGAGTTTTCAACTCAAAAAACTATGGTATTTGGTGGTAAAGGCGAAAAATTACCAACCTGGTTTCTTAAGTATGATTGGGGTCTAAAAGTAGATTATCATAAATCTTCTTTTCTTCCCGCTGATTTAGGACTTATCAGTGTTGAGTTTAAATCATTTACTATAAAAATTTCCAGCGCAGCTCGAGCAGTTATGGAATGTTTATATCTTAGCCCTAAGTATCAAGAATTATTTGAATGCTATGAACTTATAGATGGGTTAAATAATTTGAGACCTAATCTTGTACAGAATTTATTAGAACAATGTACCTCTGTAAAAGTGAAGCGTTTGTTTATGTATATGGCAGAAAAAGCCAACCATGATTGGGTAAATTATATAAATTTAAAAAAAATAGATTTTGGAAAAGGTAAACGAAGTCTTGTGAAAAAGGGTGTTTATATACCAAAATATCGTATAACCATTCCTAAAGAGTTAGAAGAACATGGAAGGACAACTTTATAAAAGGCAAGTAGCCCTTTTACTCAAAGTACTACCTGAAGTTGCTAAGGAAACTTGTTTTGCATTACACGGGGGTACTGCTATCAATCTTTTTGTTCGCAATATGCCTCGTCTTTCGGTAGATATAGATTTAACTTATATTCCTATTGAAAACAGGATAGATACATTGGTAAATATTACGCAAGCTTTAGAACGGATTAAGTCTAATGTTGAAAGGGTAATTCCTGATGTAAAAGTATTGCACAAACAAAAGAATCTTAAATTACAAGTATCTTCTAATATTGCACAAATAAAAGTAGAAGTAAACCAAGCTATGAGGGGAGTAATTAATGAATCTAAAAAAATAGAACTTTGCGAATTTGCTCAAAATGAGTTTGATGTTTTTTGTGCTATTCAAGTCGTGCCTTTTGAACAACTTTATGGAGGTAAAATTTGTGCTGCATTAAATCGTCAACACCCAAGAGATTTTTTTGATATAAAGTATCTATTGAATAATGAAGGATTTACAGCGGTAATTAGAAAAGGATTTTTACTAAATCTTCTAAGTAGCAATAGACCTATTAATGAAATGCTTTATCCAAATTTTTTAGATCAGCAATTAGCTATGACTAATCAATTTGCAGGGATGAGTAGTGAATCATTTAGTTATCAAGACTTTGAAGAGACAAGAAAAACTCTTGTTGATATAATTCATAAAAACTTAACAGATGGAGATAAAGAATTTTTATTGAGTTTTAAAAACCTAACACCGAATTGGAGTATTTATGATTTTGAAAAATTCCCAGCAGTTCAGTGGAAACTTCAGAATCTTCAAAAACTAAAAGATAATAATTCTGTAAAATATGAAGCATTATTTAAGCTTCTTAAAGAGAATTTCGACAAATAATAAAATGTTGTACTGGTGAGAAATAGAAAAGACCTACAATTCGTTACAAAAAAATCTATTTCAAATGAATATCCTGACACTGAAAACAAGATAAGAGATAACAGAAATAGGCCTTCAAGTTTAAAAATCTCTTCTCTATATTATAACCCCAATCCATTATTAACAAATAAAGCTTTTGATTTTGTTTGTAAATTCAAGTCAGATATCCCACAGATGAATAACCATACGATTCCTGTAGTTTTCTGTTTTAAAGTTTACCGTGATTCAAAAGTTGTGTTTGCTTCTGAGGAATACATTATAAATGCACGAAATAATACAGACGAAGAATGGATACAACATATGAATCCATTTTCAAAAAAAAGAGTTTATAAATTTGAAGCATTTATCAAATATAATAATCTTTCTGATAGTAAAAGCATTGATATTACAGTAGAGTAATTAAGAATATCCATTTTTGTATCTTTATCACATGGAAAACAAATTAATACTTGCCCTAGATCAAGGTACCACCTCATCAAGGGCAGTTTTGTTTAACCATAAAGGTGAGATAGTTGGCCTATCTCAAAAAAACTTTAAGCAACTCTTTCCTAAACCCGGTTGGGTAGAACATGATCCTGATGAAATATGGTCTTCACAAATATCTGTAGCTACAGATGTGATTGCCAAAGCAGGTATTACAGGTGAAAAAATTGCTGGTATAGGCATTACTAATCAGAGAGAAACCACCATCGTTTGGGATAGAGAAACTGGACACCCCATCTACAATGCTATTGTTTGGCAAGACCGCAGAACAGCTAATTATTGTAGGGAATTAACACGCCAAGGATATGCCAAAATAATAAAAGAAAAAACAGGTTTGGTTTTAGATGCTTATTTTTCTGGGACTAAAATCAAATGGATATTGAACAATGTCCACGGTGCTAAAGAAAAGGCTAAAGCTGGTAAATTGTGCTTTGGCACTGTAGACACTTGGTTGGTTTGGAAGCTGACTCGGGGAAAAATGTTTATCACAGATGTATCAAATGCCAGCAGAACCTTACTTTACAACATTCACACGATGCAATGGGATGACACCTTGTTAGAATTGTTTGCTATTCCTAAAGCCATGCTACCGGAAGTGAAATCCAGTAGTGAGGTTTATGCAAAAACGGCCACTACCTTATTCGCAAGCAAAATACCTATTGCGGGTATCGCCGGAGACCAACAAGCGGCTTTATTTGGTCAACTCTGTACCAAATCAGGAATGATAAAAAACACCTATGGTACGGGTTGTTTTCTACTTATGAATACCGGTAGTGAAGCGGTGAACTCAGATAATAAACTCTTGACTACTATTGCCTGGGAAATAAACGGTAAAACCACTTATGCCCTGGAAGGAAGTGTATTTGTAGGTGGTGCGGCTGTACAATGGATTCGAGATGGCGTAGGGATTATTGATATTTCCGATGATGTTAACCACTTAGCAGGAACTGTTGTGGACACTGGTGGTGTTTATTTTGTTCCGGCACTCACAGGAATGGGCGCGCCATATTGGGACCAATACGCACGCGGTATGCTTATAGGAATAACGCGAGGAACAACCAAAGCGCATATAGCCCGTGCGACACTAGAAGGTATTGCTTTTCAGGTCTATGATATTGTCAAAGCTATGGAAGCAGATGCCAAGAAAAAAAGTATAGAAATTAGGGTTGATGGCGGTGCGAGTGCTAGTGATATATTGATGCAAATTCAAGCAGATTTATTTGGTTTTAAAATCATTAGACCAAAAAATTTGGAAACTACGGCACTGGGTGCTGCTTATTTAGCCGGATTGGCTGTCGGGTATTGGGATAGTTTAGAAGCTATTCAATCACATTGGGAAGTTGATACAATCTTTGAACCAAAAGCGGATAAAAAAGATGTTGAAGGCCGACTTCATTTTTGGCATAAAGCTGTAAAAAGAGCACAGAATTGGGTAGAAGAATAATAAAAAAAAACATATGATAGCAAGTGAATTCAAATTAGCGGTAGAACAAAATTTATCGATGCAAGTGTATACCTGGTTACCCGAGCAAGAGGTTACCTTGAAAGGGGTGTTGCAAATAGCACATGGTATGGCAGAGCATGGCAAGCGTTACGAAGAATTTGCTAGTTTTTTGACCAAAAATGGGTTTGCAGTCTATGCTAACGACCATAGAGGTCATGGAAAAACTGCAGGATCAGTTGAAAATTTAGGGTTTTTTAGCGAAAAAGACGGATGGCAAAAAGTGGTTACCGATCTAAAGCTTTTAAATCAACATCTGATAGGAAAACATCCTGATGTACCCTTATATATCTTAGGACATAGCATGGGTTCATTTTTAACCCGTCACTATCTTATGGATTCTGACCTTAGTATACAGGGTGCCATTTTATCGGGAACTGCTAATCATCCGGGCCTGCTTGGAAAAGTAGGATTGTTACTCACGAAGTTATTACTGTTAATCTATAATCCAAAAAGGCCAAGCCCTCTGATGGATAGTTTGAGTTTTAAAGCGTATAATAAGCCTTTCAAACCTAATAGAACCTCCTTTGATTGGTTGAGTAGAGATGAGAATAAAGTAGATGAATACGTATCTGATCCTAATTGTGGAACCGTTTTTAGTTTACAATTTTATAATGACTTATTAAAGGGTTTATTGTATATCAGTGATATGGATAATATCAAAAAAACCAATCAAGACATACCGCTACTTGTCTTTTCTGGAGCAAATGATCCAGTTGGTGAAAACAGCAAAGGGGTTCAGGATTTTTACGCCAAACTGAAAACTGCAGGTATCAAAGACCTTAGCTTAAAACTTTTTGAAGACGGTCGCCACGAGATGATCAATGAAACTAACAGAAAAGAGGTGTACGCTTTTATATTGAATTGGTTGAGTAAAAGAATGTAAGCCTTTGTCTTTGAACAGGTCATCGCAAATCGCTACTTCAGG
>JAOZTK010000107.1 GCA_029942185.1 Flavobacteriaceae bacterium
AAACGATTTAGGGAAACTGTAGATAAATTAATAGTACTGCCAATATTAAAACTTGTTTTCCCTGAGAATAAAGGAGGTGAAAAGTTTAACAGATTTGACATCAAGCTAATCTATTTTTATAAAAAATCTTTTAAATTACGTTATCATACAAAAAAGAATGTTGTGTACATAACGGGTTATCTAATTAGTTAATCAGGCAGTCTTTTATCTATGAGCGAAATGCTCTTTGATTTTTATCGAGCAACAATAATGCTGTCTTGTTTTAATATCTGTATTGCAATTTTCTTCGAGTTTCGAATACCAAGCCAAGATTTCGCTACGCAAGCCAAGACTTAAACTCTTTTACCTTTTCACGACTTACAATAATATCTTCTTGTTTGTAATTTGCTAATTTTATTTGTAAACGACTAGTTGTATAGGAAATAATATCAGTTATGGCACTTAAATTTATGGCGAACTTTCTGTTTACTTTAAAAAAAACTTTAGGATCAAGTTGCATAAAAACACTTTCTAAGCTCCCCTCTAGCAGATAGACCTTTCCCGAATTCAGAAATGCATAAGTAGCCCTATCTTCACTGTAAAAACACTCAATATCCTTTATCCTGATTAATTTTAAGTGTTGTCCTATTTGTACGGTAAAACGTGTTTTATAAGAGGATGCTTCTTCTTTAAATAATTCTTTAATACTGTTGAAATCCAAGGATTGGGATTGCTTTTTTATTTGTAGTTTTTGATATTTTCGGATAGCATCGGATAATTCATCTTCATCTATAGGTTTTAACAAATAATCAATACTATTAAGTTTAAATGCCTTTATTGCGTATTCATCATAAGCCGTTGTAAAAATAATAGCACTTTCCAATTTTACTTTGTTAAAAATTTCAAAGGAAAGACCATCGGCTAACTGAATATCCAAAAAAATTAGATCGGGTTCTTGATTTTGTCGCAACCATTTAATGGATTCTGACACTCCTGTCAGTTTTTCTTGCACTGTTAAACCTTTGCGATTCAGCATTCTTTCCAAACGACGGGAAGCCGGTTTTTCATCTTCAATAATTACAATTGTTATCATGTGCTTAAACATTCTTTATTAGCCGTATTTCCAAAATAAACGAAACATATAGCTCTTGATCCTTTTTGCTATTTTCTTCTTCCAACAGAATTCAAGTATAAAAACTGTTGTAAAAACAAATATATCCTTTTAATCATCAGCATCCATCATTTCTTTAATTTTTCTTTTTTCCCAATCTTTACTAAATAATAAATCCTTCCCAAAAACACTATACCAATGAAAAAAAAGACCAATACCCCAAAAGAGCCCTATTCCCATTAAACTATATGAAACCCCTTCAATCCCATGATTTACAAATGCTTTAATAGTCATATAAAGATTGACAAGAATATATACAGTTAAATGTGTATAAAACGCTTTAATCTTTTTTATCTTCTTTTTAGCCAGTATGTACCTTTCTTCTCGGTCACTTTTGGCCCCATTATAATTCGTGTTTGTAAGTCTCATGTTTTCTATTCTTTAAAGTTGAAAATTTATTCCCAAGTTTCTTTTTTATCTTCTTCCATTAGTTCTTTTATTTTTTTCTCCTCCCAATTTTTATTCAAAAACGGATAACGTCCAAATGCTTCAAAATAATGAAATAAAAGACCTATGCCCCAGCCGATAAGTGGATACACAAACCATTTATGGCTCCACCCTGTATAATAGTTAAGAAATACTAAAAAGGTATTGATCCCAATATATGAAATTAAATTTGCGTAAAATCCTTTCATTTTATCTACTCTTTCTTTTGCTCTATAATATCTGTTTTCTTCTGTATTATCTTTTGTTTTCATAATTTTAGTTATTTGAGTTAATAATGGTAATTTAACGATGAAATTGTTTTCTGTTTTAAGTATTTCTATTTTTTTCTTGGTGAGTAGCGCATATCTATCTAAAATATTATACAAACCGATTCCCGTTCCTTTTTTCACTATATTCTTTTTATTTAAGCTATTACTGACTACCAATTGTTTATTTTTTTCGACAATTCTAATTTTTAAGGGTTTCTCAACAGAAATAGCATTGTGTTTTACAGCATTTTCGAGTAATATTTGTAAAGAAAGTGGTGCTATTTTAAATTCTAAACTAGAAAACTTCACAGGGATGTCAAATTGGATAGCGTCTTCAAAACGCATTCTCAATAATTCCATATACACTTTTGCGAAATCTACTTCTTCTTGAAGAGGCACCAAAGTTTTTTCTTTTTGTTCTAAAACATATCTGTATACTCTTGATAATTTAGCAGTAAATTTTTCTGCTTGCTTTGGATTTTCTTCTATTAAGGAAGTCAATACATTTAAACTGTTGAACAAAAAATGTGGATCTATTTGACTCTTTAAAGTCTCGTATTTTGCAATTTCTGTTTTAGCGATTGTTTTGTGTTCAATAATAGCTTGTTTTGTAATCGCTTTATAAAAATGAATAACATAAAATACCATTACAATAAACATCGTTATCAAAAAAGAATATATGTAAACGCCTACTCTTTCATGAGATATAAAATATTCCCAAGATTGTTGATGGATTCCTAACACTGTTATTAATCTGAGTAACAGTATACTTAACATTGTTATAAGCACGGCGCCTATAACCCCATAAACAGCTCTTTTTTTAGGTTCTATTTCCCAAGAAAACCGTTGTTCCAATTTTTCGACTACCCAAATATTTGCAACACCTAACACAGCACTATACATTAAATACATTGCAAATTTTTGCAACTCTTCAGGAAACCGCTCTACCGGCCTTCCTTGTATCCAACCACTACCTTGATCAAATAAATAAATGAGTAAAGCAATGATAAAAATTGGTTTTATATACTTAAAAATCCGTGTCATAAATATTTTTTATCTGTCTATTATTTCATTTCTTGCAGCACATTATAACAAATTATGTGTCCTTAAAATCTTATTTCAAAAGTAAGATTTGTTTTGACAACTTCAAACTTAGAAGCATCAAATTGTGGCGGTCCAAAAGATTTCGGGTTGTTTGTGCTTCCATAATCTTCTATTGGCATAAAACCATCAAAATCCATTTTTTTATTGTCATTTACATCGTGATAACAAATAATTGCGTAGGTTCCCTCTGGTACATTTTTAAAAAAAGCCTCCGTTTTCTTTTTATTTATTAAGGCTTCAGTATTTTGAAATGGAATTCGTCGTATAAAACTATCCTTCGAATTATACAAAGAAAAGTAAACTTTTCCTTTGTCGCTTGTGATATTTGGGATATTTACATGTATCGTAACTCCGTTGTCAGATACTAATTGTTTCCTAGGCGATTCTTGGGCATTCGCCAAAAAACTCAATATACTCACTAAAACTATAATGATAATACGTGTCATTTTTATAATCTTTAATTATTAATTTTATTTAAACTCGCCCCAAAAGTCCGGACTTATTCCTAACGCGACAAAAAAAAATTACTGAATTGTCAAAAAAGGCTTCCCAATTGTAAAAACAATAAGTATCTTGTAACAATTTTAGTTTTTAAAAGACATATTAACGAATTAACGAATCAAATGTGACTACTGAACTCGAAAAAAAATTTATAAAAGAGCTCGAAGTAAATCAAAATATCATTCATAAGGTGTGTAGAGCATACACAAACAATGCGAGTGATCACAATGATTTGTTTCAAGAGATAAGTATCCAATTATGGAAAGCTTATGATAAATTCAGAGGAGATTCTAAATTTAGCACATGGATGTATCGTGTAGCACTTAACACTGCTATTTCACTCTATAGACGTTCAAAACGACAGGTAAAAACCGGCGAGCTTTACGACAACCTGAAAGAGTTGGAATATGAAGCTTATGACGATTCTACAGAACAACAATTAGCAATGCTATACAAAGCGATATACACTTTGAACGATGTGGACAAAGCCTTGGTTTTATTGTATTTAGAAGACAAACCCTATAAAGATATAGCCTTGTGTTTAGGAATCAGTGAAGTAAACGCCCGTGTTAAAATGAATAGAGCAAAAAACAAATTAAAAGAAATGTTAAATCCATAAATGATGGTAGATTTAAAAACATATAAAAAAGTCTGGCATGAACAAGAACACAAAGAACAGTTAGACTCCGACACGCTTAGCAAGATGATTCATCGTAGATCATCATCAATTGTAAAATGGATTTTTTATATTAGTATTATTGAATTTGTCGTATTAACACTTATAAACGTCTTTGTAAAAACAGATTGGGAGGAACTAAAAGATTTGGGTCTTTATCATTTTATCATCGGTATCAGTATTTTAAGCTATATCATCCCTCTTATTTTTATTTACCTTTTTTACAAGAATTATAAAAGCATCAGTGTTATTGACAATACAAAAGGACTGATTCAGAGTATTTTAAAAACAAGAAGAACTGTAAAAAATTACATATTTACAATTCTAGCACTCTTTGCTTTTGCTATTTTATACGGATTTCGTGTGGCGTTACAAGCTCCTGAATATGAAAATATTATTCAGAAATTTGGAGAAAATGGACAACTTATAGCCTGGGGAATTGTCGTGTTTTTTGTACTTATTATTTTGGGAATTATTCTTCTAATTTACTTGCTTATTTATGGGATTCTTCTAAAACATTTAAAAGCCAATTATAAAGATTTAATCAGCGACTAAATAAACCCCTATAATAATTCTAAACCGAAATTCGACCTAAGGAAACTTCGGAAACTGTTTAAAATCAGGGTCTCGTTTTTCTAAAAATGCTTTTTTTCCTTCTTGAGCTTCTTCCATCAAATAATACATTAATGTTGCATCACCCGCAAGTTGCATCAAACCGTGTTGCCCATCTAATTCTGCATTTAGCGAACGTTTAATCATGCGTAAAGCCATGGGAGAACGCTTTTGCATTGTTTTACACCAGGCGACAGTTGTGTCTTCTAAATCAGCCAAAGGAACCACTTTGTTCACCATTCCCATTTTTTCTGCTTCTTCAGCCGTATATTGTTCGCATAAAAACCATATTTCACGTGCTTTTTTTTGTCCGACATGTCGTGCTAAATACGAAGAGCCAAAACCACCGTCAAAACTTCCTACTTTTGGACCTGTTTGTCCAAATCGAGCATTCTCACTAGCTATTGTCAAATCACAAACTACGTGTAATACATGTCCACCACCAATTGCATATCCATTGACCATAGCAATCACCGGTTTGGGTAATTCACGTAAACGCTTGTGTATGTCTAACACATTGAGTCGTGGCACGCCATCCTCACCGACATAACCTCCGACACCCTTTACATTTTGATCTCCCCCACTACAAAAAGCTTTATCTCCGGCTCCCGTTAATACTAGTACATCAATTGCATTATCTTCTCGGCAAATTTCCAAAGCATCCAAAATTTCAAAATTTGTTTTAGGTCTAAATGCATTGTAAACCTCCGGTCTATTAATGGTTATTTTAGCAATTCCTTCAAAAAATTCAAATAAAATATCTTCGTATTCTCGAATAGTCTTCCAATCTCTTTTTGGCATAATAGTGAATGTTATTAATTTTTATTTATAATAGTCTGTAAAAATACAGTATTAATTTATTAACAGACCGTGTAATTCAATAAGCTTAAGAAATACTCATTTACTAACAAGACCTTTTTAAAAAACTTATTTATTTTTTTATATAGCGCAAATTTATTCAAAAAAAAATAAAAGATATTAAACCTCAGCATATCCTTATTATTATAACCTGAGTTCGACCTAAGGGTTGAGATATCTGCCTGCCATTTCACCTACCGACAAGCAGGCAGATTGAACCTAAATCCCACTGAAAAAACGGGATGAGTTCGTCTAATTAAAAAATTGAAATAAATTTTTTAGAGTCTCACGAATAAAAAATAGTATTTTTGACATTTAATCCTCGTTTTATGAAAGCATTTTTGATCTTATTTACACTTTTTATATCTTCAAATCTCTTGAGTCAAAATATAACTTTTAAAGAATTTGAATCTCATGAATTAGGAACAACTCGTACGCTAAAAATATATGTCCCCGAATCCTACAAAAATGATGAAACACATCTCTATCCTTTATCCATTATTCTAGATGGAGATTATTTATTTGATGTTTATACAGGAAATTCAAAACTTTTTGCACAAAAAGATAAGGCACCTGAACAAATAATTGTGGGCATTTTACAAAATCAAAACAAAGAGCGCTATACTGATTGTTCCTACGATACACTGAATGGATTACTTACTGAAGACAGTAATAAATTCTATAGATTTATTCGATCAGAACTCTTGGATTATCTGGAAGAAACGTATAGGCTAGCACCTTTTAGAACACTGGTTGGAAGCACCTTAACAGCCAATTTTATAAATTATTTTGTTATAGAAAACGAGATGGTATTCGATGCATTTATCAATATCAATCCCTCTTATAATACAGATATGCCGGCCTTTTTAGAGCAAAAATTAAGTGGTCTAAGGGGGCAAAAATTGTACTACTATTTGAACTCGGGAAACTACAACCGTGAAAAAAAACACAAACGTATAGAACAGGTCGTTTATCTTTTAAGAAGTCAGGAAAATCCGGATATAGTTTACAAATACGACAATTTAAAAAACACCACAATTACCGCTTCAATCGGACAAGCAATACCGGTTGCTTTAGCTCATATTTTTGATATTTATTCCGCTATATCACAAGATGAATTTGCCATCAATGTCAAGCATTTATCACCACCGGATGCCATTGCCTATTTGGAGAACAAATACGTTGAAATAGAATATCTTTTTGGAACAAATATGAAAATACGCGAACGTGATATTTTTGCTATAGAACCTATAGTTATCGATCAGGAAAATGGCGATTATCTAGCCAATCTTGGCGAAATGATACATAAACTATACCCTAAATCTCCACTGAGTGATTACTATATAGGTATGTTTTATGAGAAGACCGGACGTTATAAACAAGCCCTGAAGAATTACAAAAACGGTTATGCCAAATTTGATAGTGATAGTGATAATGCAGAGGCTTACTATAAAAACATTGAACGCGTATTAGACCGTAAAGATGAATTAATTCAAGAAAAAGAAGATGAAAAAGATAAGAGAAAAGATCTAAAAGAACAAATAGAATTAGAAAAAGAGGTTGAGAAGGAACAATGGAAAGAAAAGAAAATTGAGGAAAAAGAAAAAAGAAAAACAAATAATCAAACAAAACAAAAAGAATGGGAGCAGCGAAAAAAAGCCGAGAAAGAGATGCGAGAGAAATATCGTAAAAAAGAAG
>JAOZTK010000108.1 GCA_029942185.1 Flavobacteriaceae bacterium
TAACACTTGATTTAGCAGGGAGCATGAACTTAATTGCTAAGAAAGCTTTCCCATACGCATCAAAGGTTATTGATAGATTTCATGTGCAAAAACTAGCATTTGATGCAGTACAAGAAATAAGAATAAAACACCGTTGGGAAGCAATAGATAATGAAAATAACGCTATACAGCAGGCACAAAAAGAAGGTGTAATCTACAGACAAAAAACCTATGATAATGGTGAAACACCTAAACAATTATTGGCTAGAAGTAGATATTTATTGTTTAAAAGTGAAAGTAAATGGACTAAAAATCAAAAAGAAAGAGCAACTGTGTTATTTGAAAAATTCCCAAATATTAAACTAGCTTATGATTTATCTCAAAAACTCTCTTGGATATATGAAAATTCAAGTGATAAAACATATGCCTTATCCCGTTTAGCAAGGTGGCATGAGGAAGTAAGACAGGCGGGATTTAAAACATTTAAGACAACATCAAAGACTATTGAATTAAATTATAGAGACATTTTAAACTATTTTGATAACAAAAGCACGAATGCTTCTGCAGAATCTTTTAATGCCAAGATAAAAGGGTTTAGAACGCAACTAAAAGGAATTAGAAATGTAGATTTCTTTATGTTTAGACTACAAAAAATATGGGCATAAAATTACAAATCCCACAGGTTTTGCTCTTGTTCCCTAATGAGAGAGATAAAACTTCTTTTTTTACTATTTTTCATAATAACTCCAAAAGTGGAAGCTCAGATATGGACTCAATTGGGGAATTCAATAAATGGGGAAGCGACAAATGATGAGTTCGGTCGATCTATTAGCTTAAGCTCTGATGCATCCATATATAAAACCGGCATTTACTTCTGTTATTTTCAAATAGGGCAAAAGGTTGTAGTGTGTCTAAAGTTCCAATAGCGTAAAGATATTTACGGATTACCTAAACACCTTCTTTGCCTTTTCCCAATAAATATCTAATTCAGCAAGTGAAAGATCTTGCATACTTTTGTTCTCTATTTTAAGTTGAGCTTCCATATGCTGGAATCGTTTTATAAATTTCTTGTTGGTGAGTTCCAGAGCATTCTCAGGAGAGATATCTAAAAATCGCGCATAGTTAATAAGTGCAAAAAACACATCTCCTAACTCGCTCTCCATCCTCCCTTTTTGCTTATTTTTAACTTCGTCTTGAAACTCTTGCAGCTCTTCTTCGACCTTATCCCAAACTTGGTGTGGTTTTTCCCAATCAAAACCAAAACCGGCAGCTTTTTCTTGTATTCGAGTTGCTTTTACCATAGCAGGTAATGATTTTGGAACGCCTTCTAAAACTGATTCTTTTCCTTCTGCAATTTTTATTTGCTCCCAATTCCTTTTGACATCTTCTGCATTTTGTACTTTGACATCGCTGTAAATATGTGGATGACGAACAATTAATTTTTCTGAAATACTATGTGCTACATCGGCAATATCAAAGCTGTTTTTTTCGGATCCTATTTTTGAGTAAAAGACAATATGTAACAACAAATCACCCAATTCTTTTTTAATTTCGTCTAAATCATTGTCTAGAATCGCATCGCCCAACTCATAAGTTTCCTCAATGGTCAAGTGACGTAAAGTTTCCATGGTTTGTTTTTTGTCCCACGGACATTGCTCCCGAAGATCATCCATGATATCGAGCAATCTGTTAAAAGCTTTTAGTTGTGCTTCTCTATCGTTATTCCCCGGATTCATCTTTTTGATTTTCTTTTGAATGCTCTTTTTTAGGTTCTAAGGTGGTGAAATCAAACTTTGAGTCGACCAAGATACTATACCATTGAATTATTTTTTTAATGTTAGAAGTATAAACCCGATCAGTATCGTAGTCGGGTAAAATCTCACTAAAATAATCCGTTAATACTTTGGCATTTTCTTTATGGGAGATAGCTTTTTTACCACTTTCTTTTTTGTAGATTGTATATAAAACTGTAGACAGTGGTATTTCTTCCGTCAAGGTAAATATGGCGATACTATCCAATGCACTTATATTGCTAATCGCCAAAACCGGAAAGCGTTTTCCATCGCTTAAAGAGTGTACAATTACATTTTTTTTCCCGGCCGAAATAAGCTCGTAAAGTCCGGGTTTTCCACTGATGGCTACTATTTTGTCTAGGGTCATATGTTTGTTTTTATATTATATTATATGTTTTACGCTTTACGCTGTGCGTTTTTGAGAATTTTCCTTTCAAGTATCACCACGTATCACGTATCGTACTAGAAGCGCAAAAGTAAACAACCTATTCGTACAATAAATATTTTGAACGTATTTTTTTAAACTTTTTCAAAGCCGGTTGCCATGTTTTTCGAATATCACGATGTGTATAGCCCAATTCTATTTGGTTTTGAAGCGCTTCTGTCCCTGCTAGTTTTGTGAAAAAAGGATTAAAAAACTCTTTTTTATCAGGATAATTCGTAAAAGCATCCAAAAGCCATTGTAAATTAATCATGTGTACATCCACTTCATGGAGGTTTAAACCTCGACATTCTTTTCCTTGATGTTTGGGGTGTTTTGCCCCCTGGTTGGCTTGTGGTGTAAAACGAAACGGGTAGTATTTTTCAGGTAAGTCAGGAGCTCCAAAAATTTGAAATTGTTGAGCTGTTCCACGTCCGCAACTTATAGTAGTTCCTTCAAAAAAACAAAGACTTGGATAGAGTTTAATTGCTTTTGCATTGGGGAGATTTGGAGAGGGTTTTACGGGTAAATCGTAAGCTGTTTTGTGGGTGTAATTCTTAAGAGGAATCACCTTTAAATCACATTTTAAACCATTGTGTAGCCAATTTTCACCATTAATCATACGGGCATATTCACCAATTGTCATCCCATATACAATGGGAACTGGGTGCATTCCTACAAAAGATTGATGTTTGTCCTCCAAAACCGGACCGTCTACATAAGAGGCATTTGGGTTGGGTCGGTCTAACACAATAACTCTTATCTTGTTTTCAGCAGCGGCTTCCAATATGTAATGTAAGGTAGAAATATACGTGTAAAAGCGAACTCCGACATCTTGTAAATCAAATAAAATGATGTCAATACCTTCGAGTTGTTTCGGCTTTGGTTTTTTATTGTGGCTGTATAAAGATAGGATGCGCAATCCCGTTGCCGTATCTATACCATCGACTACTTTTTCTCCGGCATCTGCCTTTCCTCGAAAACCGTGTTCGGGACTAAAAACCTTTTTGATTTTCACATTTAATGCGAGTAATGTATCCACAAGATGTGTGTAACTCCCGTTCTTATAATTTAGAATTAAGGAACTTTGATTTCCAACAATAGCGACATTCTTACCTTTTAATAAGGGTAAGTAGCTGTTTAACCTAGAGGCTCCGACCTTTAAGTTTAAACTGTCATTTTCTGTCTGAGATCTAAAAGTATTAGTGATTTGTTTATTACTTTTATGGCTGATTAGAAAAAAAGAGACTAACACCAGTGCCAGTATTGAGTATATCGTATTTTTGTGTCTTTGTGAGACCCAAAAGAAAAGTGTATTTTTGATGTTCATTTTATGAATTACGAATTATTTATAGCAAAACGCTTAATTGCTTCTAAAAAGTATAAAAGTAGTATTTCTGCGCCAATTATAAAAATTGGAGTGATTGCCATTGCATTGGGAATTATTGTGATGCTTATCGCAATAGCAACAGGTGTTGGATTGCAAAAGAAGATTCGAGAAAAAATATCAGGATTTAACGGGCACATTCAAATAGTGAATTACGATTATAACAATTCTTTAGTTTCCGTAAAACCAGTGAGCACCAAACAAGATTTTTATCCGGTTTTTAAAGGAATTGATGGTGTGAAGAATGTTCAGGTTTATGCTCAAAAAGCAGGAATAATAAAAACAAAAACCGATTTTGAGGGAGTTATCTTAAAAGGAGTAGGAGGGGATTATGATTGGAGTTTTTTTAAAGATTATTTGATAAGAGGAGAAGTGCCAAACTATGGTACAAAACGTTCCGATGCTATTCTTATTTCTGAAAGTGTTGCCAAAAGACTTCAATTAGATGTAGGAGATCAGCCGGTTATTTGGTTTGTTAGAAAAGATCCAACCAAGCCTCCACAAGTAAGAAAACTACTTATAAAAGGTATTTTTAATTCGGGTTTCCCCGAGTTTGATGATAGTTATGTAATCGGCGATATCAAACACATACAACGTTTGAATAAATGGAAAGAAGATGAAGTAGGTGGTTTTGAAGTGCTTCTTGACAATTTTGATGATATTGATGTAAAATCCAGGGAAATTCATACAAGCATACCTCCTACATTAAATTCAATCTCTATAAAAAATAAATTTCCTTTAATTTTTGAATGGATTTCTTTGTTTGATTCCAATATTATAGTCATTATTTTTATCATGATATTGGTAGCGGGTTTTAATATGATTACCGCTTTGTTGGTACTTATACTGGAACGCACGCAGATGATTGGCATATTAAAAGCATTGGGCGATACCAATTGGCATATTCGAAAAATATTTTTATACCAAGCCACCTATCTTATTGTCAAAGGTTTACTGTGGGGAAATGTAATAGGGATTGGTTTGTTGCTACTACAAAAGTACTTTGGCATTATCAGTTTAAATCCCGAAACTTATTATGTAGATAAAGCACCGGTTTATATTCATATTGAGTATATTTTATTATTGAATTTAGGAGTCGTAATCTTGTCCTATGCCATGTTGATAATTCCTTCCTATTCTATTACAAAAATCAGTCCGGTTAAGGCTATAAGATTTGAATAATTTGTAACTTTGTTGTTCTTACTCATTAAAGTTGCTAATTATGAAAGAAAGATTTCTACACTATTTATGGCAATACCAATTATTTAACAAACAAAAGTTAATAGTTACAGCAGGAGAATCTGTTGAAATTCAAAAATCAGGATATCTCAACCATAATTCAGGTCCCGATTTTTTAGAAGCAAAGATTCAAGTTGGCGATCAACTTTGGGCAGGCTCTGTTGAAATACACCTAAAATCTTCTGATTGGTACGTGCATAATCACGAAACAGATGCCTCGTACGACAATGTAATTCTTCATGTAGTTTGGGAAGATGATATGCCTGTTTTTAGAGAGAATAACACAGTTGTAAGCACACTGGAATTAAAAGGCTTGGTCTCAAAACAAATTTGGAATAAGTATCAAAATTTATTTCAAAAAACCAATCGTTGGATTGCTTGTGAAAGTGTAATCGGTGAGGTAGACAATTTTGTTTGGAATAATTGGTCAGAACGTTTGTACGTAGAAAGGTTAGAAAGAAAATCAAATGAGATTGAAAAGTTGTTAAAGGATTCTACAAATAATTGGGAAGCTGTTTTATTTCAATTACTAGCCAAGAGTTTTGGGTTAAAAGTCAACGGAGAAGCTTTTAATAGTTTGGCGAAAAATACTGATTTTTCAATTTTAAGAAAAGAGAGAATAAATGCCATAAATTTGGAAGCACTGTTAATTGGACAAGCCGGATTGTTGGAGGATTCAATTGATGATGCTTATTATACAGAATTGCAACAGATTTATCGTTACCAACAACATAAATATCAATTGATACAAGCAGATCATAAAATTCGGTTTTTTAGACTGCGTCCGTCTAATTTTCCGAATATCAGATTGTCGCAATTAGCAGATTTATATGCAAAAAACAAGAACTTATTTCAGGAATTTATAAAATCTGAGACGGTTGACAGTCTTTATCATTTGTTACAAGCTACAGCGAGTAGCTATTGGGATACACATTATATCTTTGGGAAACAGAGCAAAAAATTCAAAAAACAAACTACAAAATCTTTTATAGATTTGCTTTTGATCAATACATTAATTCCGTTGCGATTTACCTATCAAAAACACATAGGGCAACGAGCTATAGAAACATTGTTTGATATCGTACAACAACTAAAACCTGAGAAGAATAGTATTGTAAAAAAATACCAAGATTTGGGGATTAAGGTTGACAATGCCATGGACTCACAAGCATTATTGACACTTAAGAATACGTACTGCAAACCACAACGTTGTTTAGAATGCGCGGTGGGTTTGGCTGTTTTAAAAGGTTGAAAAAGAGGAAAAGAAAAATTCAAAAATAAATATCGTATCGGTTCTGCACGTCTTAAAGATTATGATTAATC
Organism: Flavobacteriaceae bacterium; assembly: GCA_029942185.1. GTDB lineage: Bacteria > Bacteroidota > Bacteroidia > Flavobacteriales > Flavobacteriaceae > DQTL01. The sequence goes on from JAOZTK010000108.1 coordinate 6,143, forward strand.
TTCAAATGGGGCCTATTATTTAACCATTGTAACACAAAACCGTGAACATTTCTTTGGTAATATTATAAATGGTGAAATTGTATTGTCTGAAATTGGCAAAATTGCCCAAAAATATTAGGATGAAATACCACAACATTTCTCGTTTATTAAATTGGATGAAATGGTCGTAATGCCCAATCATATTCATGGTATTTTGTGGATTGATAAATTGGATAATGGTGTAAAAATGAACGTTGTTGTGAATGATATGGTTCATAATGATATGGTGGAATGTGATGATACGTTGGGCGATGCGATGGTTGATGCGTTGGGCGGTGTGATGGATGATGTGGCGGGCGTAGAGACGTTGCATGCAACGTCTCTACAACAACAACAACAACATCAATCAAAATCGAAATAAAATAAAAAAATGGCAAAAATTTCGCCAAAACGTGGATCATTGTCAACCGTTATTCGTTCATTTAAATCGATTGTTACAAAAAATTCACGAAAAATCAATCCAAATTTTAAATGGCAACCCCGATTTTATGACCGTATAATCCGGAATAATAATGAATTAAACCGTATTCGCAATTATATCGTTAATAACCCAAAAATATGGGAACGTGACAGAAATAATATGTGATGGATGATGTGTTGGGCGGTGCGATGGATGATGTGGCGGGCGTAGAGACGTTGCATGCAACGTCTCTACAACAACAACAACAACATCAATCAAAATCGAAATAAAATAAAAAAATGGCAAAAATTTCGCCAAAACGTGGATCATTGTCAACCGTTATTCGTTCATTTAAATCGATTGTTACAAAAAATTCACGAAAAATCAATCCAAATTTTAAATGGCAACCCCGATTTTATGACCGTATAATCCGGAATAATAATGAATTAAACCGTATTCGCAATTATATCGTTAATAACCCAAAAATATGGAAACGTGACAGAAATAATATGTAAATACGCCCAAACTGGGCGTATCCTTATATAGATGGAAACGTCCAATTTGGGTGTGTTTGTAAACAAATAAAAACGCCCATTTGGGCGTTTTTACTAGTTGTTATTTTCGTCAATATCTAATCCGTCCCTACACTACCACCCGATGATTTTTTGATTTCTGTATCTCTGGGATTTCCTTTATATTCTA
>JAOZTK010000109.1 GCA_029942185.1 Flavobacteriaceae bacterium
TTATCACGCTAAACCTAATACGTCTTTCATAGTAAAAACACCTTTTTTATCTACTATATATTCCGCAGCAAGGATGGCACCTTGTGCAAATCCCATACGACTTTTAGCCGTGTGTTTTATTTCTATTTCATCCACATCTGATGTATAGATTACGCGGTGGATGCCAGCTACATCTTCTTCTCGTTTGGCTGTTATTGATAAATCATTTTTAGATTTCGCATCCAAACTCCATCCTTTTATTTTTGAGTTTGACAAAATCTGTTCTGCTAAACTGATAGCTGTTCCACTCGGGGCATCCAGCTTTTCTGTGTGATGTGTTTCAGCAAGAGAAGGTGTGTACGCAAAACTTTTCATCAAGTCTGCTAGATATGTATTTAACTCAAAGAACAAATTTACGCCTAGACTAAAATTTGAGGCATATAAAAAACTACCCTTGTAGTTACGACACAATTTGACAGCTTTTTCATACTGATCCAGCCAACCTGTAGTACCACTGATTATTGGGATATTGTTTTTTAAAGCTTTTTGTATGTTGTCAAAAGCAGCATTGGGCATACTAAAATCAATTGCGACATCCGCTTCTTTAAAATCAATTTCATCTTGTGGAATATCAATCTTTATTTCGATTTCATGTCCCTTGTCTAAAGCCACTTTTTCAATAGCCTTCCCCATTTTACCATATCCCAGTAATGCGATTTTCATAGGTTTAAAAAATTATTATTTTACAGTACTATTTGTAACTTATTCTCAATCAATTTCTTATGGAGCAAAACTGCACACAGCTGTTTTTTAACTAAAACTTTAAGGTAAAACCTGCCGCCAGTCCTGTGTGTCCACTTATGGGCTCTTTAATTATTTGAGGTTTAAAAGTCAATATTTTATCCGTACTGTGGTATTGTAAATGTGCATCGACACTTGCTTCTACTATTTGCAACACATAGGCAGCAATTGTCAGCAACATAGCGCCATCTCTATTTTTTTTGTGATATACTTGAGCTCTTTGCAAAACATCAAAACTCAAATCTGTAGCATCTTCATCTAATTTCTTCAACCGAAACAAACTCCGATACTCTTGATATTTATTATCGTTATAAATAAAATAATAAGTAGACGTAGCTAAAGCTCCATAGACAATAGGAATCTTCCAATATTTTTTGTTATAAGCCTGTCCCAAACCCGGCAGAATAGCACTGTAAAAAGCTACTTTTGAGGGTTTTGTAACTGCGAGACTCCAATCTACTTCAACAATACTATCCTTTGTCTTTTCAACGGCATTCTCCTGAGCATTAATCGTAAAAGAAAAATATAAAAGGGATCCTATAATGAAAAGAACTCTCAAGACTTTTTAAGTAATTTTTTAATTCTGATAAAATCTTCTTTGGAATTAAAAGGAATATGAATGCTCCCTTTTCCTTCACTATTGACATTGATTTGGACTTTATTTCCAAAAAAATTAGTAAAATCCTCAATATTTTCTCCCACGAATTTTGGTCGGCTTTTCGTATAGGTCTCTTTACTTTTTTGAGGTTCTTTTAGTTGTTTTACGAGCTGTTCTGTTTGTCTGACCGATAATTTTTGTGAAATCACCTTTTTGTACACCATCAATTGATTGTCAGAATCTTCAATATTGATAAGCGCACGTCCGTGTCCCATTCCTATAAAACCATCACGCATACCGGTTTGAATGATTGGATTTAGTTTTAACAATCTCAAATAGTTGGTAACCGTTGAGCGTTTCTTTCCGATACGTTTCCCTAATTGATCTTGTGTTAAATCAATTTCATCAATTAAGCGTCGATAGGAAAGCGCGACTTCAATTGGGTCTAAATCCCTGCGTTGAATATTTTCAACCAAAGCCATTTCCAACATTTCCTGATCATTAGCGATACGCACATAAGCAGGTATTGTCTTTAATCCTAGTAATTTAGAAGCTCTGTAACGACGCTCACCCGCAACTAACTGAAAATTGTTACCTGCTAGTTTACGAACTGTAATGGGTTGAATAATTCCCAATTCTTCTATAGAAACAGCCAGTTCCTTTAACGATTCTTCATTAAAATAGGTTCGTGGCTGAAAAGGATTTACTTTAATAGTATTGAGATCAATTTCAACAATGTTACCTACGATTTTATCTGCATTTTTATCACTAGCAGAAGATATATCCGAACTAGAATTGTGTAGTAACGCCGATAGGCCTCTACCCAGAGCTTGTTTTTTATATTTTTTAGCCATTGTTTTTTAATAATTCATTCGCCAAACTCAAATAATTTTTTGCTCCTCTACTCGTAGCATCATAAGCGATGATACTCTCTCCATAACTCGGAGCTTCTCCTAAGCGGGTATTACGTTTAATAATGGTCTTAAAAACCATATTTTGAAAATGCTTTTTCACTTCCGCAACTACTTGGTTTGATAAACGCAATCGCGAATCAAACATTGTTAATAAGAGACCTTCAATATCTAAATCAGGATTGTGAATGCTTTGAACACTTTTAACGGTGTTTAAAAGCTTTCCAAGTCCTTCAAGAGCAAAATACTCACATTGAATAGGTATTAATATAGAGTCGGCTGCTACAAGCGCATTTAAAGTTAACAATCCTAGTGAGGGCGCACAATCGATAAGAATATAATCATAATCCTCTTTTACAGATTGGATGGCTTCTCGTAGTTTAAATTCTCTTTTCACTTTATCGACCAATTCAATTTCCACTGCAACCAGGTCAATATGAGCAGGAATGATATCGACATTTGGCGAAGTAGTACGCTGAATAGCTTCTTTAGCAGTTATGATATGCTCTAGTAGTTGGTAGGTGCCTTTTACAACATTTTCAACATCTATACCTAAACCGGATGATGCATTAGCCTGAGGATCAGCATCTATCAACAGGACTTTTTTTTCTAAAACTCCTAGTGATGCTGCTAAGTTTACAGTGGTCGTTGTTTTTCCAACACCTCCTTTTTGATTGGCTATTGCAATTATTTTACCCATAAATTGTATTAATTTTCATTTTGGTAAAAGTACAATTTTTTGTGTTTTACCAAAGACTAAAAAATAAGATTGGGAAATCTTTAAGAGAGACATTCTTTACTCTATTTTTTATAATCGTCTTCTCTTTTTTTGTATTGTTCTTTTGCAAGATCTTGCATATCTTCATGGCGATCACTTTCATCCATAATTTCCAGACCTAATAGCGTTTCAATAGCATCTTCTTGTGTTACAATACCACTAACAGAACCATATTCGTCAAATACTAATGCGATATGCTCCTTGTTTTCAATTAATTTTTCAAATAAATCTGCCACAGATTCTTCGCGACTGGTAGTGAGAATATCCCTTTTGATGGATTTAAGTTGCTTATTGCCATTTCCTTTAATAATGGCATCATACAACATATCTTTTAAAAAATAAGAGGTAATGTCATCAGGTTCTTCCGAATATAAAGGGATTCTAGAAAAACGTAATTTAGGGTTTTCATCATAAAACTCCTTGATAGTTTGCTCTTCATCAGCAGTTACCATTACGGACCTCGGTGTCATTATTTCATTGACCCACGTTTCTTTAAAAGCAATAATATTTTTGATAATAGCACTTTCACTCTCTTCGAAAACACCTTCTTCTTCCGCAATTTCTGCCATGGCATGGAAGTCCTCACGACTGAATACACTACTTCCGTGCACTTCTTCTTTACCAATTAGTCGCGTTGTAAAAAGAAGCAACCACATAATCCCGGTCCATTTTAAAGGAAAAATATACATCTGAAGCGTTTTGGTTGTAAATTTGGCTAATTCCTTCCAATAAGTTGCTCCAATGGTTTTTGGGATTATTTCAGACAGCAGCAAAATTAAAAGCGTCATTATTGCAGAAATTGCAAATACTATATTGTTCCCTGAACCAAAGACTTTTTCCGCTTCAACACCTACTAACAAAGCACCGGCTGTATTAGCAATTGTGTTCACTGTTAAAATAGCAATAAGCGGTCTGTCAATATCCTCTTTAAGTTTCTCAAGTTGGAACGCATATAACTTTCCTTCTTGCATTTGTATGTTGACAAAGGAAGGTGTAATGCTTAGCAATGCTGCCTCAAGGATAGAACACAAAAAAGATATAGATATGGACAAAACGCCATATAAAATCAAAAGGTTGTACATTTTCGTAATTAATAGAAAGCACAAAAATACATAAAAAATTAATTACAAGAATTAATAACAGAGAAGTTATAAACTATTTATTAGTATTGAGTATTGAGTATTGGGTATTGGGTATTGAGTAATTTGATTAAAGACTAGAGACTAAAGACTTGTATATTGGTATAAATAAAAAAAGAGCAACCTAAGATGCTCTTTTTAATTTTTAAAAATACTGCTTATTTAGGATTAATATCATAATAATCGCAAACATCAAAATAGTCATCTGTAAAAACAAGAAAAAACCTATATTTAAATCCTTTGAAAACACAACTTGATGTTAAAACCTATCATATAACTAGTAATTCGGTTATACAATTCTATAAAACTAGCCTCTCTTAGGTATATTTTCTAAAATTTCTAATAGATATTTCCAAAATTTTAAGCTGGATGCAATGTTTGCTCTTTCATCCGGTGAATGGGCACCTTGAATGGTTGGGCCAAATGAAATCATATCCATATCCGGATAATTGGTTCCCAATATTCCACATTCTAAACCGGCGTGACAGGCTACAACACTGGGTTTTTCATCAAACATATTTGAATAAACATCTGTCAGTACACCTAAAATTGCAGAGTTGACATTGGGTTGCCATCCCGGATAGGAGCCCGAGAAATTTACGTCATAACCTGCTAATTCAAAGCTGGAACGCAAGCCTTGCGCTAAATCTATTTTACTGGATTCTACAGCCGATCTAGTTAAACAGTCAATTTGAATCTTTCCATTTTCAACGAGTACTTTCGCTAAATTATTAGAAGTTTCTGTTAAATCATCCATATCCGGACTCATTCTATAAACTCCATTATGCGCTGAGTAAATAGCTCTTATCAAAGTGATTTGACTGTGAGTATCCATAGCTTTTTCAGCTGGTTTTTCACATTCTTTAAGCGTGATGACAAGGCCGCCATCCATAGTTTTAAACTCTTTTTTTATGTCCTTTGAAATAGCATCAATCTTTGTTTTAAAGGCCTCTTGTTTTATTTTGGGAACCACTAAAACAACATTGCTTTCTCGTGGTATTGCATTTCGCAAACTACCTCCATGGATACTTACAACATTTATATCAAAATCAAAAGTTTCGAATAACAATCGGTTCATTATCTTGTTGGCATTCCCAAATCCTCTGTGAATATCCATTCCTGAATGACCTCCATTAAGCCCTGTAACAGTCAAGATCATACTTATTGTATCGTCCAACACAAGCTCCTCTTTGTAATTGCCTGTGGCAGTAACATCAACTCCTCCGGCACAACCCATATCAATTTCTTCATCATCTTCTGTATCTAAATTTAGTAAAATCTCACCGCTTAAGTAGCCTGCTTGCAAGCCTTGAGCACCTGTCATACCCGTTTCTTCATCAATAGTAAACAATGCCTCTAAAGCCGGATGCGGAATATCATTCGATTCAAAAATACTCATAATTGCTGCTACTCCCAATCCATTATCAGCACCTAAAGTAGTCCCATCAGCCGTTACCCAATCACCATCGATTATCATTTTTATTCCTTGTGTTTCGAAATCAAAGTCCGTATCGTTATTCTTTTGCCAAACCATGTCTAAATGTGATTGCAAAACCACTGTTTTACGGTCTTCCATCCCTTTTGTAGCCGGTTTTTTTATAATTACATTTTGGATAGGGTCAACTGTTGTTTCAAGTCCTAACCTATTGCCAAAATCAACCATAAACTGAATGACTTTTTCTTCTTTTTTTGAGCCGCGAGGAACTGCGTTTAAATCGGAAAAATTATTCCATAAGGCCTTGGGTTCTAAATTTCTTATCGCTTTGTTCATTATGTGTGTGTTTAAATATTTATTGTTGTATATATTTTATTGCTTTACGCGGTATATTTTAAAACGGAAACCTTTTACAGTGTATAGCGTACAGCGTAAAATGTTTAACGCACTGCAAATTTACATACTTTTAATGAGATTTCTGTTTTCTAATTGTAGAATATTCTCGTAATATTGCAACTTCCAATTTAAATAAATGAAACGAGCACGACAAATCTTAATACAAAGGGAGATGATTAAAAACGAACCCGCCTACCGGCAAGGAAGGCGCCATGTGTCACCTATAAAAGATAAAATTTAGACACATGAATTACGCTAACAATATACTGGAAACCATTGGAAACACACCACTTGTAAAGCTCAATAAAATAGTTGAAGAAGTAGATGCTTTGGTTTTAGCTAAGATGGAAACCTTTAACCCTGGTCATTCTGCCAAAGATCGTATGGCGCTTAAAATGATTGAAGATGCAGAAGCAGATGGACGCCTAAAACCCGGTGGCACTATTATAGAAGGAACTTCCGGAAATACCGGTATGGGTCTGGCTATGGCTGCAATTATCAAAGGTTATCAATGTATTTTTGTTATAGCAGACAAACAATCCAAAGAAAAAATTGATATGCTTCGAGCCATGGGAGCTGAAGTTCAGGTATGTCCGGCTGCGGTCGAACCCGATGATCCACGTTCATATTATTCCGTATCTAAACAACTGGCTGAAGAAACACCTAATTCGTGGTATGTCGATCAATATAATAATCCTTCGAATACAAAAGCGCATTACGAAAGTACCGGCCCGGAAATATGGAAACAAACTGATGGTAAAATAACACATTTTGTCGTTGGAGTCGGTACAGGAGGTACAGTTTCCGGTATTGCCAAATACCTAAAAGAAAAAAATCCAAATATAAAAGTATGGGGCATCGATACTTACGGCTCTGTTTTTAAAAAATATCACGAAACAGGAATCTTTGATGAAAATGAAATCTACCCGTATGTAACCGAAGGAATCGGAGAAGATATTTTACCCAAAAATGTAGATTTTTCTTTAATTGACGGATTTGAAAAAGTAACGGATAAAGACGGAGTTATCTATACGCAAAAGTTGGCAAAAGAAGAAGCTTTATTTTTGGGAAACTCTGCAGGCTCTGCTATTAAAGGACTCTTACAACTAAAACATCATTTTACTAAAGATGACGTTGTGGTCGTCTTGTTTCACGATCACGGAACCCGCTATGTAGCTAAAATGCACAACCCGGATTGGGTAAAAAAAATGGGATACGAAGAATAAAAGGTATTAAACC
>JAOZTK010000110.1 GCA_029942185.1 Flavobacteriaceae bacterium
TGTTCCGGCTGTCCCGGAGTTGGAATAAAAAAGGCTTTCTTTTGAAGTGTCGCCAGATCCATCAAAGTTGAATATCCCGAACGCGCAAGTACCAATTCGCTTTCATTTAATACTTTTTGCAAATCTGCTCCTAATAAATAATTATAGATGGTGCAAGAGCCCTTTTGGGTTTTTTTGGACTTATTATCAAGGACACCTCTGACGAAGCAAACTTTCTTAGCAAGCTTACTCAACTCCTTAAACAAGCTATCTTCCAACAAACTACGTTGGGGTTCAGGCCCTGATAACAACACCAAAATATCATATTTTTTTGGAAGCTCTTGTCGCTGAAATTGGCTTAAAACACCTATGTATTTAACGGGAGTATTTAGCTTTATAGCATGTGACAAAGTACCGCTTAAATTAGGTGTTTCCTTTACATCCGGCACCCAACATTCATCAAAATTAGCGATGATACGTCGATGAATTTTTGTGGAAAAATGCGTAGTTACACCTGATTTTACTCGTAATTGGTGGGTTATATAAATACTCGGAACCGACTTGTGATAAACTCCAAATCTGTTGTCAGAAATAACAGCATTTATATTTTCACTTTCGACTAGATCTTGAGTGAATCGATGCTCTTTATGATAGGTTTTATAAAATTTAGGAGATTGTATGAGTAATTTAATTTTGAACAAGCTTTTCTTCTTCGCATAAACCACCTTATAGCTGGGTAATTCATAACTGGGAAGCTCAGGAAATGCTTTCTGCAACAAAAGTAAAGCATCACCATCTGAGGCTATAACCGGTTGAAAACCTAGTTCTTGTAGTTGTTTAATTATGGGAATACAACGAGTGGCATGTCCAATCCCCCAATTTAAAACAGCCACTAAAATCTTCCCATTATCAGGTAAACTTTTTAAATGCTTTTTTAAATCAAAAGGCGTAAACATTAGTATCACTATTTGTGGTTATATTCGAATCCTGTCAGTAGAGCAATACACTTCTCATTTTTCACGTAACGAAGAACACGATAGATACTTTTGACGAAAAAAAATGCGAAAAAACTACAAATCAAATCCGATATCCTTACGATAATTCATGGCATCAAAACTGATTTTTTTCAAACTAGCATAAGATTTTTTAAGGGCTTCTTTAAAATCTTTTCCAAAAGAAGTAAGCGCCAAAACCCGACCACCATTACTAATAATTTTATCAGCATCAACTTTTGTTCCCGAGTGAAAAACAATGGAATCCGTAACTTTATCAATGCCTGTTATGGCCTTTCCATTTTCATATTTTTCAGGATAACCACCTGAAACCGCCATAACTGTAGCGGCACTTTGGGGATTAATCTCAAGTTGATAATTCGATAAAGTTCCTGTTGTAGTTGCTATAAACAATTCTAATAAATCCGACTGTATACGTGGCACAACCACTTCTGTTTCAGGATCACCCATTCTGACATTATACTCAATTACCAAAGGCTTACCGTCTACAATCATCAGACCAAAAAACAAAAATCCTAGAAAATCAATATTATCTTTTTCTAAACCTATAATACTGGGTCTAATAATTGTTTTTTCAATTGTAGCTAATAATTTTTTATCTGCAAAAGGTACCGGTGAAACAGCTCCCATACCACCTGTATTGAGTCCTGTATCTCCTTCGCCAATACGTTTGTAATCTTTGGCATTGGGCAAAACCACATAGTCTTTTCCGTCAGTGAGTGCAAAGCAACTCATTTCAATGCCGTCCAAATATTCTTCAATCACAACAGTCTGACTCGCTTCACCAAATTTCTGATTTGTGAGCATTTCTTTTAATTCTCGTTTCGCTTTATCGATACTATGAATAATCAAAACCCCTTTTCCTGCAGCTAAGCCATCCGCTTTAAGTACGTAAGGCGGTGTTAATTCCTCTAAAAACTGATAACCTTTTTCTAGGGTTTCCTTTGTGAAACTCCGGTATTTAGCGGTAGGAATTTTGTGGCGAATCATAAATTCTTTGGCAAATTCTTTACTTCCTTCTAATTGAGCTCCTTGTTTTTTAGGTCCGATAACTCCCACGTGTTTTAATTCGGAATCTTTATTAAAAAAATCGTGAATACCTTCCACTAAAGGTACTTCCGGTCCAACGATAAGCAACTTAATTTGATACTGTAAAACAGCTTCTTTTATCGCTTGAAAATCCGAGACACCAATAGGAATATTCGTCCCTAATTTGGCAGTACCCGCATTACCGGGTGCGATAAATAATTGCGTTAATTGTGGGCTTTCGGCTAATTTCCAAGCTAAAGTATGTTCACGACCTCCGGATCCGAGGATAAGTACATTCATAATTGTAGTGATTATTTTTGAATAAGACAAAAGTAGTGAAATGCTTTGAGTTTTGTATCATGTGTATTGTACAAACAAGGAACACAAAACCTAAAACTAATAAGCCTTTGTTTCCCCTTTAAACACGTTTAGAACAGTTCGAATAACGATATTGATATCCAAGACAAAACTCCAATTCTCAATATAAAATAAATCGTATTTCACCCGGTTGATAATATCTTGATCTGTTTCGATTTCTCCTCTAAAACCTTTTACTTGCGCAAGGCCTGTTATACCCGGTTTTACAAAATGCCGTACCATGTATTTATCGACAATTTTTTTAAATAATTTTGATTGACTTAACATATGGGGACGCGGACCTACGACACTCATTTCTCCTTTGAGAACATTTATAAATTGTGGTAATTCATCAATACTTGTTTTCCGTATAACCTTTCCAATTTTTGTAATACGTTCGTCTCCCTTAACCGTTTGATCTTTTTCTGATCTTTCATTGACACCCATGGAGCGGTACTTGTAGCAAATAAAACTGTCCCCTTTTAAGCCATCCCTTACTTGCTTAAAAAATACTGAACCTTTGCTTTCACGTTTTATCAACACATATAATATCGGGGTTAACCATGATAGTACAAAAACAATGACAATCAATGAGAAAACAATATCAAAAAGACGTTTAAAAAACTTCACCATAGGTTTATCAAAAGGTAATTTTCGTATAGAAAGTACCGGAACAAAACCATAATATTCAAGATGCATATTCTTACTAAACAAATCTTGATGATCGGGAATCAACTTTGCAACAATAAAGTTTTGATCCGCAAAGTTGATGATTCGATTCATGTCAGTCTGACTTATCTCAGAGATAGAACAGTACATTTCATCTATTTTATTAGTAGTGGCATACTCAAAACAATCTTCAATTTTCCCTAAGTGCTCCAATTTTCCGGTACCATTTTCGGTAAGAGCTTTATTGGTTACCTGATAAGTCAGAGATGGATTTTTTGCATTAGAAAAAATCCCCATTACTTTATACCCAAAATCGGAACGATTGGTCATAAAATCTACCAAAGGTTCTAATCCTCCATTCGAGCCGATTACAATAACTCTTTTAAAATTTCGCCCTTCTATACGATAACGACGAAGTGCATAAAAATATATGGCTCTAAATAATGTGACGGAAAAATAAAACAGCACTAGTAGTTTCCCTATATGTCTTATGGCTACTTCTGATTTCGTCCAAGTAAAAAATGCAAATACAGCCAGTGTGAATATGGTAATTTGTTTGAGTAACTGTACAACTACTTTAGTGATCTTTATCGTTCTGCTAAAGCTGTATAAGCTGACAAAGTACGCTATTACCAGCCATGAAATATTAATATAAACGGCAAAATAAAAATTGTCATAAAAATCCAATTTAAATCCAAAAAAAATCAAATTCAACAATAATAAATGAGCTATTATTGAAATTGGTTTTATAAATACTGCATGCTGTTTTGACAAAGCCGTTTCTATTTACATTGAGACAAAAATAAGTGTTTTTTTTTGAAAAAAATTTTTTCTAAAAAATAAAACAATAGAAATAATATTTTGCGTTAAATTATAGATGACTTCTTTTAGAGAAGGTTGCGTTATTGTTTGGAGGAAAAAATTATCTTTGTCACGAGTGTAACCGGTATGATAAAATATTTTACACATACAAAAACAACTATTATAAAACTCTGTATTTCTTAAAAAACAAGCCTAATAAATCCAGATGAACCGAGTAGGTCAAATCATGATACACAAGACAATTTTTAAAAGCAAACAGTCCGGATAGCTATCGGAATTACCGCTTAAAAAATAGAATTTAAACAAATGAAAACTCATACAATTATTGAGAAGCTTTTTACAAAAGTTAAAAAGGAAAAAGTAGTTATATCCTATCCTTTTTCTCTAAAAGAATTACTGACGATACTGAACGAAAAAGGCTGGGCGTTAATAAGGGGCCTGTTATTTGTCAAACCCTTTTTAAAAAAGAATAAAGGTTTACTTTTTGCCGGAAAAGGTGCAAAAATTCAATTTGGACATAAAATCAAAACCGGAAGCGGCTTGAATCTAATGGCACATTCATCAATTAATGCGTTGAGTTATGAAGGTGTTGAAATTGGAAATAATTTTACTTTAGGAAAATATGCTATTATTGAATGTACGGGAGTACTCAGAAATGTAGGGAACTCTTTAAAAATTGGAAATAATGTAGGGATAAATCATTATTGTTTTATTGGGGTGCGCGGAGACATTGTTATTGGTGATAATGTTATATTTGGTCCTAGAGTAAATATTTTTTCAGAAAATCATAATTATAAAGATCTTGATATCCCGATAAAGAATCAGGGAGTTACAAAAGACAAAACAGTAATAGGTAATGATGTATGGATTGGTGCTAATACGTCAATTATGTCGGGTGTAACAATTGGCAAGGGTTGCATCATTGCGGCTGGTGCAGTAGTAACTAAAGATTTACCCGATTATTCTATTGCAGGTGGTGTACCCGCAAAAGTTATAAAAAGTAGAAAAACTAACTAATATCAATTCTATGGCAAAAAATACTCCAATGCCTACCGATATTTCCATCATCACAACATACAGATGTCAAATGGCCTGTAAAATGTGTGATATTTGGAAAAATCCAACGGATAAGAAAAAGGAAATTACCGCTAAGGAGTTAGAAATGCTTCCTAATTTTAAATTTGTAAATATAACGGGAGGCGAACCCTTTTTAAGAAGTGATTTAGAGGAGATTGTCGAAGTCATGTTCCGAAAATCAAAACGTATTGTTATCTCTACATCCGGTTGGCATACTGAAAAAATATTACGCTTGGCCAAACGTTTTCCCAATATCGGAATTCGGGTTAGTATCGAAGGATTAGAAGCAAAAAATGATGAGTTAAGAGGACGGAAAACAGGTTTTAAAAGAGGAATCGCTACGCTGGAAGGTCTGCGTAAGTTGGGAATAAAAGACATAGGTTTTGGAATTACGGTTTCTAATAAAAACTCTCATGACATGCTGGATCTTTATGAATTGAGTAAAGAAATGAAAATGGAATTTGCCACGGCAGCATTCCACAATTCGTACTACTTTCACAAGGATGATAATTTTATTACCAATCAAGATGTGGTCATCAAAAACTTTGAGACTTTAATCGATCGTTTACTCAAAGAAAACAATCCCAAAAGTTGGTATAGAGCCTTCTTTAATTTAGGATTGATTAACTATATAAAGGGAGGAAAAAGGATGTTGCCTTGTGAAGCCGGAACCGCAAACTTCTTTATAGAACCCTATGGGGAAGTGTATCCTTGTAACGGACTAGAAGAAAAATACTGGAAGGAAAGTATGGGAAATATCAGAGATGTGGACAGTTTTGAAGAAATGTGGCACAGTGAGCAAGCTGAAAAGGTAAGAGGTTTGGTACGTTCCTGTCCCAAAAATTGTTGGATGGTGGGAACAGCCGCTCCTGTGATGAAAAAATACATACAACACCCCACAAAATGGGTACTATTAAATAAATTTAAAAGTATTATCGGCCGTCCTGTTTGTAAGGATAAAATTCCAAAATATGATGTTGGACAAGACCCTAGACAAGGAGATCTAAGAATTAGTAAAAAATGAAAATAATCGTACTCGGTACACGAGGTATTCCCGACATTTTAGGAGGTGTAGAAACACACTGTGAAGAACTCTACCCCAGAATTGTAGATAAAGGACACAAGGTTACTATTATTACAAGGACGCCTTATGTAAAAGACAAAAGCCTTAAAGCCTATAAAGGCGTTCAGTTAAAACATATTTACGCCCCTAAAATCAAATCATTTGAAGCGATTGTACATACTTTTTTAGGAGTACTTTATGCCGCAGTTAAACGACCGGATATTTTACATATTCATGCTATTGGTCCCATGATTATGACACCATTTGCCAAGTTGTTGGGATTAAAAGTAGTAGTAACCAACCACGGACCTGATTACGACAGACAAAAATGGGGGAAGCTCGCTAAATCAATTCTTAAACTCGGAGAATATTTAGGGACAAAATTTGCCGATGAGGTCATTGTTATTTCTGAAGTAATCAATTCAATATTAAAGAAGAAATACAACAGAAAAAATGCCCATTTAATTTACAATGGCGTCAATATTCCTACCTTGGCAAAGCATGATGCTTATATTACAAGTTTAGGGCTGAAAAAAAATAAGTACCTGATTGGTGTTGGGAGATTTGTGGAAGAAAAAGGATTTTCAGATTTGATTAAGGCCTATTCCCGAATTAAAACCGATGTGAAATTAGTGCTTGTCGGTGATGCCGACCACGAAACAAACTATAGCGAAGCACTCAAAAAAGAAGCCAAAGAAGCCGGTGTTGTGTTAACCGGTTTTATCAGAGGAGAAAAACTCAACCAGATTTTTACACATGCTTTGTTTTTTGCCATGCCTTCTTATCACGAAGGACTTCCTATTGCTTTACTCGAAGCTATGAGTTATAATCTCAACGTATTGGTAAGCGATATTCCCGCTAATTTAGAAGTGAATTTAGGTGCTGAAAATTATTTTAAAGTAGGGAATATTGATGATTTAACTAAAAAATTGACATCTAAACTAAAAGAAAAAGATCAAATAATTCAATATTCAGAAAGAATTAAAAATACTTATAATTGGGATATTATTGCAGAACAAGTTATAAAAGTCTACTCAATACCCTTGTCCTTATAGATTTTTTTTAATTCATTTTTGAATTGAACCAACCTAAAAATAATCGGCATTAAAACAGCGTATAAAATTACGCCATATTGCCGGTACAGGATACTTTCTGTAAATGAAAAAATGCCAACAATCAGCACCAAACTCA
>JAOZTK010000111.1 GCA_029942185.1 Flavobacteriaceae bacterium
AAAGCACTGATTATTTCTCAGTGCTTTTTTTTGTGCTACTCTTTTTTTCTTTAGGAGGAACTGGATCATAGCCGCTACCTCCCAAAGGATGGCAACTACTAATTCTTTTTATGGACAACCAACCTCCTTTAAAAAGCCCGTGTACTTTTAAAGCTTCTACCGTATAATGCGAACAGGTCGGTTGATAGCGACAAGAATTTGGTGTGTAAGGAGATATAGCTACTTGGTAAAACCGTACTAGTAGCACAAAAGGAAAGATTACTATTTTTTTTAACAGTTCCAAATTTCAAATACTAATTTCAAATACAAACCTATTAGCTATCAAGAGTCAATTGAATAAGTAGTTCCATCTTTAGCATCTTTTAATTGAATTCCCAAGTCTTTAAGCTCGTCCCTAATTTTGTCTGACAAAGTCCAATCATTATTGGATCGTGCTTCATTTCGCATTTTTATCAAAAGTGCAACTACACCCTCTAATTTATCGCTCCCTTTACTACTATCAACATTTTCTAAGCCCAAAACATCAAAGGTAAAAGCTTGCATACTTTCTTTAAGCAATTGTAAATCATCTTTTGAAATAGTTGCCTTTGCAACTTTAATCAGATTGATTTGTTTTACTGCTTCAAAGAGCTGTGCGATTAAAATGGGTGTGTTAAAATCATCATTCATGGCATCATAGCATTTTTGCCGCCACGCAGAAACGTCAAAAGAAGAAGTGTCATTTGGTGCCAACAAGCTCAATGTTTTTACTGCCTGTATTAGTTTATTATATCCTTTTTCTGCTGCTTCAATTGCTTCACTGGAAAAATCCAAGATACTTCTATAATGTGCTTGCAACATAAAGAAACGCACTACGGCAGGAACAAAAGCTTTGTTCAATTTGTCGGTAGTTCCTTCGTAAATCTCGGCTGGTAATATATTATTTCCCGTTGATTTTGCCATTTTCATACCATTAAGCGTAAGCATATTGGCATGCATCCAATATTTTACGGGTTGCACGCCATTTGATGCTACAGATTGTGCTATCTCACATTCGTGATGGGGAAATTTTAAATCCATTCCACCGCCGTGTATATCAAATTGTTCTCCCAAATATTTTGTACTCATCGTACTACACTCTAAATGCCAACCCGGAAAACCAATACTCCACGGTGAAGGCCATCGCATTATATGCTTGGGCTCTGCTTTTTTCCACAAAGCAAAATCTTGTGGATTTTTTTTGTCACTTTGCCCGTCTAAAGTTCTCGAATTATGAACGGCATCTTCTATAATACGACCTGATAAAATACCATAATGATACTTTTCGTTGTATTTTAATACATCAAAATAAACAGAACCATTCACTTCATACGCATAACCCTCCTCCAATATTTTTTTAATAAGCTCAATCTGTTCCACAATATGACCTGTTGCAGTAGGTTCAATACTCGGAGGCAAATTATTGAACTTTTGTAAAATATTATGAAAATCTAAGGTGTATCGTTGGACTACCTCCATCGGCTCAATATTCTCTATTCGCGCTTTTTTCGCGATACGATCTTCTCCCTCATCGGCATCATTCTCCAGATGACCTGCATCGGTTATATTTCTCACATAACGAACCTTGTATTCTAAGTGTTTTAAATATCTATAAATCATGTCAAAAGACATGAAGGTTCGTACATTTCCCAAATGTACATTGCTATAAACGGTAGGACCACAGACATACATTCCCACAAAACCTTCTTGGATTGGTGCAAATACTTCTTTCATCTTGGAAAGGGAATTGTAAACCTTTAATTCTTGTTTTTGATATAATGGCATTTTATTGAATTCTGTTTTAAGGGACAAATATAACTAGAATATAAGAACCTGAGACTACTTTAAAAAAACACACTGAAAATGATTCAATAAGCTCTGTCAAAGTTTATAATTTAGACAAAGTAATTCTTTACGTGAAAAATACTATCTTGCGGTATAGTAATGAGTAAGATAAAAAAACATAAAAGTGCTTTAAACGAAGTAGATGGAATTAGTCCTCCGAAAAAGACCAGTCGTTCTTCTATTGATAAAATAAGGGCGAAACGCGGAAAAGTCTATACGGCAGACACCTATATTGAAAACATCAGAAAAGGGAATATTTCCTTTTTAAGCAAAGCGATTACTTTAGTTGAAAGCAAGAATAATTCGCATCAAATACTAGCGCAAAAAATCATAAAAGCTTGTTTACCTTATTCAGGAAGTAGCATTCGTATTGGTATCACAGGCGTACCCGGTGTTGGAAAAAGCACATTTATTGAAACTTTTGGGAATCATCTTTCTTTATTGGGTAAGAAAATTGCCGTCTTAGCAGTTGATCCGAGTAGCAGTATTAACAAAGGTAGTATTTTAGGAGATAAAACACGTATGGAAACTTTGGTGCAGAATCCTAACGTTTACATAAGACCTTCTGCTTCAGGTGGAACTTTGGGAGGCGTTGCAAAAAAAACTCGTGAAACAATACTCTTATGTGAAGCTGCCGGTTTTGATGTGATTCTTATTGAAACTGTAGGAGTTGGGCAAAGCGAAACCGCTGTACACTCTATGGTCGATTTTTTCTTACTGTTAAAATTAGCCGGTGCAGGTGATGAACTTCAAGGGATAAAACGAGGCATTATTGAAATGGCGGATAGCATTGTAATTAACAAAGCGGATGGCGAAAACATAATGAATGCTGAAATAGCTAAAACAGCTTTTGAAAACGCACTATATCTCTATCCGTTAAAAAGTGATAAATGGCAACCAAAAGTGCTTCTATGCAGTGCCTTAAAGGATACCGGAATCATTGAGGTTTGGCACTTAATCCAAAACTATATCCTGAAAACTACCGCAAAATCCTTTGAAAAAAAGCGTCAGAGACAGGAGGAATTTTGGCTTTATGACACGATAAACGAAAAACTTAAAGATCATTTTTTTTCAAACTCTGCAATTAAAAAAGAACTTAAAGATCAATTGCTTTTATTGGCAAAAAAGAAAACCACTCCGTATGAAGTGGCTTCTTTATTATTAGATTTATACAGTAATAGTTAAAAAACTGAAGACTAAAATATTATTTATTATCTCTATCATCCATAATTTGAATTTCAAATACGAGATCCGTGTTTGGAGGAATGTTTTTTCCGGCCCCCTTTTCGCCATAAGCTAAGTGTGAAGGAATGAATAATACCGCTTTTTCACCATATTCCATATTGAGCATTCCTTCTTTAAAGCCAGGTATTAATCTTGCTTTATGATTGTAAATCATTGGAAAAGGGTGATATCCATTCGCATGATCTCTACGACTATCAAAACTGTTGAATTTTTTTGCCGTAGAAACAATACTGGTATCAAACAATCTTCCATCCTCAAAAAAACCGGCATAATTGATATGAACCTGACTTCCTTGTTTGGGTTTAATTCCGGTTCCTTTTTCAGTTGTCATCATTCGTAAACCTGAAGCTAATGTTCTTGCTTTACTCTTATTTTCCTCAATAAAAACTTTCATTTGCTTTCTGGCTTTCTCAGCCTTTTCAATCTTTAGTTTTTGTTCTTCAACCCGCTTTTTCATTTTTTCTTCAAAAGCTTTGATATGTGTCGCAAACACATCAGGTGCATCAAAAGCTTTAGCAGCTTTTCCATTTTTGATAATATCGATTCTATTAATCACATCTCCTTTTACAATGCTATCCACTACTTCTTGACCTATTACTACATGTCCAAATACACTGTGTTTGCCATCTAAATGCGGTGTTTCTCTATGCGTAATAAAGAATTGACTACTATTGGTGTCTGGACCTGAATTTGCCATTGACAAAATTCCGGCTGCGTTGTGTATCAATAGAAAATTTCCTTCTTGATCAACCGGAAACTCATCCCCAAATTTATATCCGGATCCTCCAGCTCCTGTCCCTAACGGATCCCCAGATTGAATCATAAAATTTTTGATAACACGATGAAATTTTACCCCATCATAATAGCGTTTGTTTTTATACTTTTCATCTACAAATGTGTTTTTCCCTTCGGCTAATGATACAAAATTAGCGACAGTTACAGGCGTTTTTTCAAATTCCAATACTACGACAATATCTCCTTTATTAGTCTGAATATCAGCATACATTCCGTCATCTAAACTTGGATACTTAGCAGATTTACAAGTAATTAATGAAATAGCTAATAGGATTAAAAATAATGCTTTTGTACTTTTCATATCTGTAAAATTTATTTGTTAATTATTTTTTTATTTCTAGTAATTCAACCCTTACAACTAAGGGAGTATTTGATTTAATTCTTTTAGCATCACCACGGTACGAATAAGCTTTTAAAGATGGAAGCAAAAATATAACTTTTTCATGAAGCTTCATCAATTTTATTCCTTCTTGAATACCTTGTATAAAATCCTCTTGATCTACAGAATATTTTTTTTTACCTAACTCGTCTTGAGAATAAATAATCTCACCATCTACTGATTCTATTTCATAGACAAAAGTAACCTCATCTCCTTTTACGGGCGTTATAGAATCTTCTTGTTTTTCAACTTCATACGCATACCAAAATCCATGATGGGAGTTGGTATAAGTATGTATTGTATCTTGCTCCATCAACATTTTAAAAATCTGTTCTTCTCGCTCCAACAACTTCCTATTTAAAGCGACAGATTCCGAAATATCTAAACTTCCTGTTCGCATTATGGGTTGACGTGGTTTGGGATTCCCACAGGAAAACAACATCAGTCCCACCCAGAATATAATCCAACTATACTTCATACGAATGATCTAATTTGTCTTTGTATTGTGGTAATAAACCTATAAAACGATCAATCGTTTTTTGCATGGACTCTTCAGATCGACCTCCCGCTGCATTATCATGTCCTCCACCATCATAATGATTCCGAGCAAATTGATTCACAGAAAAATCACCCTTAGACCGAAATGAAATCTTTATAATTTTTTGCTCCTGATCTTCAATAAACAAAACACCCAAAACAATTCCTTTTACTGATAATGCGTAATTTACGATTCCCTCTGTATCTCCCTTTTGAAAATCATTTGTTTTCTTTTCTTTTTCAGTAATTGTTATATAAGCTGTATTATATTCCTTAATTATCCTTAAATTTTTAAGGGCTTGTCCCAGCAACTGCACTCTTCCATACGAATTAGTATCATATATTTTGTTATAAATAAGTGAATTTTTTGCCCCTCTTTTAATCAAATCGGCCGCTACTAGATGTGTTTTGGGCGTTGTCGTAGGAAAGCGAAAGGAACCTGAATCCGTTAAGATCCCCGTATATATACAAGTTGCAATTTCAGGAGTAATTGCATCAACATCATCCAAATTCTCTAAGAATTGATACAACATTTGCGCGGTAGCACAGACAGCTGTATCTGTATATAAAAATCTAGCTACATCACTGGGTTGCTGGTGATGGTCTATCATAATAAAAACACCCTTATAGTTTTTTAAATAGCCTTCCATGTCCTCCCCCACACGGCTTAAATCGTTAAAATCAAGCAGAAAAATAACATCTGCATTGTCAATAGCTCTCTTTGATTGTCTATTTTGATGATCGTACTGTATTACGGTATCTGAAGCGGGAAGCCACTTTAAAAAATCAGGATAAGTATTAGGGCTTACAACTTTTACACGATGTTTTTTATCGGTTAAATAATGGTACATCGCTAAAGAAGAGCCAATGGCGTCCCCGTCGGCATTTCGATGTGGCACTATCACAATGTTTTTAGGGACTGCTAATATTTCTTTTACTTCTAAAAATTCTTTGGGCATCATAAGCGACAAAGATATACAAATTTACGATTTGAAATTTTTGAGTTTCAATTTAATATTTATTTCATAAACAGTACCTTTGTATACAACAAATGGCGTTTATCATCAAGAAAGCCCTGAGACCTAAATTCCGCTCAGCACATATGGGATATTAAACCATCCCAGCTTAGGATTTTTCACCCTATAGATAAATTTAAATCAGACATCTATGAAATATATTTTTTGCTTCTTTTTGTTTTTTGGGTTATCTGCCTGTAAAACACAGAAAGCAAGTAATCCTATCTCACATCAGGAAATATTAAAATCTAAAAAATCAGATTTTACAATAGCTTTTGGTTCGGGTAATAATCAACGAAAAAAAAATCCATTTTGGAATGATATTCTAGCGCTCAAACCCGATATTTGGATTTGGGGTGGAGACAATATTTATTGTGATACTGAGGACATGGATACTCTGGCTAAATGCTATACAAAACAAGAGAAAAAAACAGATTATAAAAATTTTATAGATAAAGTTAAAATTATTGGAGTCTGGGATGACCATGATTACGGTGTCAATGACGGAGGTGCCGAGTATCCAAAAAAAGAAACATCACAAAAACTGTATTTAGATTTTCTAGGCGTATCTAAATCAGACGCCAGACGAAAACAAAAAGGCACTTATCACGTTGTGAATTATAAGATTAGTGGAAAAAATATCAAAATTATACTACTTGACACACGTTATTTTAGAACTGCCTTAAGCTTAGACAAACACACGAACAAACGTTATAAGCCCAATAAATATGGAGTCGGTACAATTCTTGGAGAAAAACAATGGGTATGGATAGAAAATGAACTCAAAAATTCAAACGCAGATTATAACATCATAATCAGCAGTATCCAATTTCTTTCTAATCAACACGGATTTGAAGCATGGGGTACGATGCCACATGAGGTGGATCGAATGGAAGCTACTATTATAAAAAGCAAAGCCAAAGGGGTAATTATTCTTTCCGGTGATCGACATATTTCGGAAATATCTCTAAAAGAAATCGGATCGAAAAAATACAAGCTTCTCGACTTTACTTCAAGTGGACTCACACATTCCTATACTAGTTTTACAGGTGAACCTAACCCTTTTCGAATTTCTGATGTTATCTATCAAAAAAGCTATGGTATCGTTAAGTTTAATCTAAAAAACAAAAAAGTTAGTTTTGAAATGTGGGGAGAAAAAAAGACACTTCTTTATAGCTATGTAATGCAGTTTTAAATGTTTTTTCTTTTGATTAAACAGCTTAAGAATCTATAATCCTATAGCGATGCCATATACCAAA
>JAOZTK010000112.1 GCA_029942185.1 Flavobacteriaceae bacterium
TTTTGGTCAATAAAAATATCTGTCATACTTTTGTCAACCAAACGGTTAAACAAAACGGTTAAACAAAACAGTTAAATCACCTGGTTAAATGTCAAATCAAGATACAGAACAAAACATTTTAAATGCTGCCACAGCTATATTTCAATCTAAAGGAATGGATGGCGCACGTATGCAGGAAATTGCTGATAAAGCAAAAATCAACAAAGCCATGCTACATTATTATTATCGAAGTAAGCAAAAATTATTTGAAGCAGTTTTTAAAACAGCTATTTCTATTATGGCTCCCAAATTAAGAGAAATCATAGAAAAGGAAGAACCTTTGTTTGATAAGATAAGACATTTTACAAATGGCTACATCAGCCTTATTAATAAGCATTCATATATCCCAACATTCATTGTACATGAGCTAAACAGAAATCCACATATTTTACAAGATGTTTTTATCAAGCAATTTGGAGATAGCTTTGATAAAATGAAAGTACAAATAAATGAGATGGTTGAAAAGGGACAAATTCGTTCTATTGAACCGGAGCATTTAATTATGAATGTAGTAGCGATGAGTATTTTCCCTTTTGTCGCGAAACCTATATTTAAATCAGTTTTACAAAAAGACGACAAAGAGTATCAAGAGCTTTTAGATGAACGCAAAACACATGTCGCTGATTTTGTGATCAACTCACTTAAAATCAAATAGTATTTTTATGAATATTAAAGATAAACATACTCTCAATTTACCCATTTCTGAAGAATTACTATTTGAAAGTGAAGTAGGGATAACATCTGCCTTTCAAATTTTAGAAGGAGTTCAAATAAACAACCAAATCATACGAGTTCCAGCCATGTTAATCTGTATAGCTGGAAAAATTATTTTTCAAGATGAAAATGGAACAAATAAAAAGCTTTTCCCTGGTGATTTCATCAATATTGAACCCATGGTAAAACATCTAGTAAGAGGTTTATCTAACAGTCAATTAATAGTAATAAAATAAAAAAATGAAATTAATTCATAGTAGCAAACGATCTCGAATATTTTTGTTATTTGTAATAGGATTACAAATGACAATTTTATCGCAATCGCAAGAAGTTTTGTCTTTAAATGAATGTTATTTAGCTGCAGAAACAAATTATCCTTTACAAGCTAAAAAGGGTTTATTAAATTCTCAGCACGAGCTTGAACAAGAGCTTTTATCAATTCAAAGATTACCAAAATTTGAGTTGGGTGCGCAAGCAACTTATCAATCTGATGTTGTGAGTTTGCCTTTTAGTTTGCCGAATATGGAAATTGAATCGCCGAATCAAGAGCAATGGAAAGCTACTTTTACAGCCAGTCAACTCATCTATAATGGTGGGCTTATCGATTTGCAAAAGAATATCAATAAAGCAGAATCGGATGCAAAACAACAAGAAATTAATGTTCAGTTTCATCAAGTAAAAAGTCAAATTAATCAACTATATTTTTCTGTTTTATCAGTAGAGCAAACAAAAGAAATTCTAGAAAAAAATATAAAACAATTACAGCATAAGATTTCGGAAACGGAAAGTCGTATTAAAAATGGTGTAGCACCGGAAAATGCCACAGAATCTTTACAAGTTAAGGTACTGGAGTTGCAACAAAAAGTAACTGAGATTAATGCTACACGTCAACAGTTAGTTGATAAATTAGGATTGGTAATTGGTAAAAATATCTCTAGTAATACGCAATTAAGTATCCCCAACGTTTTTATAGCTGAAAACCAAAACACAAGACCTGAACTCGCTTTATTCGATTTACAAAAAGAAGTCATTACGCAAAACGCTAACCTTTTAAGCAAGAAAAATTTTCTTAAAATTTCAGCCTTTGGAACAGCCGGTGTTGGAAATCCGGGATTAAACATGTTAGACAATTCTATGCAAGAGTTTTATATTCTAGGGGCAAAATTACAATGGAGTGTCTTTGACTGGAACGCAAATAAAAAACAACGTCAGACTTTGGCAATCAATAAAGATATTATTGACAATCAAAGAACCGTTTTTGAATGGCAACAAAACATTACTGCCAATGCTTATGTGTCTGAAATTGAAAAGTATCAAATGCTCTTAAAATCAGATGCAGAATTAATTGCATTGCATAAAAGAATAGTAGCCACAGCAAGTAAACAACTCAAACACGATATTATAACAACCGCTGATTATACAGCAGAAGTAAATAAATTACTTGCAGTGGAAATCAATCAAAAAGAACATGCAATTCAAATTGCTTTAGCAAAAGCGAATTATCAAGTTATTATGTTTAAATAGATGTTAGACTGTTTCGCTAAAAAAATAAAGAAACTAGAAATAATAAAACAAAGCTTTGCGCCTTTACGTGAAATTAAATTAAATCATAAAATGAAAAAATTAACGATTGTACTAATCACCATAATCACTTTGTCATCTTGTAATGATAACATTCAAAAAGCCGATGCTTACGGAAACTTTGAAGCAACAGAAATAACAATTTCATCAGAGTCTAATGGAAAAATAATTCAGTTGGATCTCACTGAAGGTGAAAGCATCTCGAAAGGAAAAGTTATAGCACAAATTGATACGATTATTTTACAACTTAAAAAAGAACAATTAGAAGTCGCTAAAAGCGTGATTTATACCAAGTCAAAAGGTGTATTATCACAAATTAATGTTTTAAAGGCTCAAAAATCTACTGCAAATATCAACAAGACAAGAGTGAAAAACTTAATTGCTGATAAAGTAGGAACGCAAAAACAATTGGATGATATCAACGGACAAATTTCAGTGATAAATCGTCAAATCAGGAGTGTTGAAGTTCAAAATTCTGGTGTTGTCAATGAGGTTAAGAAATTAGATGCTCAAATAAAAGAAATTGAACATCAAATAACAAAAAGCAAGGTCATAAACCCGGTTGATGGTACTGTTTTGGTAAAATATGTAGAACCCTATGAGATTACCGGATTTGGACGACCACTATATAAAATTGCCGACATGAAGCAGATGTTTTTTAAAGGATATGTGAGTGAACCACAAATGGCAAATCTAAAAATTGGGCAAGAAGTTACTTTAAAAATTGATGTTCCAAACGGGATGAAAGATTATAAAGGTAGTGTGAGTTGGATTGCTTCACAAGCAGAGTTCACACCAAAAATTATACAAACCAAAGAGGAACGTGTCAATCTAGTTTACGCCATAAAAGTAAGTGTTGAAAATGACGGTTCTCTTAAGATAGGAATGCCTGCAGAAATGTGGCTGAATTAGATATGAGATATGAGAATTGAGATGTAAGATAGTTTTAAATTTAATGAAAAATATCAATGCAGAAAAATCTATCTATAAGCGAAGCGATCTAATATCTAATAGTGAAACGGTCTAATATCTATTTAAAATGAGTATTTCAGTAAAAAACATATCAAAATCCTACGGAAAAGTACAAGCAGTTCAAGATGTTTCTTTTGAAGTCAAAGAAGGAGAAATATTTGGACTTATCGGTCCTGATGGAGCTGGAAAAACTACGTTATTTCGCATATTGACTACTTTGCTATTGCCTGACTCCGGAACTGCGGAGGTAAATGGTAAAGATGTTATTGCCGATTATATTGATATCCGAAATCATGTTGGTTATATGCCGGGGCGTTTTTCTTTATATCAAGATTTAAGTGTTAAAGAAAACTTGGAGTTTTTTGCGACAATTTTTGGAACTACGATAGAAGAAAACTACGAATTAATTAAAGATATCTATGTGCAGATTGAGCCTTTTAAAAATCGCCGTGCAGGTGCTTTATCAGGTGGTATGAAACAAAAATTAGCTTTGTCATGTGCCTTGATACACAAACCTAAGGTTTTGTTTTTAGATGAACCCACAACGGGCGTTGATCCTGTATCACGTAAGGAATTTTGGGAGATGCTCAAACGTTTACAACTAAAAGGAATTACAATTTTAGTATCCACACCTTATATGGATGAAGCTGCGCTTTGCGATAGAATTGCTTTAATTCAAGACGGCAAGCTTTTAGAAATTGATACCCCTGAGAATATCTCAAAAAGATTTCCAACAAAGTTGTATAATGTCAGTTCGGATAACACCTATGAATTGATTCAAGATTTAAAATCATATTCATCAATGCACTCTGTCTTTCCTTTCGGAGAATGGGTACATTATGCCGATTCTAACAAAGGTTTTAATCCTAAGGATTTGAGAGATTATCTAAAAGAAAATGAACATACCAATATAAAAATAGAAGAAACAGAACCAACAATTGAAGATACTTTTATGGAATTGTCAGAGAACTAATAAATCTTTCGTTAAGGCGCAAAGGATTATTATGTAAAAACCTTGCAACATAATATTTAATGCGGTTTAGATTTAAAGTATTTTAGTAAGAAACTAAAAACACACATACAGCTTGGCATATTTGCACCTTTGCAAGAACAAAAATAATGAATAATAATAAATCAATATCCGTACAAAATCTAACCAAAAAATTTGGAGATTTCACGGCTGTAAATTCTATTTCATTTGAAGTGGAAAAGGGCGAAATATTTGGTTTCTTAGGAGCTAACGGTGCCGGAAAAACTACTGCTATGAAAATGCTTATCGGTATTTCAAAACCCACATCAGGAGAAGCAAAAGTAGCTGGTTTTGATGTGTATAAAGAAACGGAAAAAATTAAAAAAAATATTGGTTATATGAGTCAAAAATTTGCCTTATATGATGATTTAACAGTCCGTGAAAATGCACGTTTTTATGGTGGAATTTTTGGCTTGTCAAGAAAACAAATTAAGAAAAAAACAGATGAATTCATAGCTGAATTAGGGATTGAAGAGATTGCGGATAATTTAGTAGGCTCACTACCCTTAGGTTGGAAACAAAAATTGGCTTTTTCAGTTTCTTTAATTCATGAACCTAAAATTGTTTTTCTCGACGAACCAACAGGTGGTGTTGATCCAATTACAAGACGTCAATTTTGGGAAATGATATACAAACAAGCAGATAATGGCACTACTATATTTGTAACCACGCACTATATGGATGAAGCAGAGTATTGTGACAGAGTTTCTATAATGGTCGAAGGAAAAATAGAAGCCTTAGACACTCCGAAAAATCTTAGAAAACAATTTAATGCAGACTCAATGAATGATGTATTTTTAAAGTTGGCACGAGGTTGATTAGCAGATTAGCGGATTAGCAAATGCATTGATTAGTGAATTATAATTAGATCTTAAAAAATGAGAAAAAAGGAAAATTTAATTTTGGATTTGACTTTACAGTTTTCTTTACAAAATATCAAGTATTCAGAAAAACTGGAAGAAAAAAGGAAATATGTAATGGCAAGACAACTATTGAAGTCTGGGACTTCCATCGGAGGGAATGTTAGAGAAGCACAAAATGCAGAGAGTAAAAACGATTTTATTCATAAATTTAAAAAAGCAGCAAAAGAAATGGATGAAACCGAGTATTGGTTATTATTGTGTGAACTATCTGCTAATTCGCGAATTAACTAATTAATCATAATGAAGCGATTTATAGGATTTATTAAAAAAGAAATATATCATATCTTTAGAGATAGACGTTCGTTGTTTATCCTATTTGGTATGCCAATAGCACAGATTTTATTATTTGGGTTTGCGGTAACCAATGAGATTAACAATGTTAAAATAGCTGTTTTTGATAAAGCAAATGATATAGAAAGTCAAAAATTAATTCAAAATATTTCAGCTTCTACTTATTTTGAGGTAGATAAAATGATTTATGATCAGAAAGAGATTGAATCCATTTTTAAACAAGGAAAGATAAAAGCTGTGTTAGTATTTGAATCTGATTTTGCTAAAAAATTAACAAAGGAAAGCATTGCAAACATACAAATAATTACAGATGCAACGGAGCCAAATACCGCCATGACTATCAATAATTATATAGGAGCTATTTTACAAAAATATCAGGCCGGTTATAACAAAACCATACAAATGCCGTATCAAATTAAAGCAGAAACAAAGATGCTTTATAATCCGGAACTCAAAAGTGTTTTTATGTTCGTCCCGGGTGTAATGACCATTATTTTAATGTTGGTTTCTGCAATGATGACCTCGATTTCTATCACACGAGAAAAAGAAATTGGTACAATGGAGATTCTGTTGGTGTCGCCACTAAAACCTTTTCAAGTAATCTTAGGAAAGGTTTTTCCTTACATTTTTCTATCTATAATAAACGCGATTGTAATTTTAGTAATGGGCTTCTTTATATTTGGAATGCCTATGCAAGGAGGCTTTTTATTGTTAGGTTTAGAAAGTGTATTATTTATCGTGAGTGCCTTAGCATTGGGAATATTAATTTCGACCATTTCAGAAACGCAACAAACAGCTATGATGATTTCACTAATGGGATTGTTGTTACCTGTTATCTTGTTATCAGGATTTATTTTTCCGATCGCTAGTATGCCAAAAGCCTTACAATTCTTTAGCAATATTATCCCTGCAACCTGGTATATTATTATCCTTAAAGGGATTATGTTAAAAGGAGTAGGAATTGCTGTTTTATGGAAAGAAACTTTGATATTATTTGGAATGACCCTATTTTTTATAGTACTGAGTATTAAGAAATATAAAATACGATTGGAATAATTGATTTGTAGATTAGTTAATTAGCTGATTTGCTAATTCGCTATGTTTATAGATGTAAGAATAAGATAAATGATTTATAAATTAAAGATATTTAACAGTTAAAAACAATAATTAATAAAAAACAACAGGCACATTTGCTAATCTACACATTTGCCAATCAGCTAATTTAATTATGAAAACAATATTAATTATAGTACAAAAAGAATTTAAGCAGATCTTTCGTAATAAAGCGATGCTGCCTATTATTTTTATTGTTCCCATCATTCAAATTCTTATACTATCCTATGCGGCTACTTTTGAAGTAAAAGATGTGCGATTAGGATATATAGATAATAATAAAACATCCTACTCAAGAGACTTAATCAG
>JAOZTK010000113.1 GCA_029942185.1 Flavobacteriaceae bacterium
GATAATTATATTCAATTTGATTTATTGTTCCGTTAAGTTCATAGGTGTTTATTTTGTCGTAAGCCTGATATTCAGCATATAAAACCAATCTTTTTTTAAATAAATATAAGTACATTTTAACCCCTTTTCTGTCTTGAATATAGTCTGCACTATTATAGATAACAAATGCGTCACTTTCTGTAAATTTAGTCATCTTTCCCCATGACAAATAAGGCTCTATATATAGTTTTAAAATCCTGAATCCTAAGCCTTGTTTAAAGACAAATTCTGTACCCACCTCCTTATTATCAAAATCAAATTGCTGTATAAAGTTGCTTGTAGTAAAAAGATTCGTATTCCCAAAAGGGTAGAAGACAACATCAATTCCAGGCTGTATTTGAAATGATTCATTTAAGGAAGAAATAGATGTACTCATCCCAATTTTAAACAATGAAATATCTTTTAAATACGACAAATTTGCCGCAATTGCATGTGTATAAACTTTGTTTATTCCACTATTATTTCCTCCACCATAAGCTTTCGATTGATAAAACGCATAATCATCAAAACTCAATAAAATATAATTCAATGAAATGGAAAAATTAGATCCCCAATTATTCTGTTTTCCATATCTCAGATAGATTTGGTTTTGTTTGATGTCACGGTTAAAACTATCTGAATTATTAAATCCATCCAATGTCGTTATCAAATTTTGAACCGCAATATTAGTATAACCCCAAGTGAACTTCTGATCTGCATTTATTAAGTGTTCAAAATTTATTGAATAATATCTAAAGTCTTTTCTGAGCGTCTGCTCCAATCGATCAGTACTTCCCATTTCAATTTGATAATCATCCCAATCATCAAATTTACTCTCTACATATACAGATGAAAAAATGGGGCTACCTTTTAATTCTAATTGTTCCTTTAATGTATTTGAAAATCCATTGGCTAATTTTCTGGCATCGTCAAGCCTGTTTGAATAGCTATAAGCTTTGTATAAATATATTGCGACAAATTCATCTGTGCTGTTTTGCGTATAAGCTTTTTTAAAATACTTAATTGATTGTCGAAATTTATTTTGCTCAAAATAAGCGACACCCATTCTAACTTGTAAATAATAAAAATCAATACCGGCATCTAAAGATTCTTTACCCGTTTTAATCAGTGCTTTCCAATCTGCATCCAAATATTGTTTATAGGTGAGTTTGTCTATCACCGGGTAATTAAGAGACTCTTGAGCTAAAAATGTGAACCCAATAAGCATAATAAATAAAAATACGATTTTTTTCATTTTATTATTCTTTTGTAATATTTATCATCATATTGTCTGTTGTAATTTTTATCATTCCTTTTTCAGAAATAGTAATTATATATTCTTTATTAACCTTCTCTTTATTAAATATCTTTTTGGTAATCCAAGACCTTAACTCAATTCGTTTTGGAAGCATTTCATTGTCAATCAAAACATACTTTAGTTTGTAATTAGCTTTAAATATGGTTATAAATGGAATTAAAAAATCTTGAAACACCATCCTCCATTTTGGAAAAATCAGATTAGAAGGGATTCTATCTTTAACTTCCATTCCCGGATAAAAGCCCAACGGAACCTGAAACAATGCAAGATAAAAATGAGACAATACTGTATTTTTACTCCCTGAATAATTCTGAAAATAATGCACCGCTCCATCCTGATATAAATAGGCATAACTATTCGTTTTCGGGTTGACAATATATACATTATTATAAAAGTCTGTTTTTACCTGCCAGGTTTCATGAATTGTTGTATCATTATTTTGTATGACTACTTTTAATACTTGTCCGGGAATAAACTTTAAAGCTCTGCTGATTAATTCTGTAGTTTTAATATTTGAAATTTGGTCGTCTAATTTTGGTTTCAAATAATTTACAAAATTCCCTCTTCCATCTATAAAATGGTCAATAGGATAATCCAATGTTTTAGACCCTACAGAAGGAGTAGCCTGTAGTTGAAAATGTATATGCGGATAAGGCGATCTCCCCGAACTACCAACTTGTGCAAGCACTTCACCTTTTTTGACAAAATTGCCTTTTTTTACTTTAAAACTATCTTTTTTAATATGACTTATTTGAGAGTAAACATAATCGGTATGTTTTATGACAATTGTATTTCCCCAATTGTTCAATATATCCATATCTCCAATTGTATTGTCTTCTATTCCGTCAACAATTTCCACAACTGTACCTGAGGCCGGTGCTATAATTGTTTTTCCATAACACAAATAATCCTCGACAAAATCTCCTTTATTTTTAAACTCTTTGCTATTTCTATCAGTAATCACAAAATCCCATGCATATTTCCATTCCCCTTTATGGGTATACGCTCCATCTTCTGCTTGTGAAACAGTCCAAAGTCCGTGCATGGGTAGAGAAATAGGAGAATACTGCAACCATTTAAAACGATTTTCAGCTTGTTCTTGATAGTAACTGTTTTTTTCAGGATTATTTAATTGCAGAGCTACTCCTTTTAATTTGCTGTCTGTTTTTACACGTAATTTTAGTAGGTACAAAAATGATAACACTACAATGTTAAAAGGCAATGAATAAATAGAAAGTTGATAGGGTAACAAGACTTTAGTCAAACTCAAAGTCATTAAAACTACAATCGGCAACAGTAACAGAACCCATAAAAAAGATTGCTTACTTGCCACAATAAAATGACCTCCTATAGCAATTGCAGTAAGAATAAAATTAAAACCAATGTATGTATAGCCGTACTGCGCAATGTCAGCACCTAAAAAACTATAAAAATAATAAGCAGTTAAGAAACCAACCAAGGATAATAAAAAAGAAATACGTGAGTACATTAAAACACCTAAGGCTATAATAAATCCTGCGAGCAAACTATACTGAAAAAAGATAGCACCTAAGGAATATAAATAGGTAGTTATTACATGTGGTATTTCTAGATTTTGACACCAATTATAAAGGTTTACTAAAACATTTCCTCCTACGGAATGCAATTCATTAGCGGTATAAATTCCTCGTTCACTAAGCCCGATACTCTGTAAATCCCTACTCGCCAAGACGATGATCCACATTCCTAAAAGAAAAGGAATACTCAAAAAAGGCAAGGCATATTTAGCAAAAAAACCTTCTAAAGTCACTGTTATAATAAAAGTAATAAGTGCTGCAAAAAACACTACTACAAATAGTTCTATACCGGGAGTAAACATCAAACCCGTTCCCAAACCCACTAACAAGCTATTAAAACTATAACTTCCTTTTTGTATTTGAAAATGACTAAAACCTAAAGATAAAGCTATACCAATAGTTGTAAGTACTGCCAAAAAACCTGAAATACCCGCCCAAATATCAAAAAAACTAACCACCAATAGCATAAAACCAAACCACTTATTATCCGAGAAAAATACTTGTGAATAGCTAGTAATAATAGCTTCCCAAAAGGAGTTGAGTGTTAATGATTTTTGTTTATTCATGTGACAGATTTAAGATACGAGCCCTGATATTCTAGTGCAATATTATGATTTTTCTTGCAAATAAATAATTAACTTAAATGCTCCGGAAGCTTTTCTTGTCGACTAAAAACTTCATTCGTTTCTTCCTCTCTAATTACATGTATATTTTTAGAAGTATCAATCAAAATAATATTGGGTCTAAGTGTGATAAATTGCATCCATTGTGTCATGTTATAAGCACCTACTCTTGGAATTATAACAGGATCTCCTTTTTGTAAAAGTGGGAATTTGATAACTTCCCTAATCACATCAATATTCATACACAAAGGGCCATAAATAGTAGTATCTTCTGTTTGTTCTGATACTTCTTTCACAGGATATACCTCATGTTCATACCAAAAGCTAGTAAATAATAAATTTACTCCTATATCAATTATTGTAGCCCTACGGCTACTGACTAATCGTTTATTAGCAAGAACTGTTCCCACTAGATAACCTGCATCATCAATAAGTGCCCTACCTGTTTCCAATATTAATGTGGGTAAATTTTCCGGTTGAATTTCCGAATTAATTAATGCATTTGTGATACTTTCCGCATAATCATCAAATGTTGGACAGGTATCTTTTCCCGGCAAATAAGCTCCTTTTAAAGTGTTTTTTGAAGCAAAACCACCACCCATATCTATATAACTAATCACATAATTAAATTTTCGATACACACGTACAGCCAATTCGGCTAATTTGCTCGCTGCAACTCCATAAGCATTAGGAGTAAGAATATAGGTGCCAATATGTGTGTGTAATCCAACCAATTCTAAATCCTTGGATAACATAATTTTGTTTAGCACATTCCAAGCATCACCATTTTCATAATTAAATCCAAAACGATCCCATTGTGGATAAATACCCGTATCCATATTGACTCGTATCGCTACTTTTGCCTTTTTACTCGACTTAGCAGCAATCCGAATGAGTGAATAAAACTCGTCAAAATGATCTATATGAATAAACGAATCATTTTCTATAGATTTAGCCAAATATTCATCTGATTTGTCAGGTCCATTAAAAATAATATGAGCACCTTTTACCCCATTATCTATAGCTTTATCATATTCAAATCCTGAAACTACTTCAGCCCAAGAGCCTTCTGAATGAAATATTTTACAAACGGCATTTAAGTAGTTCGTTTTATACGACCATGCAAATTGCACTTTAGGGTATCTTGTTGTAAAAGCTTCACGTGCTTCTTGATAGGTATCTCTAATCGTTTGCTCGGATAATACAAAAGTTGGCGAACCATAGTTTTTTATAATATTAACAACCGGTATGCCTTCAACATCAGATATGGTTTGCACCCTTGTGCTCATCCCAAATTTATCCGGCATTCCGGATTGTATCTTATTGATAATTGGACGTTCGTATTTTAATTTTTTCATATTTCTTATTTTAAAATAAATCTATAATTCTCCACTCATAGAGAGTTTTTCAAATTGTGCAATGTCTCCAATCATGTCATACGAGTAGCGAATAAACATTTTACCTATTTCATATGATTTAAAAGGGGGAACTTTTTTTCCTAAGGCTAATTTCACCAATGCTTCAGGAATATTTTGACCTGCTGCCACCGCTAGATAAACCCATGCCGGTATTCTTGGATTAATTTCAATCAGATAATAGTCTCCCTTGGCGTTTTTAATCATTTCTATCTCCATACCACCTCGCCATTTTGTTTCTTTAATTAGCTTTGTAGTCAGTTTTAACAGTTCTTCATCTCCAATGGTAATACCTCCCCAAGCCTTTCCTTTGTCTGTAATATACTGTTTGCGCATCGGCACTGCAGCAATAGTATTACCTTCCCCATCTCCTAAAGCAACCATGTTGACTTCAGTGCCTCTTATAAATTCTTGAACAATAACCGGAACCCCCCATTTTGCCGATATTTTATTAAAATGAGTGATTACTTGCTCTTTATTATAGGCTATGTAGGCATCATAAAACTTCCCTTTTACCAATACCGGGTAATCAAAATTCTTTTCTAAATTATCAATATCTGCATAACTTACGACCGGCTTACTAA
This sequence comes from Flavobacteriaceae bacterium, assembly GCA_029942185.1. GTDB lineage: Bacteria > Bacteroidota > Bacteroidia > Flavobacteriales > Flavobacteriaceae > DQTL01. Next base: position 5,515 of record JAOZTK010000113.1, read on the forward strand.
AAGGAACTTTTATTTCATATTTTTCTCCATATCCCGGTAAATTTGTTTTATCACGTTCCTCAAACTGCTTAAAAGTGGGTAAATATGTTTTAATTCCTATGGATTCCAAATGCTCTTTTGATTTCATAAAAGTATGTAATTCTGCATCAAAGTTTGGAATAATAATATCAAGGTTCTCTTTATTATTGATATATTCTAATCGTTGAATAAAGTCTTTTTCTCCAATCGACGGATAAGGTATCTGATAGGTTTTATCCACCAAATCTTTCATGTAAATTCCCGGTTCTAGGTTTTCATAAGCCAAACCAATAATACGAAGTTCAAAATCATGAGAATCCCGTAAAGCTCTGATAACAGGTATTCCGGGTCCGGGGTTATCCGTATTATTTAAACCTGTGACTCCTATTGTTAATTGAATTTTTTTCATCAGTTAATTTTAGCAGATTATTAATCCATCAAAAAGATTCGTTTTCAAAAAGGTTAAAATGGCGCAACATGCCCACAAAATCAAAATAATTTTGTTCAAAAGTTTCTATATCCACGTCATATTTTTTTACGATTTTTTGTGTAATTTCTTCTTCAGTTCGACTGTTTTTTAACATTTGTAAAATCTCTAAACCTATTTTATTTAAAGTAAAAGACTCTCCATTATTGGAATCAAACACAAAACCACTATCTGAAATGGCTATATTGTTTCTTATTTTCATAACTATACATTTAATAAATTATCTAAACTTCTCTTTATTGATTTATCACTTTTTTTATAATCACTAACGGATATCCCTGTTTCTTTTTTAAACTGATTAGAAAGGTATTGTACACTACTATAATCCATTATGTAAGCTATTTCACTTAATGTAAATTCTTCTTGATCGATTAATTCTTTTATACGTTCTATTTTGTTTAAAATAGTATAACGTTCTAACGTAATATCTTCATGTTTCGAAAACATCTTAGAAAGTTGCTGATAACTCATACCTAATTTTTCAACTAAGTACTCAGACTTTTTTATAACTGAATCTATATTATTAGAATGATGTATCAACTCTACGACCGCTATTTTAATTTTTTCAACAATCTTTTGTTCACGAGTTTTAATTAAGGACATACCGTTCCTTTTCAAGATTTCCTCTATTTGTTTGAACGAATTTTTCTTTGAATCAAATGAAATCTCTGCAACACCTTGCCTGATCGTATCAATTTGTATTCCCACATGTTCAAACTCAAATTTGATGAGTCTTAGACAACAGCTGCAAAGCATGTTTTTGATATGTAAGGTTTCTGTAATCAAATTTATAAAAAGACTTGTACAAATATAAGCGTGAATAATTGAAGTTTATTACAATATTCTGTGTAAAATTAATGATTAAACCTTATTTATGTTAACATTAACACAAAAC
>JAOZTK010000114.1:0-3407 GCA_029942185.1 Flavobacteriaceae bacterium
ATCGACTACACCAACGATGGAGAACCTGTCTTTGCTGTCTTAAAAGAAGCAGATGTCTTGGAAGTACACGATGAAGGCGATGTAATCACGTATACGATTACGGTAACCAATACAGCTACTTTTGCTATAAGCAATATAGATGTGTATGACGCTATTATTGATGATCTAAGTTATGTAAGTGGTGATGAAGACAATGATGGCAAGTTAGATGTAGATGAAGTATGGATCTTTAGTGGTACACATACCGTGACTTGGGAAACGCTAATACATTTTGGATTGGATGAATTTGGTAACTATGACAATGATGGTGATATTGATAATATTGCTACCGTATGTGGAGATGATCCGAATGAAGATTCTCTTGATTGTGTTGATTCGAATAGAGTAGAGGTTATATTAGACTTTATCTTTATACCCGATGCATTCTCACCGGATGATGATAATACCAATGAGACCTTTGAAATAGTAGGATTGTATCAATACTATCCGAATTTCACCTTACAGATTTTTAACAGATGGGGTAATAAGGTATATGATTATGAGAATAAGGGAAGTACAAACCCGGAATGGTGGGATGGAATGTCAAATGGAAAAGCGGTAATCAAAAAAGATGTAGCAGTGCCAACAGGTACCTATTATTTTATACTAGATTTCAATGATGGTATTAGACAACCATTGGTTGATTGGATTTATATGAAACGTGATTAATTATCAATTTTTAAACAGATAAAACGAGTAGGACAGTTGTTGGCTCACAGATTTACTAAAAGTGAGTCACAGCTGTTAACTCTAAATAATTAAAAAGTTAAACACATGAAAAGGTTATTTTTAATTTTGTTAGCGACCATCGGATTAGTATGTATCAATCCGGAAGAGGCGAAAGCCCAACAAGATGCGCAGTACACCCAGTATATGTACAATATGAATATTTTGAATCCTGCGTATGTGGGTTCGAAAAAGGGAACTTTAAGTATTTCCTTATTGGGTCGTACACAATGGGCAGGAGTTCCGGGGGCTCCACAGACAGCGACACTTTCGGTACATTCACCTATTACAAAGCGTATGGGTTTAGGGGTATCAGTTTATGCCGATAAAATAGGTCCGATAAACGAGCAATATATCTTTGCCGATTATTCGTATACGATTCCGGTTGGGTATTATGATAATTTGTCATTTGGGATTAAAGCAGGTGTCAGTATTATCGATGCGCTATTGATAGATTTGCAAACCAACAATCCCGATATTAATTTTCAGGAGAATCTCGCAAATGCAAAACCCAATTTTGGATTTGGCGTCTTTTATTACAGTGATCTTTATTATGTGGGTCTGTCTGTTCCCAATCTGTTAAAAACCGAATATTTAGAAAAAAGTGGAGGTTTGATAACCGGTATAGGTAAAAAGAGTCACATGTTCTTAACGGCCGGCTATGTTTTTGATTTGACTTATGCGTGGCGTTTTAAGCCCTCTATAATGGCAAAAGGAACTTTGGGAGTGCCTTTATCAATGGATTTCTCTGCAAATTTCCTATATGACGAAACCTATGAAGTAGGAGCTTCGTATAGATGGGATGATTCTGTCAGTGTAATGATAGGAGCGCGTGTTACGGACAATCTCCGGATTGGTTATGCTTATGATTTTACGCTTACTGAATTAAGTAAGTTTAGTAGTGGATCTCATGAGTTGATAATTTTGTTTGATTTATTAACCACCTATGATATTATTTCACCAAGGTTTTTCTAAAAAATAGTTATTATGAATAGATATAGCGTATTATTGATTGTATTATTGATGGGTTTGCCCATCTTTTCCCAGATTGAAGGGACAACTGAAAGGCCTACAAATGTACCGGATCATACGGATGAATTTGAAATTATAAATTTGACGATAAATTCATTTGATTCTGATTTTGGGGTTGCCTATGTTGGAAAAGATAAAATTTTATTTTCTTCTACACGAGAGGATAAGGATAATCGAAATAAGAAATGGAAAGGTAATGGGCAAAGATTTTTAAATTTTTATGTGGGAGATGTCGATGAATCCGGAAATGTAACTTCGTATGAAAGCCTTAAAGGTAAAGCGAATACCCGTTATCATGAGTCCAATGCTGTTTACAATAAAGAGCGCACAAGGGTTTACTTTACCAGAAATAGTTATTATAAGAATAAGAAGTTTTTATCGACGACCAGAGAGATGAAATTGTCAATTTATATTGCCGATGTAGATGAGAATGGCGAATGGAATAATATTGTGCCTTTTCCTTATAATAGTAATGAATATAGCAACGGACATCCAACTTTGAGTTTGGATGGGAAAACTATGTATTTCACCTCTAATATGCCAGGAACTGTTGGGAAAACAGATATTTTTAAAGTAGCTATTAAAGAAACAGGAACTTTTACACTACCGGAAAATTTAGGAGGAAATGTGAATACCCCGGGAAGGGAGATGTTTCCTTTTATCGCAGCGGACGGAACCTTATATTTCTCATCGGATTATCATGAGGGTATGGGAAAATTGGATATTTTTAAGACAGATAGTGATGAGTTAGAGTTGGCAGCTATTCAAAATATTGGAGAACCTTTTAACAGCAGGCGGGACGATTTTGCTTTTATGTTGAGTGCGAATTTAAATGAAGGGTATTTTTCATCAAATAGACCTAATGGAAAGGGTGATGATGACATTTATTATTTTGCTTCTAATAAATTACAACCGGTTGTAGAAGAAGAACCCATTCCTATTGTTTGTAATAATACAATTTTGGGAGTCATTACCAGTGCTACTAATAACGAGTTGCTTTCAGGTAGTTTAGTGGAGATATTGGATATGGAAGGCAAAACTTTGTATAAAATTAAGGTGGGTGAAGATGGAATGTTTTCTTACGAAACTCCATGTTCCACTAAATATCTAGTTAAAGCGAGTAAAACTTTGTTTATTGACAAAGAGCATAGCGTTAAAACAACGGATATTGCAGGAGAAGAGGTCATAGTTAATATTGCCTTGACGCCGGAAGTTATAAAAGAACGAGGAAAGATAATTATTGATATCGAATCCATTTATTTTGATTATGATTCATATAAGATTACCAATAGAGCAGCCATTGAATTAGAAAAGGTAATCGCTTTTATGCACAAGTATCCAAAAGTTATTGTCGAAGGAGGATCGCATACGGATTGTCGAGGTTCTAATGACTACAATATGAAACTTGCAGAAGGACGTGCACAATCTACTGTTCATTTTATTAGAAATTATGGAGGTATTGATCCTAGTAGGATATATGCTAAAGGTTATGGAGAAACACAACCTGTTAATAGATGTGTCGATAATGCCAGACCAAAATGTACGGAGAAAGAGCATTCCTTAAATCGAAGAACAGAATTTGTTTTGGTAAATCCGGATGTTTTGGAAGA
>JAOZTK010000114.1:3507-6813 GCA_029942185.1 Flavobacteriaceae bacterium
GGGTCGAAAATAGGATTTGCCAATAGATGATCTAAATCAATTAGCATTGTAGCAAGCATAATAAGCCAGACTTTTTTCCATATTTTTTTGTAAAAAACCCAAGCTATTAATGCGGGAAATAAGAGGTGTAAGCTGTAGTGTAAACCGGTTTGTAAAAGGCTAAGGGAATCTATATCAAACATTTCTTACCATCGGATTACAATACTGCCCCATGTAAAACCACTACCGAAGGCTGCGATAACAATAAGATCTCCATCCTTGATTCTTCCTTTTTCCCAGGCTTCACAAAGCGCAATAGGGATGGATGCTGCAGTTGTATTTCCATATTTTTGGATGTTGCTGTACACCTGATCATCCGACAGTTTAAATCTTCTTTGAACAAATTGAGTAATCCGCAAATTTGCTTGATGTGGTATAAAAAGATCAATGTCATCCGCAGTTAGATTATTTGCTTGTAGACCTTCTTGAATCGCTTCTGAAAAACGTACGATAGCATGCTTAAAAACTTTTTGTCCATCCATATACGGATAATAGGAGAGATCGTCTTTATTTTCCATTAAATAGGGAATCCAATTTCTAATATTGGGTTTGGTAACGGATAATTCTTTGGCAAATTTCCCTTGCGAATGTAAATGAGTCGATAAAACTCCTTTGTCTTTTTGCTTATTTCTGGATAGTACCACGGCTCCTGCTCCGTCACCAAAAAGTACGGCAACAGTTCTGCCGCGAGTTGTTTTATCCAAACCGTTTGAATGGTATTCGGCTCCGATAACGAGTATATTTTTATACATTCCTGTTTTGATAAACTGGTCTGCAACTGACATAGAATACACAAAACCGGAACATTGATTTCGAACGTCTAATGCACCTACTGTAGGCATGTCTAATAAATCTTGAACCATAACTCCTCCGCCGGGGAAATAATAATCCGGACTTAAAGTAGCAAAAACGATAAAATCAATATCCTCTTTTTCCAAACCGGCTCTTTCAATAGCGATTCTAGCCGCTTTTGCACCCATTACAGCTGATGTGTCCTCACTTCCTTTTTGAATCCAACGCCTTTCTTTTATTCCTGTTCTTTCTTGAATCCACATGTCGTTCGTGTCCATTATTTTGGATAAATCATCATTGGTTACGATAGTGTCCGGGACGTAAAATCCCATTCCGGTTATTTTAGAGCTGTACATATATGTTTATAATTTACGATTTTGGTTTTTTTGTCTCTCAGTGGTGTCATTTAATACGCTATTATACAAAGAGCACAGAGAAGATACAAAGTTACACAAAGTTTTTCTCTGTGTCCCTCTGTATTTTCTCTGAGTACCTCTGTGGCATAGCCAAATACACTATACCTTAATAAAAATTTTCTTTTTATAGAGAAAACGCGCCAAAAAGTAATAGATTAAAATCACACTAAAAGCGTACATCAAGGAACTCAATTTAGGAATTGAAATCCAGGAAGTAAAAAATGTATTGTAAAGAAAACTATGAGGAGTTTGACCGTTCGGAAGATGCGTCAGGTAGAATGTTTTTGCAATAAAGCTCGATAAAAAATAAACACTGATTGCATTAGAACCGTAATAAATAAAAGGAATACCCCATTTTTTCAAGTGTGCTATTTCTGTGAGATAGTAAATAACACTATAAATTATAAAAGCCCAACCTCCTGTATATAAAACAAAACTACTCGTCCACAAAGCTTTGTTAAGTGGGAAAACAACACTCCAAAGACTTCCGGCTAATATGCTTATAATCCCGATTGCAATACTATAGGTTAATTTTTGTTTTTTGCTGTAATGATCTTGTTTTAAAAGGAATCCCAAAAACATTCCCATTATCGCTGTTGCAATAGAAGGTAGGGTACTCAATAAACCTTCCGGATCATATTCAGGCTTCCAAATATGAGCTTGCGTAAGAATTTTTAAATCGAGATAAGCCGCTAGATTGGATTCTTTTGTCAAAAGTGGTAATTCGCCATGAATGGGTATTTGAGTCATTAGCAGCCAATATCCGACGAGTATAAAAACAAAAATAAATAACAGCGTTTTCCAATTACTTTGCAGATATAATAGGGTAGCGATAAAGAACACCAAACCTATACGTTGCAAGACTCCGGGTAAGCGCAATTCAGAAAAGGGTTTAAAAAACGGAAATTTCACTAAGAAACCAGCTAAAAATAAACCCAATACTACAAGTTTAGCAGCTCTGCTAAAGATTTTGATATATGTTTTAAAACTTTTGTTTTTCTTTTTAGAACTATAGGCTAAGACAATTGATGTTCCCACTATAAACAAGAAGAAAGGAAAGACTAAATCAGTTGGCGTACAACCATGCCAAACAGCATGTTTAAAAGGCGCGTAAATACTGTTCCAAGTCCCGGGTGTGTTGACTAGAATCATCAGAACGATGGTCATTCCTCTAAAAATATCTACCGATAGAATGCGTTTTGAAGTACTTGTGGGATTCATAGATTAAAAAAACACTAAAATACAAAAAATGATGGCAACTTGTATTTCTGTGATTTTTGCATTTTTTGCTTTGCGTCCTTTGCGGTTAAAATAGCTATTCTATCCTATTTTGGATATGCGTTCTAATTGTTCTTTGTCTAATATCGAGATAAAATTCTTTTTTATTTTTAGGATCTTATTAGCGGAAAAATCAGAAAGAATTCTAGAAACGGTTTCTCGGGAATTGCAGGTTAAATCTCCCAATTCATTTCTAGTCAATGGTAATTTAAAATTTTCAGTATTAAATATTTCTTCTGAGAAGTATAACAAGGCTTCTGCAAGTTTACCAGAACTTTGTTTTTGTAGTTGATTGATACATCTTTTATAATTGTATAGCTCACTTTTACACAATTCGACAATTATTTCATACGCAAATGCGCTGTTATGAGTTACAAACTCATTAAAAAGATCAAATCCAATAAAACAAACCTTTGTTTTAGATAGGGCCGTTACAGAATATTGATTGATTTTTGCTACGACTGTTGTGGGTATGCCGAGATAAGCCGGCCCTTTGACAATTCGTAATATTTGTTCTTTTTCGGGACCCATCGCATGTACTTTGACAAGCCCTTTTTGGATAAAGACAATTGTATAAGATGGAGCATTTTGAATCATAATCCGCTCATTTTTTTGAAAAATAACGCGGTGGCAATTATGACCCAATTTTTCTAATTCTTTTTGGTCAAGCTTTCTGGCTGCTTTGGATTTGCTTTTGCAGTTGCGACAAATATCCGGCATGATACTAATTTTAGTACAGTTCTTGTCAGTAAATAAGGTATTTGCTCTAAATAAAATCCGT
>JAOZTK010000115.1:0-3327 GCA_029942185.1 Flavobacteriaceae bacterium
AAGCCATAAATATATTAGCTTATGGCAACGCCATAAGATAAATAATCGACACAAACACACGCCCTGAAAGGGCATTATAAATCATTCCCATAAACCATTCCCATAAATCATTTTCATCAAAAAGGATTAGATCTTGGTGTTTGTTTATCTTTATTTCATTGACATAAGGCGTTGCCCCATATTTTGATGGATAAAACTACGCCAATCAAGTCACAGAAAGTAGCTCAGTTATTACACGTTGTAAATCTGTTTCTGTCAGGTTTGAACCACTGGGTAAACACAAACCGCGCATAAACAAATCTTCAGAAATACCATTGATATAGGCTTTGTAGTCCTTAAAAACAGGTTGTAAGTGCATGGGTTTCCACAGCGGACGCGCTTCGATATTTTTTTCTTCTAAAGCGAGTCGAATTTTTTCTCGAGTTTCAAAGGAATCCGTTAAAATAGTTGTCAGCCATCGATTGGAAAACAATCCGGTGGGTTCTTCTAAAAAGCTGATATTAGAAAGGGAAGATAGGTGTTTTTTATAATATTCAAAATTAGCTCTTCGTTGGGCAACGCGTTTGTCGATAACTTGCATCTGCCCACGTCCGATACCTGCTACAACATTACTCATTCTATAATTATAGCCTATTTCAGAGTGTTGGTAATGCGGTGCATCATCACGAGCTTGGGTTGCTAAAAAAATAGCTTTTTGTTTGTCTTTTTCCGTTTTACACACCAAAGCACCACCACCCGAAGTAGTGATGATTTTATTTCCATTAAACGAAAGAATACCAAAGTTTCCTAGAATACCGCATTTTTGATTTTTGTATTGACTGCCTAGAGCTTCAGCGGCATCTTCAATTATAGGAATATCGTATTGGTCTGCGATACGTTGAATTTCTTCCATTTTTGCCGGCATACCATATAGGTGTACGATCATAATGGCTTTTGGTTTTTTAGCCTTTTGAATACTATCCAAAATTGCTTTTTCCAACAATTCGGGATTCATATTCCAAGTATCCGATTCACTATCTATAAAAATAGGTTGGGCTCCTACATAGGTTATGGGATTGGCAGATGCCGAAAAAGTAAAGCTTTGGCAGAGTACCAAATCACCGGTTTTAACTCCTAAAAGAATCAGCGCTAAATGAATGGCAGCGGTACCGGATGCTAAGGTAGCAATAGAGGATGAGTCATTTATATAGTTTTCTAAATCCTTTTCAAATCCATTGACATTGGGCCCTAGGGGGGCGATCCAATTGGTATCAAAAGCTTCTTGCACGTATTTTTCTTCGTTTCCACCCATGTGGGGAGAGGAAAGCCATACTTTTTTTTTATTCATCTTGTTTTGTTATAAACTGAAAATAGTTATCTGGTGTAATAATTTGTGTCTCGGAATCAGGATATGCCTTAATAAACGAATTGGGAATTTTTACTTTTTTATGAGTATTCCATTTAAACTCATAAGCAAAAAGTTTTCCTTCTCTTTCTTCTAAATAATCAATTTCTTGTTGATATTTAGTTCTCCAAAAATATTTATTGCTATAGATTTGGTGATAACTAGCATATTTTATGCGTTCGCTTATAATATAATTTTCCCACAAGGCACCTACATCGTTTCTTAACTCAATGGGATTAAAATTATTGATTAAAGTATTACGAATACCATTATCATAAAAATATATTTTTTTTGATTTTTTTAGTTCGTTACGTAGATTTCTACTAAAACTTCTAAGGGTAAAAATAACAAAAGATTTTTCTAATAAATCTATATAATTTTCAACGGTTTCTTTATTAATGCCTACTAAATTTGCTAATTCATTATAAGAAACTTGATTCCCTATTTGAAAAGCAATTGCTTGTAATAATTTTAGTAGTTTATTTGATTTTTTAATCTTATTCCACTCTAAAATATCTTTATATAAATAACTTGATGCTAAGTTTTGTAAAATTTCTTTTTGATTACCTGCATTAGTTATAACTTCTGGATAAGAGCCGTATAGTAAGCGATTAGGAAGGTTTTTGGATTCTTCAAACATACCAAAATGTTCAGCCAATTCTTCAAAAGACAATGGGTATAATTGGTATTCAAATTTACGCCCCGTTAAAGGCTCATTGATTTTATTGGCTAATTCAAATGCAGAAGAACCTGTTGCAATAATAGGAATTTTCAATTGATCATGAATAATTTTTAAATTTAAACCAATGTTCAATATTCTTTGAGCTTCGTCAATTATAAGTAGTTTTTTATTGGCTAAATTTGCTTTAAAACGTGTAAATGATTCTAATTCGAGTTGCATTCTATCATCAATATTATCTCCATTTAGCCAAAGATAGTCTTGTTTTTTATTAAAAATACTTTGTAACAAAGTAGTTTTACCTACTTGCCTTGGCCCAAAGATGATAATCACTTTACCTGTCTTTAATTTATCTTTAATAGTATTGGTGATAGTTCGCTTAATCATATACCAAAAATACAAAAAATAATATAAAACGGAAAAAAGTGGCTAAATATTTACAGTACAACGGAAAAAAGTGACAATATATTTACGGTATAATAGAAAAAAAGGACATTATTTCTTATTATTTTAAATTGTTCTACCAGGATTCCCCACTACCGTAACACCGTCTGGGACATCTTTAATTATGACTGCTCCGGCGCCGATGGTAGCCCATTTGCCAATTGTAATATTTGGATTTATAACAGCTGCAGCACCAACTTGGGAACCTTCGCCAATTTTTACATTGCCACAAAGGGTAGCATTGGGCGATATATGTGCAAAATCATCTATCTGGCAATCGTGATCAATACTCGCAGCGGTGTTGATGATACAGTGCTTTCCGACCCTTGAACCAATGTTTAAAATGGAACCTGCCATAACTACACTGCCCGCATCAATAGTAACCGTTTTATCGATGATAGCACTTGGGTGTATCGCTTTGGTATAGTGTATTGCACCTAGCTTTTCCGCTAGTTTTTTTCTTGTTTTATTGTTTCCTACCGAGATAATATAATAATCTGTATCTCCTTTTTCAAAGGGTTTTACTTGGTGTCCTAATAATGTAAAGGGTGCTCGATCATCAAAGATATTTGTGATATTTTCTCCTAGTGATTCGAGTATGCTGATGATAACTTTAGCGTGTCCGCTAGCTCCGTATAGGTTCATGAAGTTGGTTTTAATGGAGACGTTCCCGTGTCTCTCGTACCGTTGAGACGTTGCATGCAACGTCTTTACGTACTTTTTGTTCCTTGAAAGCGTCCGATTGTGGCGCTTCCATCTTCTGCGATGTCTTTTGCTCGTACAACTTTTAGTACGGTCAAAAGTAAGATTTTTATATCTA
>JAOZTK010000115.1:3427-6766 GCA_029942185.1 Flavobacteriaceae bacterium
CCCCTCTCGAGAGGGGAGTAGTTAATTTTCTAGAACAAAATCTCTCCTCACTTAAAAGTATAACATCTTTAACAGTACTAACAGTTCCCCTCTTGAGAGGGGTTAGGGGTGTGTTTTCAGTTCCCCTCTTGAGAGGGGCTAGGGGTGTGTCCTTTAGGGGTGTGTCCCTCATACGCAACAATATAATCTTCAATAGTTAGTAAAACATCAGCCATGTGTTTCAACACCTCATCATCTGTAAACCGCATAACTGTAAGTCCTAATTGTTGTAGTCGTTTGTCTTTTCTTTTATCTTTTTTCTTTACACTAACTAGATAGTGTGAATAACCATCAACTTCTATGACGAGCATTAGTTCGTGGCAAAAAAAATCAGCGATAAAATTATCTAATGGTTTCTGTCGATGAAAATCGTAACCAAGTATTTGTTTTCTCTTTAATTTTTGCCATAGAATTATTTCTGCTTTAGTGGAATCGTTCCTTAGCTGACGGGCAAATTCTTTGAGTTTGGAGTTGTATGGGATGATTTTCCTTCGTTTCATGTTTTTTTGTAAAGATAGGAGTTTTTTGAACACACCCCCGGCCCCTCTCGAGAGGGGAGTAGTTAATTTTCTAGAACAAAATCTCTCCTCACTTAAAAGTATAACATCTTTAGCAGTACTAACAGTTCCCCTCTCGAGAGGGGCTAGGGCTGTGTCCTTTATACTCCGCCAACAAAGCCTCCCACACCATTTTTTGTTCGTATTTATCTTTGATTAATTGGCGTGCATTTTTACTGAGTTTTGCTCGTAAATCCGGATTTAGCAGCTGTTTCATAGCAGCGAATAGGGCAGTGGTGTCTTTTACCGGAATGATAAGACCATTTTCACCTTGGCTAATGATCTCATTGGAACCATTGATGTCCGTTACGATTTGCGGTAAACCCATAGCACCTGCTTGTAAAACAACGTTGGGCATGCCTTCGCGGTAACTCGGAAAAACAAATACATCACTGATGGCTAAATAAGGTCTAACATCTTCTACCCAACCAGTGGTGATGATGTTCTCGTTTTGCTTTATGGCTTTTGTTGTTTGTTTTAGCAATGGGTCTAATGTAGGTTCTTCATCTCCTAGTAGGAGGAGTTTGTAGGACACACCCCCAACCCCTCTCAAGAGGGGAGTTTCTACTCTGCTGGAAGACACGTCTCCAACCCCTCTCAAGAGGGGAGTTTCTACTCTGGTGGAAGACACGTCTCCAACCCCTTTCAAGAGGGGAGTTTCTACTCTGGTGGAAGACACGTCTCCAGCCCCGGCGGAAGTTTGATGCGGTAATTCTTCAAAGGCACTCACTAATTCGTCGATGCCTTTATCGCCGACCAATCTACCCATAAACGTAAAAACAAGATCATTTGGCTTAATATGTAGTTGTGTTTTTAAACGTTCTTTGACTCCTTTTTTATAGCATTTCGGATCAAAATGGGCGGTATTGATGCCATTAGAACTACCATTTGCAAGGACTTTAAGTTTGTGTTTGGGAGCGAAATTATTTTTTATTATAATATCCTGTAAAGCAAAAGAATTCGGATAAACCCCGGTTGCCGCCCAAGAGGTCAGCCTTTCAACAGTTTCCATAAGCAAGCGTTTAAAACCTTTGGCTTCTAGCAATGGTAAGCCGGCTATCGTATGCATTCGGATGGGAACACCTGCTAATTTAGCGGCTAACATACCCACTATTCCTGCCTTTGGTGTATGCGTATGAACGATGTCCGGTTTTTCTTTTTTGATTAGTTTGTAAGTGTGCCATAAGGCTTTTAGGTCTGTAAATACAGCAATATTTCTTGTCAAAGGAAGTAGCTGTACTTTTAAACCGGTTTCTTTTTCAACAGCTTTAATCTCTTTGCCGGTAGCACTTGCCAAGACTACCTCAAAGCCCTGTTTTTGCATATAGTTTGCCTGTCCTTGCAGAAGCGTCTGTAAGGATAGGGGGACTGTGGTGATACGGAGGAGTTTGGGTTTGTTGTTCATAGTTTTTAATATAAAAAGCCAAATAGCCAAAGGGGAATTTTATCCTTATAGCCGTATTCAATATCGTCTGAAACAATAAAAGCATTTTTAATATTTTTTATTTGTTTATCGTTTTTATTCAGCCCCCCTACTTCAAATGTAAAGGTCTCATCAATAAAAAAATCTCCTTTATTAGCATAAGTGATTTTATGTTGGTATCCAATTTGATTCACAAAAAAAGCTTCTCTTGAATTCCCCTTATTTACATTTAAGGGGGAAAGAACATACATAAGATTTGTGTTTTCTAAATATATTTTGCTGGGTTTTTGTAGTTTACTAATACCTTTTGCTTTTTTATAAAGATTTCTAGTTAAACCAATTTCTTCAATATAATGCAAGTATAAGAGCAGGGTATTTCTGTTTATCCCGATTTTTTGACTTAGTTTAGTTATATTGGGTATAAAGGGTACAGATTCGCTTATTATAAGTAATAACTGTTTTATTTTATGTACAAAAAATAGATCCACTTTTCGTAATAAAGGTAGTTCTATTTCTAGCATCATATTTATCGTTTCCTCTATACGGGATGCATATAAATCGACTTGTTCTTTGTAGAAGGGATAATAACCTTGTTTGAGATAGGAACTAAAATATTTTAAAGGTTTGATTTGTTTATTGATTATTCTTGTGTGTTTTGAATGATTTTGTAAAATATCTGATAAAGACAATTGTTTAAAGTTAGTTCCTCTTTCTAAATTTAAATATTCTCTAAACGAAAGTCCTTGCATATGATATACAACCGCTCTACGACTCAAGTCTGCACGTGCGTTTAATATTTCTAATAAAGATGAACCGGTAAAAACAACTTTTAATAGCGGAAAATCGTCATAGATATTTTTTAATTCTTGTGACCAATTAGGATATTTATGTACTTCATCTAAAAACAGGTATTTTCCTCCATGTTTTACAAATAGATCTACTAAATCAGATAAGCTATTATTACTAAACCAGATATTGTCTAAACTAACATATAAAGTGCTTTCCAGTTTATCGTAAAGGTTTAGTTTTATATATTGTAAAAGTAGTGTGGTTTTTCCTACACCTCTAGCGCCTTTAATCCCTATTAATCTTGCATTCCAATTAATATCATCTAGTGTACTTCTTACAAAGTCAGTAGAGATTAAGGCTAGTTGATGGAGTTGTTTTTCAAATAAAGCATTCATAATTGTTTATTGAGATAAGCAAATATATGATAAATTGTTTATTGTAACAAGCAAATACAAATATAAATGTTACTTCAAGTAAATAGTGCTAATAAATATATGTTTTGTTAGTGAACTCCGAAGTCGGGGGACTTCG
>JAOZTK010000116.1 GCA_029942185.1 Flavobacteriaceae bacterium
GTTTGCAAATATACTATAATTTCTATATTTCAACAATACTTAATTAACAATATATTTCTCAAATACTCCTTTTTCATGTGACCCGCTTTTCAAAATCTCTGTTGTCCGATAAAAGATATTATGCGGGGTTTTTTAACTTTATAATCAGCACTTTAAAATTAATGTTGCACTGGGTTTATTTAACATTATCAACAAAAAATAATTACATTTAGTGAATAGCATGGTGTCAAATATAAAATTGTCGGCAACAACCTTATTGTACTGTTTAAAATGAAGTAGTTGATTATTAACCGGACACTACTATTCAAAATAGTTTCTTAAATTAGCTGATTCTAAATCATCTTTAACACACTAGGTATATGGATAATAAAAACTTTTTAACAAAAAAAGGAAAATGGCATGTTATAGGTTTGATGAGTGGCACCTCTTTAGATGGTGTGGATTTGGCTTATATCCGATTTGTATCTGATTCAAAATTAGACTATAAAATCCTGCATGCTGAAACTATTCCCTACACAAAATCCTGGAAAAACAAATTATCGAATGCATTTACAGCATCTGCAAAAGAAATCACCTATCTTAACGTAGTTTATGCTAAATTCTTAGGAGAATTAGTTAAAACCTTCATTGCTAAACATCAGTTAAAAGATATTGATTTTATCGCATCTCACGGGCATACCGTATTCCACAAACCTGAAAAGGGATACACATTACAAATTGGCGATGGCGCCACAATAGCACAAACTTGTAAACAAACAGTAATTTGTGATTTCAGGACTCAAGATGTCGCCATGGGAGGACAAGGAGCTCCTCTAGTTCCTGTTGGAGATAAGCTTCTTTTTTCTGAATATGATTATTGTATAAATATAGGTGGTTTTTGTAATATTTCGTTTGATGACGAAAATAATTTAAGACGAGCTTATGATGTTTGCCCCGCAAATATTGTAATGAACCATTACACAAGAAAAATTGGACTAGAATATGATGACCAAGGGAGTTTAGCAAAAAAGGGAAAACTAAATAATAAATTACTTGCTACTTTACAGAGACTACCGCTTTATAAAAGCAAACAATCCATGGGTAATGAAATTGTCGTTTCCGATTTTTTACCCTTGATTGATTCCTATCATATTCCTTTAGAGGATATTTTACGAACTTTTGTGGAACACATTGCCTTAAAAACAGCAGAAGAAATAAAAGATAATACTACTGTCCTTATCACAGGTGGCGGTGCTTTTAACAATTTCTTAATTGAGAGGATTAAAAAACATACCAAATCAAAAATAATCATTCCCGACAATAAACTTATCAACTATAAAGAAGCCCTGATATTTGGCTTACTTGGCTTACTTAGAGCCAGTAATGAAGTGAATTGTCTGTCTAGTGTCACCGGAGCTGTTAAAAATCATTCAACAGGTGTGATTTACTTGCATTGATTTTTTTACATTTGCAAATCTTTTTAATTAAAAACAATTCTTATTATGTTTAAAAGTTTCTTAGGCAATAGTCCAACGTGGTTTAAATTGACTATGATTGGTTTTTTTATTTTCAATATTTTTTCTTATTATTTCTTGGGAAAAACAATTACTTCATGGATCTTTATTTTTGAGTTTATTTTTACATTAGCCATGGCACTAAAATGTTACCCACTACAAAGTGGTGGTTTGCTGGCCATACAAATTCTAATTTTAAACTTGACGAATCCGCATAATGCGTATCATGAAATAGCATCAAATTTAGAGGTGATTCTTTTATTAGTTTTTATGGTAGCTGCCATCTACTTCATGAAACCGCTGTTGATGTATATTTTTAGTAAAATATTTACTAAAATAAAATCGAAAATAGTATTATCATTACTCTTTGTATTCATTTCTGCCGCACTTTCAGCATTCCTAGATGCATTAACGGTTACCGCAGTACTAATAAGTGTAGCAACCGGTTTCTATGGTGTTTATCACAAGATACATTCGGGTGATTCAGATTATGATCATGAAGGACAACTAGATAGAGAACAGCTAAGTGGCGAAACTCTGGAAGAATTTCGCAGTTTTTTGAGAAGTTTGATTATGCACGGTATTGTGGGAACAGCATTAGGAGGGGTTATGACCTTGGTTGGAGAGCCCCAAAACCTACTGATTGGAGAAAAAATGGGTTGGAATTTTATTGAATTCTTCTTAAAAATGTACAAAATTACAGTTCCTGTTCTTTTTGCCGGCTTATTAACGACTATCTTGATTGAAAAGTTTAAAATTTTTGGCTTTGGAGCAAAACTCCCAAATGTCGCTCGTACAATTATTGAAAATTACACCGAAGAAGAGGATAGAAACCGAACTGACAAACAAAAAACAGCTTTAATCATTCAAGCTGTTGCCGCCGTTATATTAGTGGTTGCTTTAGCTTTACATATTGCCCCTGTGGGTATGATTGGTTTGGGTCTTATTATTTTACAAACTGCTTTTATGGGTATAACAGAAGAGCATCAATTAGGACATGCCTTTGAGGAAGCACTTCCTTTTACAGGACTTTTAGTCGTTTTCTTTGTAATTGTCGCTATGATACACGATCAACATTTGTTTCAACCCATAATTGAATCAGTATTGGCGATGGACTTAGACAAACAACCTACCATGTTTTATTTGGCAAATGGACTGCTTTCTGCTATCAGTGATAATGTTTTTGTAGCAACGGTTTACATCAATGAAGTTAAAGAGGCATTTGATTCCGGTGCCATCTCGCGCGAGCACTTTGAAAATCTCGCTATTGCTATTAATACAGGTACCAATTTACCTTCTGTCGCTACGCCAAATGGTCAAGCTGCATTCTTGTTCTTATTGACATCAACACTTGCTCCACTTATTGATTTATCATACGGAAGAATGGTTAAAATGGCACTACCCTACACCATTGTACTAACAATAGTAGGATTATTAGGAGTTATGTATTTCCTGTAAAACAATTATTTCACAAACAATTCGTTATACGAGAGTAAAAACAATTTAAAAAAATATGTTCTTAGCACTACAACAAACAATACAAGCAGTACAAGAGGTCGCAGAAGAAATTGTTTCTGAAGAAAAAACACTATCCGTATTCGAACTTATAAAAAATGCAGGAATTGGAGGACAAGTGATTATTTTAATTTTACTGATACTACTTGCAGTAGCTTTATTTATATATTTCGAAAGACTTTCTGCTGTAAAAGCTGCATCCAAAGTCGATAGTAATTTTATGAATCAGATAAAAGATCACGTAACCAATGGGAAAATTGATGCGGCAAAGATTCTTTGCGCTCAAGCTAAAACTCCGGTTGCCAGATTGATTGAAAAAGGTATATCTCGAATTGGAAAACCTTTAGAGGACATCAATAAAGCTATTGAAAACGCAGGTAGTTTAGAAATATACAAACTCGAAAAAAACGTGAGCATATTAGCAACTGTTGCAGGAGCTGCACCCATGATAGGATTCTTGGGAACCGTAATTGGTATGATTTTGGCGTTTCACGAAATGGCATCAAGCGGTGGACAAGCGGAAATGGGTTCATTAGCAGGTGGCATTTATACGGCCATGACCACTACTGTCGCCGGATTAATTGTCGGAATTATCGCTTATATAGCCTACAATCACATCGTCGTAAAAACAAATAAGGTAGTTCACCAAATGGAAGCACAATCAGTTGAGTTTTTGGATTTATTAAACGAACCTATTTAAAAAATCTAGAAACTAAAAACAAGATGTAAAACACAAAATAGTTATAATAGATTATTTAGTAAATGAATTTTAAAAACAGAAATAAAATAAGTCCGGAGTTCAGTATGTCGTCTATGACAGATATTGTGTTTCTATTATTGATATTCTTTATGTTGACGTCAAATGCACCCAATGCATTAGACATGATTTTACCTAAAGCAAAAGGAAAATCCACCAATACTCAAAACGTATCGGTCAGTGTTAAAAATGATATGACCTATTACGTCAATGGAAAAAAGCTACTAGCTAATGAAATTGAAAGCACCTTAAAAGCTTTGCTCACTAAAAAAGAAAAACCAACCATTATGTTACGCGCTGAAGAGGGAGTTCCCATCGAAAAAGCCGTTTTAATTATGGATATTGCAAATAGAAACAAGTATAAATTAATTTTGGCGGTTAGGCCGAAGTAGGTAGTAATAGTAAAAAATGTCTTTATTCAACACTATACATAAAAGAAAATCTGCGGTTAAGACGGCTGTTGTTATGGTATTGTTGGTTTTGTCATTTTTCTTTGTTGGGATGAAGTACCTTGACCCTCCTGAAGAAATGGGTATTGAAGTAAATTTTGGCACTTCAGAAACAGGAAGTGGTGTTGTACAACCCATGGATAAAATAAAGTCTGAACCAAAACCGGAAACACCTCAAGAGCAGGAGAAGATAATTGAAGAGATTCCCGAAGAAACCACAACCGAAACAGTGGAAGATGTACTCACCCAAGAAACCAAAGAAGCTCCCGTTATCAGCCCAAAACCCAAACCGAAAGTCCAACCTAAGCCTAAACCAAAACCGGATCAATCAACTTCTGATGCATTAAATAGTATTTTAAACGGACCTAAAAACAACGGCTCAACAAGTCAAGGTGAAGGTGATGATACTAGCGGAGGAGACAAAGGTCAAATTGACGGCAACCCTTATGCAAACTCCTATTATGGCGGAGGTAGTGGCACGGGTAGTGGCTATGGATTAAGAGGTCGAAGCAAAACGTCAAATCAAAAATTTACACAAAATTGTAACGAAGAAGGTCGTGTCGTTGTTAAAATTGAGGTAAACAAACAAGGTGCTGTAATCAGAGCTGTTCCCGGAGTTAAGGGCTCCACAAATACAGCTGCTTGCTTACTTGAACCCGCAAGGAAAACTGCTTTATCTTACCGTTTTAACCCGGATGTCAAAGCACCCACAAAACAAATAGGTTTTATTGTTATTAATTTTGCTCTTGGACAATAATGTTTGTCAATCTAATTGATGTACACACTCGACTCCACTCGAGCAACAAGCTAAACACCGTTCAGGACACAAGAACTTTATCAAGAAAAGTTTTAAAAAGCTAATTATTTACTTGCAATGAATTATACTGAAACTTTAGATTGGCTATATTCCAAACTCCCAATGTATCAACGGGAAGGGAAAACTGCTTTTAAAAAGGATTTAACCAATATAACAGCGCTATCAAAACACCTGGATCATCCGGAAAAAAAATTTGAAAGTATTCATGTAGCGGGAACGAATGGCAAAGGTTCGACAAGTCATATGTTAGCTTCTGTTTTACAAGAAGCTGGTTATAAAGTTGGATTATACACCTCACCTCACCTTAAAGACTTTAGAGAAAGAATTAAGATTAAGGGTTCCTGTATTCGTAAGAATTGTGTAATCAATTTTGTAAAAAGAAATCGAAATTTTTTAGAAAAGCAAGGATTGTCTTTTTTTGAAATGACTGTCGGTATGGCATTTGAGCATTTTGCTAAACAAAAAGTTGATTTTGCAATTATTGAAGTAGGTTTAGGCGGACGTCTGGATTCTACGAATATTATCTCTCCAATACTATCTGTAATCACAAATATCGGATTTGATCACACACAATTTTTAGGCAACAGCTTTGCCGAAATCGCTTTTGAAAAAGCAGGAATTATTAAATCAAATACCCCGGTAGTTATAGGAGAAATCCATACTGAAACACTGCCTATTTTTAAAAAAATAGCCAAAGAGAAAAGCAGCAAAGTTTACTTGGCGGAAAATTATTCAAAAGAGATTTATCCATCCGATTTAAAAGGGAGTTATCAAAGACACAACATAAAAACAGTCCTACAAAGTATCGCTGTATTAAAAGAATTACAGCTTACAATTAGTATAAAACATGTCAAATCCGGCTTATTGAATGTCGTTAAAAACACAGGATTACTAGGGCGTTGGCAGGTTCTAGGGATCAAACCTAAAATAATTTGTGATATTGCGCATAACAAAGAGGGCTTACACTATACATTAAACCAATTGTCAGATGAAAAATACGATCAACTTCATATTGTTTTAGGTGTGGTAAAAGACAAGAATCTATCAACAATTTTACCTCTTTTCCCGAAAAATGCTATTTATTATTTCTGTCAGGCACAAGTACCAAGAGCATTAGATGTTACAAGATTACGACAAGAAGCCAAAGAGTACTCACTTTTAGGCAGGACATACTCATCTGTAGTTAAGGCGTTTAAAGAAGCTAAACGAAATGCAAACCCAACTGATTTACTCTATATTGGAGGCAGTACATTTGTCGTTGCGGAAATCCTTTAACTTTTTTTGTAGTTTTCTTTGTCATATTCAAAAAGGGGTTTATATTTGCACTCCTTAATTCGGGCAATTAGCTCAGTTGGTTCAGAGCACCTCGTTTACACCGAGGGGGTCGGGGGTTCGAATCCCTCATTGCCCACAAACCCAAAGCCAAGCACGCAGTGCTTGGTTTTTTATTTTTACGGAACGCCAAGCTCGCTTGAGCGTTGTGTGAAAATAAAAAATCAAACTCAAGCGGAGCTTGTTGGCTTTGGGTTTGTAGCATTAACCTCCATTGGGATCAGCGACCGCAGGGAGCTAATCCGGAGCAAGTGCAAAACCTGTGGACTTGAAATATTTCAAGCCCATAATTTTTGCA
>JAOZTK010000117.1 GCA_029942185.1 Flavobacteriaceae bacterium
TTAAAATAATCAGTTAAAAAAAGTTTGATATAACTTATTCTTATCTATTTTATCAGGCTTATTTCTTGCCTTTTTTCTTTAATTCTTGCTGCACTTGTGCTTGTTTCATCGCGGTATCTATACGTTGGCGGAAAGCTGATTTCTTTTTAGGTGCTTGTGCCTTTTTCTTTTCGACCATAGCGTGCACCTTATTCTCATCTATAATCCATTTTTTAATGACAAACATAATGGATAATGTCAATACATTTGACACGAAATAATACAAACTCAATCCACTACCGTATTGATTAAAGAAAAATAGCATCATCACCGGTGAGATATACAGCATTATTTTCATCATTTTTTGCATATCCGGCATTCCTTCTTGTGCAGGAGGTTGCATATTGGCTTGTTGCGCCTGACTCATTTGCATATAAAAGAAAATGGCAATTGACGCTAGTAATGGAAATAAACTTATATGGCTTCCGTATATGGGGATATTAAATGGTAATTGAATCACATCATCATAAGCAGATAAATCATTCGCCCATAAAAATCCTTTTTGACGTAGATCAAACCAGGACGGGAAAAATCTAAACAATGCAAAGAATACGGGCATTTGTAAGAGCGCTGGAATACAACCCGACAACATACTTACACCTGCCTTTCGCTGCAATGCCATCGTTTCTTGTTGACGTTTCATCGCATTATCTTTTCCAGGTAATTTTTTGTTAATTTCTTCCATCTCGGGTCGAAGCACTTTCATTTTTGCACTTGACAAATAGGACTTATAGACTAAAGGCGACATGATAATTCGAATCACGATGGTCATCAAAATTATAATTAGACCAAAACTTACAATACTTCCCTTTAATAAATTGAATACGGGAATAATGACATACTTGTTAATCCATCTAAAAATTCCCCAGCCCATATTGACAGAACGTTCAAAATCACGTCCTTTATAAGTTTCTAGAATATTATAATCAGAAGGACCAAAATAAAAATTCCAATTGTAATTTAATTCTCCTGCTTTGGTTTGCAACGGAATCTCTGCGGTAAAGTGTTTGGTGAAAATAGTGTCTTTTTCTTCATCTTCCACTAAATTTTCAAGTCTTAGCTTCATATTCTCAATGGGTGTATCCGCATTTAGAATTGAAGTAAAAAACTGTTGTCTAAAAGCGACCCAATCGACCGACTCGAGTTCCTCCTTTTTAGATTTACCCATAGCGCTTAAATCGTCAAACTCATTTCCATCTGTACGATACTCTAAAGTGGTATATTGATTTTCATATTTGATACTTTTCTCTGTATGGAAGGTTTTCATATCCCATTTTAAATCAATGGGTTTTGAAGCATCAATAACATCTCTAAGGCCTTGAGAATGTATTGTAAAATCAATTAAATAATCATTTGGTTTTAAGGTGTAACGATATTCTAAAAAGCGATCTTTTGACACCTTTAATCGCATTGATAGATTGGTATGTCCGGAGCTTTCTGATAAAGTAGGTTCAAAATACATATCGTTTGTATTGAGAACTCTATTATCTAATGTCGTAAAATTAATTTGTAGATTGGCATTGTGATCTTTGATTAAGTACAAAGGTTTTTGATCAAATGTCTTGTGTTTTTTTATGAATATTTCCTCGATTTTTCCACCTTTATTCGCTACAACAATTCTTAAAACGTCATTCTCTATTGTCGTCGTATGATCTTTAGCGGAAGATAAGGAAGTAGAGTAAGAAAACACACCTAACCGTGAGCGAGATTGCGCTAAAGTAATGGAATCATTTGAATTGGCTATGTCAACAACTTTCTCATTTGCCTCGTTCGTTTTAGTACTATCAATCACTTTAGTAGCGACTGTATGGGCTTTTTTTATACTATCGGCTTGTTGTTCAATTTTAACCTTTTTGGCATTTTCAACTTCTGCTTGTTTCGATTGGTTGTAGAACATCCACATGAGTATCAATCCCATAAAAACAAATCCTAACAGACTATTTGGGTCAAATTTTTTATTTTCCATTATTTCTATTTAGTGTCAAAATGTCATTTCTAGCACACATTTTGGCTAAAAACGAGCTGCAAAGATAGCAATATGGTTTAAAGTTTAAGAGTTAAAGTTTAAAGTTTTCCACCAAACTAGCCATATCCACACATTGCATCGTAAATTACTGTTATTTGTTAGTCAAAGAGTATTCCAAAGAGGCCTTTATAAAGTCTACAAATAAGGGATGTGGGTTTAGAACCGTACTTTTATACTCAGGATGATATTGAACTCCCACGAACCAAGGATGCTCAGGCACTTCTATAATTTCTACTAACTCGGTTTCCGGATTAAACCCGGTTGCACGCATACCTGCTTTTTCTAATTCATGCAGATATTTATTATTAAACTCATAACGGTGACGGTGACGCTCTTTTATACTTTTTTTCTCATATATTTTGCTTACTAAAGAATTGGGTTTTAAGACACATTCCCAAGCTCCTAAACGCATCGTTCCCCCTTTATTTGTTATTTCTTTTTGACTTTCCATAAGGTCAATAACAGGATGCGAAGTGCTTGAATCCATTTCGGTTGAATTTGCATCTTTATAGCCCAATACATTTCTAGCATATTCTATCACAGCCATTTGCATTCCCAAACAAATACCGAAAAAAGGAATTTTATTTTCACGTGCATATTGCACTGCTTTAACTTTCCCCTCAATTCCTCGAGATCCAAATCCGGGAGCTACAATAACACCGTCTAATTCTTTTAGAATATTTGGGACATTTTCAACTTCCAAATCTTCTGAATGAATCCATTTAATATTCACTTTTACCTCATTTTCAGCGCCTGCATGTATCGTACTTTCGACAATAGATTTATAGGCATCGTGTAACTCTACATATTTACCAATTAGCCCAACCGTTATTTCATTTTTCGGGTTTTTATACTTGGTTAAGAACTGATTCCACTTATCTAAATTAGATTTCGTATAATGAGGTAACTTTAGTTTTTTCAGCACAACCTCATCCAAACCTTCTTCCAACATCAAACCCGGAACATCATAGATCGTTTCTGCATCAATCGATTCAATAATTGCCTCCTTTTGAACATTACAAAACAAAGCTAATTTATTCCGAATTTCATCATTGACATGATATTGTGTTCTACATACTAGAACATCCGGGGTGACACCACTCTGCATCAATGATTTTACGGAGTGTTGTGTGGGCTTTGTTTTTAATTCACCGGAAGTTTGTAAATAGGGTAATAAAGTCAAGTGAATCACGATGGCATTTTCATGACCCATTTCCCATAAAAGTTGACGTACAGCTTCTACATAAGGCAAGGATTCTATATCGCCTACCGTTCCACCGATTTCAGTTATAACAATATCGAATTTTCCGGTTTTACCTAACAGTTGAATACGTTGTTTTATTTCATCTGTAATATGTGGTATAATTTGAACCGTTTTACCCAGGTATTCACCTTTGCGTTCTTTATTGATTACAGATTGATAAATACGACCGGTAGTTACATTATTGGCTTGAGAAGTGGGCGTGTCTAAAAAACGTTCGTAGTGTCCTAAATCCAGATCTGTTTCCGCTCCATCATCGGTTACATAACATTCACCATGTTCGTAGGGATTTAAAGTTCCCGGATCTACGTTGAGATATGGGTCTAATTTTTGAATGGTAACAGAATAACCTTTTCCTTGCAATAATTTGGCTAAAGAAGCGGCAATGATTCCTTTTCCAAGGGAGGAAGTTACACCACCTGTTACAAAAATATATTTGGTTTTAAGCATGCTTTGTAGGTTTGGGCAAAAGTAGGGAATTTTAGTTGAAAGTAGTAATTTAAAACTTAAAAAAAACAAGGTTTTGGGTTTGTCTATAATCTTGTCGTCTTTAGTCTATAAATATGATTACTTTTGTTAAAAATCTAAAATAGAATGACGGAACTACAGAATCTGATAGAAAAAGCTTGGAATAATCGGAGTTTACTTAAAGATACAGCAACTATAAAAGCTATTCGCAGAGTAATAGACTTATTAGACAATGGTGAATTACGAGTTGCTGAACCTACAACAAAGGGTTGGCAGGTAAATGAATGGATAAAAAAAGCAGTAGTTTTGTATTTTCCTATCCAAAAAATGGAAGTAATGGAAGCGGGTATTTTTGAATATCACGATAAGATTCCATTAAAAAATGGATATAAAGAAAAAGGAGTACGGGTTGTACCCCATGCTGTGGCTCGGTATGGCGCTTATATTTCTTCAGGAGTAATACTAATGCCAAGCTATATAAATATAGGTGCTTATGTCGATTCAGGCACTATGGTTGACACTTGGGCAACGGTTGGAAGTTGTGCCCAAATCGGAAAAAATGTACACCTTAGTGGTGGCGTTGGTATAGGCGGTGTTTTAGAACCTCTACAAGCTGCACCTGTTGTCATTGAAGACAATGCTTTTATAGGATCTCGTTGTATTGTCGTAGAAGGTGTACGTGTAGAAAAGGAAGCTGTATTGGGTGCCAATGTAGTATTAACCGGAAGCACTAAAATCATTGATGTAACGGGTGATAAACCTATTATTTATAAAGGTGTTGTTCCCGCAAGATGTGTGGTTATTCCGGGTAGCTATACTAAAAAATTCCCGGCAGGAGCTTACAATGTTCCCTGTGCTTTAATTATCGGTAAACGCAAAGAAAGCACTAATAAAAAGACTTCATTGAATGATGCTTTAAGGGAGTATGATGTAGCGGTTTAGTCGGTGCTATTCGTTATTAAATTATATTGAATATTGATTATCTATTCCATTAGCATTTAGGATCTATAAGTGTCATTACACCATTTTTATAAGATATAGCAAAGGGTGTTTCTTCTAAAGAACATTTAGGTTCTATTGTGAAAATAACTCTTCCAAACACCTCAAAATCACCTTCTGATAGTATTTTTAATGGTTGTTTGTAGGTTGTATTTTCTTTTACCCAAAAAACAGATTCGTTACTAAAAGGGTCTAGTGTTGCAACAGAACGTGGTGTTTCTATGATATTTCCATCAAAGGCGATATTCTTATAACTTCCTAGATCCATATAAAATTTTCCTTTAAACTCTTTTTTTTCAAAAGGAGAGATATACGAAAAACCCTTTTGCAACTCGATCGCAACTAATAAATTGTGCTTATTGTTTTGAGTTTTTTCAATTTTAAATTGTATTGTGTAGCCTTCTTCACTTATCGTTAAGGTTTCATTCTTCTTAGTTTCTTGAATTTTGTTAATTTCCATTTTATTATAAGAATGTTGTAAGCTAGAACTAGCAGTTAAAAGAAGTAACACGATTGTTATAAAACTATTCATCTTTTTTAAATTTAATGGTTAAACAATTATTTTTTAATTCTCAACAAAACTATATGAATCTACTATAAAATTTGTCAAATAATTGTAAAAAAAATGTCAAGACTTGTAAAAGATTACAAAATTGTAAGTTATTTGCATCAATATGACTAGAAATAGAATTTTAATTTACGGTGGTTTACTCATTTTATTTTCTATTCTTTGGCTATTTTCAGATTTAGCAAATAAGGAAAAGGAAGTGTCAGAATTGGCGAAAATTGCTTTAAGAAATGTTGGACACCAGTTATTGTTAACCAATCAAGATTCTACGTCTTTGGTACTTCCGGTACTAAAGCTAGAAGAGTTTAAGTATAGCGTTTCCTTTCAAAATCGACTCTCTATTGAACCGGATAGTTTGGTTTCTATTGTAAAACAAAGTTTTCAAAAAGCAGGCTTATCAGAATATTACATTGTAAAAGTGATTCAATGTTTAGACAATGAAGTTGCTTTTAGTTATAAAATGAGAAATGAGAAAGACAAGAGTATCATTCCTTGTGGTGGTAGATCTTTACCCAATAGCTGTTATACATTAGAAACTCAATTTTTAGAAAAACCTACACTATTCTTTAGCAAGAGAAATTTTTTATCTTTTTTAGGCCTACTTGGATTCATCATCATATTGGATTTTTTAGCAAACAGAAATAAGAAACAAAGAACAACTTCAAATACAACACCTCAAAACGGCACTTCTATTGGTAGCTATACTTTTTATCAAGAACAAAACAAATTGGTAAAAGATGCATTGGAGATCTCACTCTCACAAAAAGAATGTGAATTATTAGCAATTTTTATATCTAAACCAAATCATGTTATTAGACGAAATGAGTTAACCAAAAAAGTATGGGAAGATAAAGGTGTAATCGTTGGAAGAAGCTTGGATACTTATATTTCTAAACTGAGAAAGATCTTTAAAGCTGATAATTCTATCTCGTTTACAAATGTTCACGGTGTTGGATATAAGTTAGAGATAAATAATTGACAGTTAATAATTAACCTATTTGCTAAGCTAATAGCAACAAACCAAAACATAATTTATCTTGATTGATGCGCAACTTTCACAATTATATGCACCGTTTCGTTTAAACGATATTGTCATATATAATCTGTCGTAAAATTAGACCATGTAATATATAAAATCAAGTGAAAATAACAACTTGTGACAAATAATATTTAGCTTATAGTCTTTTATTATTCTATTTTGGGCGCTAAAGCTATTTGTGAGGGAAGATAAATTTATATTATTTAAAAACAGAGTTATAAGTTAGAAGTCGGAAGTCGGAAGTCGGAAGTC
>JAOZTK010000118.1:0-4935 GCA_029942185.1 Flavobacteriaceae bacterium
CAAAATATGCTCCATTTGATGCATAATCATAATTTTTTAACCTAGCAGATTCGATTCTATACTTGTTTTGAAATTTCTTGGCAGACATATTGGCAATTTTTCACCAAATATAAATAAATTGTTGCAGATACACAATGTATTGTGTAGTGGCAGAAACGTTGTATGCAACGACTTTACTACAATTTTATTCGTGAGACTCCACGCTTTTTGGCGTGATAAGTCAATTCCTTATATTGGGTTCAATCCCGATAGCTATCGGGATACCCTGAGGTTTAACCTTTTATTCGAATGCGAGCATCTACAGCAACAACATCTTTTTTTGAAGCCATCAAAGGATTTATATCCAACTCAGCTATTTCCGGCAGATATGCTACTAATTCCGATACTTTTCTAATAATTTGAGTAAACTGTGAAAGGGCTATTCCTTCCTTGCCACGGTAGCCTTTCAAAACCGGATAAGCTTTTAATCTTTGAATACTCGCCTCAATTTCCGCAGTACTTAGCGGTGCCAATCCTATTTGAATATCCTTTATGATTTCAATCAAAATACCTCCTAAGCCAAAGACGATTGTATGTCCGAAATTCCCTTCTTTTTTAGCACCCACATACAATTCCATTCCGCTGATCATCGGTTGAATAAGTACGCCAACGGCCTCCGGGATCGCTTTTAATTCTTTAAAATTTTGAAGCAGTTCTTTTTCGTTTTTAATGTTCAAACGAACACCTCCTACATCTGTTTTATGAACAGGTCCCACTACTTTTAAAACGCATGGAAAAGGAATCACATCACCTAATTTCAACAGTGTCTCCTCATCAAAAACAACTTGTTCAACAACTCGTGGTATTCCAATTATATCGAATATTTGTTGAACAATTTTTGGTGACAAATAACCGGATTTTTGCGTTTTGATTAAAGCTTTTAATTTTAAGCTTTTCGTTTCATTCCAGGGATTTGTAGCTGTTTGGTATAGTTTTGAGCCGGCAATTTTCGTCAGTGCTTTTCCAAAAAGCACTTCGTCAAAAAATGCGATATTTCCTTTATTTATAAAGGCTGTGATCTCTTTCGAAACGTTTACCACCGAGGGTAATATTGGAAAAATAGGTTTTTTTGAACTTTTAATTTTTTGGTGTAATACCTCATAGACTTCTGATATATCGAAAAGTCCCGGACTTCCAAAAATAACGACCATCGTATCAATCTCATCAAAATATTTATCGCAATAATCGATGATAGTTCCTAATTGTGTTGCAGTACCGGTTGCTAAAAAATCGATTGGATTGGCCACCGATGATCCCGGATAAAGTTGCTCGAGTAAAGCTGTCGCTTTTGAATTTGTAATTTTGGGAACTTGTAACCCATTCTTACTCAACACATCTGTAAGCATTACAGCCGGACCTCCGGCATGTGTAATTATCGCTATATTTTTACCCGGTAACTCAGGATAACACAACACGCCTGCTACATAAATCAGTTCTTCACGACCGTAACAACGTATGATTCCCGCTTTTTGAAAAAGGGCATCTACAGCAGTATCGGCATTGGCAATGGCACCTGTATGAGAAGAAGCCGCTCTACTCCCCGCTTCCGAACTACCTGCCTTAATCGCTGCAATATAACAGCCTTTTTCTCGTAAAGAACGTGCGTGTTTGAGTAATTTTTGTGGTTTATTGACACTTTCGATATAGAGCAATTTTACTTTTGGGTCTTTTTCTTTGTCAAAGGTAACATCTAAGTATTCCAACACATCTTCTACCCCAATTTGCGCAGAGTTTCCCACCGAGTAAACCGAATTAAAAGACAAGCCTTTTGCCATGGCCGCTTCTATAATAAACACTGCCGTAGCACCGGAGCCTGAGATAAAATCAACACCCTTTGCGTCTAATTTTGGAATGGGTGTCGTAAATACACCCGTGTAATTTCTATTGAGTAATCCAATGTTATTAGGTCCTAAAAGACTACCTCCTACTTTATCGATTAAACGGACAATTTCTTGTTCCATTTCAGCTCCTTCAGCATCCTGTTCACTAAAGCCTGCAGAAAAAATAATAAAGGCTTTGGTGTGTTTCTCCTCTGTTAATTGTTTGACGGTAGGAATACAATACTTAGCTGCAATAGCGATAATAGCCAAATCAACATCTGGCAAATCATCCAAATTTTGATAACATGGAAGACCTTGTACACGTGTTAATTTTGGATTTACACCAAATAGTTTTCCTTTGTAACCGGAATCCAATAAGTTTTTTAAGACTTTACCTCCCGGAGATTGTGTGTTGTCAGAAGCTCCAACAACCACAATACTCATCGGATTAATCAGTTTAGAATGAAGCATACAGAATGAATATTTATACTAAGAAAGGCTAAAATCTACATGCTCAAGAGCGTACTGTTTCCCAGCCTCAAAAGCATCTAGGTTTAAGGCTATTATACGATCACCTTTCGCTTTAAACAAAGTTTTTATGGCAGCAATTAAAGCACGTTCTTTAAGGGGAATCAGATGGCTGGCAGCCCCTAACAAGACTAAATTTGCCGCTCGTATATTTCCAACTTGTTTTGCGATTTTAGTGGCATCCAGTATCAGATGATTGGAACGTGATTCAATAATATCGAATATTTTTTTTTCATTCGGATAATTATCAATATTCAAGTAAGGTTTGGTATCTGTAATCAGCCAACCCTCTTTTTTTAAATAAGGCAAGTATCGTAAAGTCTCCATAGGTTCCATACCCAAAATCATATCCGCTTGTCCTTTTGGAATCAAATCAGAATAAATCGCACCATCAGCAATACGAACGTGTGATTGCACTGCTCCTCCTCTTTGACTCATTCCGTGAACTTCAGATTGTTTAAAAAACATTCCATTATTAAGGGCAGCTGTATCCAGTGTTGCAGCAATTGTTAAGATACCTTGTCCTCCCACTCCGGCCAGTATAATATTTGTTGTCATAATTGTTTATTTAGGCGCTTTTTCGATCCAATACGTTTTGTTATTCTTGTTTTTATAAATTTATATTTTTCCGTGCAATAGCATGCCGAAAAATAATGAGTTATTCGCTTTGAGCTTCTAAAATCTTTCTTATTTCCTTTTTCTTTTCAGAAGGCAAACGCACACAAGCTCGTTGCGGTATAATCACAGAAACCCCTTTGTAATTTAATTCTTTTCGAATCGTTACAACGTTCTCATCGTGATATTTTGACAAGGGTTTAATTACTTTTAAATGCTCAGGATCCACACCCATACCAATACAAATACCTTTGATTTTAGCAAGAGCAGCTGACTCCTGTCCTCCTGTCATCCCAACTGTTGAATTGTCATTTATTATAATGGTGATAGGCGTTTTATCATTGATACAGTCTAATAATCCGGTCATTCCCGAATGTGTAAATGTAGAATCCCCAATCATTGCAATTGAAGGATGTACTCCTGCTTCTGCCGCTCCTTTTGCCATAGTGATAGAAGCGCCCATATCTATTAATGTACTAATAGTGTGATACGGAGAAAGTGCTCCCAAGGCATAACAACCAATATCACCAAATATTTGTTTATCACCAAAATCTTTTTTGATTTCATTTAATACATTAAAAGTATCCAAATGACCACAACCGTCACATAATTTTGGTGGACGTCCTGCAACTAATTTTGGAGCTTCTTCATCAAAATCTTGTTCAATACCTAATGCTTTTGCAACAATGTTAGGATTTAATTCTCCCGTACGATTAAGGTGACCGCTCAACCTACCAATTACTTTGGAATCTTCTCTAAAGAAATCGGCCAATTTTTCTTCAATAAAGGGATAGCCATCCTCTAAAACCAGAATACGATCACTGTTATCAAATAAATATTTAATCTGTTTACGCGGTAAAAGATATTGACTTATTTTCAATACGGAATACGGGCATCCTTCCTGAAAATTCTCCATCAAATAGTTATAAGCCAAACCACTAGCGATGATTCCCATGGATTTATCTGTTCCTATTACCAACTTATTAAAAGGAGAATCCTCTGCACATTCTCTAATTACAGTTTGCTTTTTCACCAATAAATCAAATTGAGGTTTTGCTCTGGCAGGAACTAATTGAAAACGTTTGATATCCTTTGGAAACTTTAGCTTTTTTTGCTTATTTGGTTTGTGAAAAGTAACCAAGGAGCGTGAATGTGCCAATCGGGTTACCAATCTCAATAAAACCGGCAATTTATGTTTTTCAGAAATTTTAAATGCATGCCTAATACCATCATAAGCTTCTTGTTGGTTACTGGGTTCAATAATTGGAATTTTAGCAAAATCCGCCAGATAACGAGAATCTTGCTCGTTTTGCGATGAATGCATAGAAGGATCATCGGCAACTACGACTACAAGTCCGCCGTTGATACCGGAAATCGCCATGTTCATAAAAGCGTCCATCGCTACATTCAAACCTACATGTTTCATCACTGCCATGGCTCTTTTACCGGCATAAGACATCCCAAGAGCAGCTTCTAAAGCTGTTTTTTCATTGGTGGACCAAGCAGCGTGAATATTCAAAGATTCATTTTTCTTTTTTCGGATGATATATTCCGTTATTTCGGTCGATGGAGTCCCCGGATAGGCGTATACGCCACTTATTCCGGCATCAAGTGCTCCTTGAGCAACTGCTTCGTCTCCAAGTACAATATTCCTCATCAATATATATTTAGTTGTTAGACGACAAAATTATGCTTTAAAAAAAAAATGAACTATGACTTTAATCATTCTTTTTAATTTGAAACGAAATCTAAAATTGATATACAATGTACGATGCACAATTGGTGATTTACGAAGTATGATTGTCACTTTTCTTAATACTTAACACCCTTTATTTAAGCAAATCTAATAGCTAACAGCAAAGCGGTCTCATATCTAATAGCGTAGCGGTCTAACATCTAATAGCGAAGCGGTCTAATATCTAACAGCGTAGCG
>JAOZTK010000118.1:5035-6603 GCA_029942185.1 Flavobacteriaceae bacterium
GCGGTCTAACATCTAATAGCGAAGCGGTCTAATATCTAACAGCGTAGCGGTCTAACATCTAATAGCGAAGCGGTCTAATATCTAACAGCGTAGCGGTCTAATATCTAACAACAAAGTGGTCTAATATCTTTTATCAGACAACAGTAATCTTCAAGATACAACCGGCATTATTTTAAATTACTTAAATCAGTATTTTTCGTAAGTTTGCATCAAATATTTTAATACAAATCTTATGAGTAAAATCACTAAATGCATTGTTTGTCACAAAACAGAGAACGAAGTACCCATTATAAATTTTAAATTTAAGGGTAAAAAATACACAATTTGTTCACAACACATCCCTGTTTTAATACACAAAGCTCAAGACTTAGACTCTGTTCTTCCCGGCATTCAGCCTACTGAAGACGAAAATCAATAATTTATCAGATGGGGCTTTTTGAATTAAAACTACCGAAAATGGGCGAAAGCGTCGATGAAGCGACGCTTACCTCTTGGTTGGTCGATATTGGAGATTTTATAGAGATGGATGATGGTGTTTTGGAAGTATCTACTGATAAAGTGGATACCGAAATTCCCTCTGAAGTTTCTGGTGTTTTAATTGAAAAAAGATTTGAAGTCGATACCCTTATAAAAGTTGGTGAAACATTAGCCATTATTGAATTTGAAGGTGAAGATGGAACAACAGAAAGGCAAGAACCAAAAGAGCAACAGGTCGCAACGAAAGATCTTAAGCCTGTTCCTACTGCTGAATCTACTCCTGACAAGCCACATCCTGTATCCACGGAAGTCAAAGAAATTTCAAAACCTAAAGAAACCCGGCAAATACAAATTAATAGCAGTAAAGAAAATCATTTCTATTCCCCATTAATACGCAGTATTGCACAAAAAGAACAAATTCAGCAAAAAGAACTAGACCGTATTCCCGGTACCGGAAAAAATAAAAGATTGACTAAGAATGATCTTTTTACCTATTTGGAAAATCGGAATAAAAATCTTTCAAAAACTAGTAAAAGTGAAGCAGCGGTACTACCTGACAAACCGCAAAAAGAATCCGGCGCTGTGACAGCTGATGAAATAATCCCTATGGACAGAATGGGTAAGCTCATCGCTCAACACATGATTAAATCTGTTCAAACATCTGCTCACGTTCAATCGTTTATTGAAATCGATGTTACAGAAATTGTAAACTGGAGAAATAGTGTTAAAGATCAATTCTTAAAAGAGAAAGGGGAAAAACTGACCTTTACCCCTATTTTTATGTATGCTATTGCGCAAACCATCAAAGAGTTTCCCATGGTAAATATCAGCGTAGTCGGCACCGATATTATCAAGAAAAAACATATAAATATCGGAATGGCTGCTGCTTTACCAAATGGAAACCTGATTGTTCCTGTAATCAAAAATGCAGACAGATTAACACTGTTTGAAATGGCCAAAACAGTTAACGATTTGGCTTTAAAAGCAAGAAATGGAAAACTGAGTCCGGACGACATTCAAGGAGGCACCTACACCGTTACCAATGTTGGATCCTTTGGAAGTATCACAGGCACACCACTTATCAATCAACC
>JAOZTK010000119.1:0-4061 GCA_029942185.1 Flavobacteriaceae bacterium
ATACTATATGGATTCACAAATTTTACAATGGATAGGTTATTTTGCATCAGGTATTATTGCCTTGTCAATGACGATGAACTCAATTCTAAAATTTCGTTGGGTGAATATAGTTGGCGCATTAACTTTTGCCGTTTATGGGTATCTAATCGGTGCCTTTCCGGTTATGTTACTCAATGGGATTATTGTTCTAGTTGATATGTATTATTTATATAGAATATATACGAAAACCAATCTTTTCGATACGCTTGAAGTAAATACTGATAGTAAGTACTTGCAAAAATTTTTAGACTTCTACAAGGAGGATATTGAACGTTTTTTCCCCGGTTTTACCTACGAGCCTTCCTTGAACACGGTTAGTTTCTACGTGCTACGTAATATGACAGTTGCCGGTTTGTTTTTGGCGCATAGAGAAGGAGATGCTACCTTAAAAGTAGGCTTAGATTATAGCATTCCTGAGTATCGTGATTATAAAAATGGTAAATACCTTTATGAATCCTTAAAAGAAAGCTTTAAAAAGGAAGCTTATAAAAGGGTTGTAGCCGAATCGAGTAGTGCTTTACACGATAAATATTTAAAAAAATTGGGTTTTAAAAAAGACAGTAAAGGTTTATTGGTGAAAGAGTTTTAAATCAGAAAATAAATCACAAACAATTACCAAGTTATAAAATTCAATCTTAACTTATTTTAAATAGGTATATTTGTTTGATTATTAAATTTTGAATATTGAGATCTATTTAAAATTTGGTTTTTGTCATTTGGAATTTATTAAATGAAGTTACTCATAAAAAATGCTCGCATCATTAATGCTGACTCGACAATTGAGGCAGATATCTTATGTGATGATGGTAAAATTATTAGAATTGAAAAAGATTTATACATAGAGGGAGTTGCTGAAACAATAGACGCAACGGATTTATACGTTTTTCCTGGTGGCATTGATCCACATGTTCATATGCATTTACCTTCTCCTGCCGGTTTTTCCTCTGATAATTTTTTATCAGGAACTAAAGCAGCTCTTTTAGGCGGAACAACTACAATTATTGATTTTGTCACGCCTAAAAAAGGGGAATCATTATTGAATGCTTTAGCAAAAAGAAAAGAGGAAGCCTTCAATTCGGTAATTGATTATTCTTTTCATGTAAGTCCGATAGAGTGGCGCGATACAACTGCTCAAGAAATTAAAGATTGTATTAAAGAAGGTATCACATCCTTTAAAATATACATGGCTTATAAAAAAGTAATTGGCATCGAAAACGAGGTCATTTCAAAAGTGATGAAAGTAGTAGGGGAAGCAGGGGGAATGATAACAGCTCATTGTGAATTGGGTGATGAGATAGAAAAGCTTAGAGATAAATTTGCCAAAGAAGGGAAGTTAAGCCCGGCCTTTCATCCATTATCTCGTCCGGCAAATTTGGAAGTTGAAGCCGTCAAAGAATTTATAGCAATGGGAAAAGAAGCAGCATGTCCTGTTTATGTGGTGCATGTCTCTGCTAAAGAATCACTAAAATATATTGGTAAAGCGCAACAAAAAGGTCAGCAAGTTTTTGCGGAAACCTGCCCACAATATCTTTTATTAGACGATTCAAAGTATCAGGGTGAATTCCGTAAAACGGCTCCTTACGTTATGAGCCCGCCATTACGAGAAACCGATGATAGTAAAGCAATTTGGATGGCTCTAGGTGCAGAAACCATCCAAACAATCGGGACAGATCATTGCCCTTTTAGTTTGGAACAAAAAAGATTGGGACGAGACGATTTTAGGAAAATTCCCAATGGAGCCGGTGGAGTAGAGCATAGGCTGGCACTACTTTATACCTTTGGCGTTTTACAAAAAAAACTCTCGCTTAATCAATTTGTAAATAGTACTTCTACGCAAGTTGCCAAAATATTTGGAATCTATCCACAAAAAGGAGTAATACAAATTGGATCTGATGCAGATTTGGTCATCTGGAATCCTAAAACAGAACATACGATTTCT
The DNA here is from genome assembly GCA_029942185.1 of Flavobacteriaceae bacterium. Classification (GTDB taxonomy): domain Bacteria; phylum Bacteroidota; class Bacteroidia; order Flavobacteriales; family Flavobacteriaceae; genus DQTL01. The sequence goes on from JAOZTK010000119.1 coordinate 1,979, forward strand.
GCTAAAACACATCATCAAAATTGTGATCTTAACATATATGAGGGTTTTCAGACAAAAGGGGAAGCTTGTTTTGTAATAACGAAAGGAAGAATTATAGTAAAAAAAGGGCAATTAGTTTTAAAAAGCAAGGGCTCTTTTTTAAAAAGACAGAAACTAGATTAGCATTATTCAAATATGCTTAACTGAAAAAGATGCTTTATTCAGTGGTAAAACAGATGTTTTGATGATTAAGATCATCGTTTTTGATGATTAATATCATTGTTTGCTTATTTGATAATAATGTATCTTTGCGACATAATTAATTTGCATTTGTTTAGAGTGATAGCTATAAGCTCTGCGCAATTCCCCCCCACAGTATAATTAACATATAAATTAATAATTAATGATTTAAAAAAATGAAAACAATTAATAATAATGTACAATTTTTATTGTTATTATTATTTACTTCCCTTCTACCTTTTACAAAGGCCATTGCGCAAAATAACGATAAAGAAAAAGCTGAAATTCACACTCAGAAAATCAATTCAGATTACCGGGTAAGCACGACCAATCCACATGTAGTACTTGATGGGGTTGAAATTGACTTGCGAAAGATAAAGAAAGTTGATTTTAATCGAGAAGAGATTCAAGATGTTCTCGTAGTAAATACAAGAACAGAATTAGGATGTAATTTTTGTAATTTGCTTAAAAAGTATAATAAATTAAATGGCGTAATATATCCATGCCATGTTAATGTTACAGAAAAGATATTAAATGGTGGCTTGAGTACTGAAATTTGCATTTTTGTCAAAGAGAATTTAATCTATAAGTTTAGGGCATTGGCAAAAAAGGAATATTTATTAGCTGCAGCACAAGAATCAAATAAAAGGTTAAAAAAATATTTTGATAAAGAAAGACTGTACGCCGGCGAATAGATACTCTTAAAAAAATAAATAGTTTGAGTTAGGTGGTGTTTTCCTTTTCTTAAATTATATAACGTGAGTTGTGGTGTAACGTTTTACGATTGTTCTCGTCAAATTATCAAGTAAAAGGTTTTACCTAAAAACACAACCCATGAGTTTCTTTCGTGTTCTTCTTGCAATTCTTTTTCCACCTCTTGCTGTCATTGATAAGGGTTGTGGCTCTGTACTCATTACTTTTATTTTAACCCTGGCAGGATGGGTTCCTGGCGTAATAGCTGCGTTGGTGATTTTAAATAATCCGAATTGAGAAATACAATATTTACGCACCACAAGTTTATTTTTTAATGATTAACTAAACTTAAGTTCAATTAGTAAATGCAACTTTTTTTTAGAGTAGTACTTAAATTATTGTCTATATTTGTTCGTAATTAAATTTTATCATAAAATGAAAAACAGTAAGATTCTAATAGTAGCTTTTATCACAATCATCCTAACATCTTGTCAATTTACGGAAGAAATTACGCTTAAGAGGAATGGTAGTGGTATTTATAAACTCAACGTAGATATGAGCGAGATGATAGGGGCGATGGATGGAATGGCTCAAAATGATTCCATAAAAAAGGAACCTAAAAAAATGGATTCAGTTTTTTATATGAAAGAAATAATTAAACTCCATAAGGATAGTATTTCAAAACTTTCTAAGGCAGAAAAAGCATCTTTGGAAGCGATTAAGGATTTAAAAATGCGCATACAACTGAATGAAGAAACAGGGAAGATGCTTATGGATTTTATAGTTGATTTTAAAAATCTATCTGAATTAGATGATATTAAAAAGAAAGTTGAAAAAGCACAACAATTACAGGATAATAAAGGTAGTGCTGAGAAAAAAATTGAAAATCATGAGGTTAGGTACTTTTATAATAAGAAAAAATTCATACGTAAAGTAATTATGAAAGACTTATCTATGGAGGATCAAGAGCGTTATGAAAAAGAATTAAAAAAATCAGATATGTTTATATCGGGTAGTCTATACAGACTGGTATATCATTTTCCAAAAAAAATAAAAAACGTAAATTTTCCGAATGTTCAATTCTCCAAAAATCGTAAAACAATGACAATTGCAGTTGAGATGGATAGTTTGACAAAGAATCCCCAACTGTTAAATTTAGAGGTTACCTTTT
>JAOZTK010000119.1:4161-6584 GCA_029942185.1 Flavobacteriaceae bacterium
GATAGTACGTATCACGGACCCGGACAAATTGTGGGTTATCCGATTATCGATTTGGATAATTTTTTTTCAGACATTCATTTTTACATGCGAAATTTGGAAGAGGTCATTATCAAAACAATTGCGGATTATGGTTTAAAGGGGCAACGAAGCAAAGGAGAAACAGGTGTTTGGTTAGAGGTAGCGACAGCTGATGTAAGAAAGATTTGTGCCATGGGAGTGCACACTTCTCGTTGGGTAACCATGCATGGTTTTGCTTTAAATGTCAATACAGATTTGAGTTATTATAAGGGTATTATTCCTTGTGGTATTAAAAATAAAGGGATTACTTCTTTAGCGAAAGAATTGGGAAAAAAAATTGATGAAACAGAGGTTAAAAAGAAAATTGTCAAGTATTTTTCGGAGGTTTTTAAAACAGCGTTTATTCCTTATCAAGACTATTAAGAATTTTGTTTATTTAAAGTCTATGCTCTTATGTTTAATTACAGCTCTTTTCCCTACTTTTGCCAAAAGCACTCAAAGTGAAACACTATTTTTCTTCCTCATTTAAGCTCGGAATCCTCGGTGGTGGTCAGTTAGGCAGGATGTTATTGACTGAAACTCAAAAATGGGATATCTTTACCAGTGTATTAGATCCTGCAGAAAATGCGCCTTGTAGTGCTATTTGTAATGAATTTACCCAAGGCGACTTTAATGATTACGAAACCGTAGTAGCGTTTGGAAAAAAAGTGGATATTTTAACGGTTGAGATAGAGCATATCAATATAAAAGCACTTTTTCAACTGCAAAAAGAAGGAGTGAAAATATATCCACAACCCGAAGTATTACAGACCATACAACACAAGGGAAAACAAAAAGATTTTTATATAAAACACGCTATTCCAACGGCAACATATAGACGATTTGAATCCAATAAAGAATTTCAAATGGAATCTTTTGACTACCCGGTAGTGTGGAAATCAGCTCAATTTGGATATGACGGAATGGGCGTTAAAGTTGTGAGAAATAAATCAGATTTACAAGCGCTTCCGGATGTGTCTTGTATTATCGAAGAATACATCCCAATCGAAAAAGAATTTGCCGTTATTGTAGCGAGAAACAAAAAGGGAGAAACCAAGAGTTATCCGGTTGTGGAAATGGAATTTCACCCAGAAGCCAATCAAGTTGAATATGTAATTTGTCCCGCTGAAATATCGGAAGATTTAACAGCTAAAATTCAAAAGATTGTCCTTCAAGTTGCCAATTCTTTTAAGCATATCGGATTGTTAGCCATTGAGTTTTTAATGGATAAAGATGGTAACATAATTGTAAACGAAGTAGCACCAAGGCCCCATAATAGTGGTCATTATAGTATTGAAGCTTCTTATACGAATCAGTTTGAACAACATTTGCGAGCTATTCTCAATTTGCCTCTAGGAAATACAGCTAGTAAATTAGCGGGAATTATGGTAAATTTGGTGGGTGAAGAATATTATTTTGGTGATGTCGTATACCAAAATATGGAAAAAATTCTAACTTGGGATGGTGTCACACCACATTTATATGGAAAAAAGCAAACCAGGTCTTTCCGAAAAATGGGGCATGTGACCATCGTCAATAAGAATGTGAAAAAAGCGCGTGAATTGGCAAAAAAAGTGAAAAATACTATACGGGTGATTGGAACCCAACAGATTTCGTGTGATTGATTTCTAACTACGGAGTGAGTAGGAGTTTTTAAACGAAGTAACAAGAAATTATTTGATAAAAACAACGCATTGTGCCATAGGTCTTTGCGAGAAACTAAAAAAAATGAAAGTAGCCGTTATTATGGGAAGCAATTCGGATTTACCGATTATGCAAAAAGCCATTACTGTTTTAAAAAGTTTTGATATCGACACAGAAGTAGATATTGTCTCTGCACATCGTACTCCCGAAAAATTAGTTGATTTTGCTATCAATGCACATAAACGTGGGATTCAAGTTATCATTGCCGGAGCTGGAGGAGCCGCTCATTTGCCCGGAATGGTCGCTAGTATGAGTCCGTTGCCTGTGATTGGCGTTCCCATAAAATCCCGTAATTCAATTGATGGTTGGGATTCTATCTTGTCTATATTGCAAATGCCTGCCGGTGTTCCTGTTGCAACAGTTGCTCTTGATGGCGCCCAAAATGCCGGAATCCTAGCGGCTCAAATAATTGGAAGCCACGAGGCGAGTATGTTAGATAAGATACAAAGCTATAAAGAAGCTTTAAAAGAGAAGGTAAACAAAGCAGCAAGTGAAATCAACTCCAAATGATGCAGAAATAGAATGCTTTCTATTCATCTCTAAGGACATGAATAACACCTACGATAGTATGTGAATTACCACTCATATCTTCGTAGGCACCACTAAAATGCATATCAATAAATTCGTCTACATTTCCAAGTTTAACTAAATTATAGGAAATG
>JAOZTK010000120.1 GCA_029942185.1 Flavobacteriaceae bacterium
TAGGCTTCTTTTCCATGTGTCATCACGGTAACTTCCTCTCCTATCCTCTTTTGTAAAAGTCTTAAATGAGGAGTTTCTTTATGTTCTGCAATCAGTTGATCGATGGTTTCTTTATTTAAAAAAGTAAATATTTTGATGTATTTTTCTGCATCTGAATCACTGGTATTTAACCAATATTGATAAAATTTATAGGGTGATGTTCTCGCGGCATCTAACCAAATATTACCACCTTCGGTTTTTCCAAATTTACTGCCGTCTGCTTTGGTGATTAACGGAACAGTAAGCGCGTAAGCTTTTCCTTGCGCTTTACGACGGATAAGCTCGGTGCCGGTTGTGATATTTCCCCACTGATCAGAACCACCCATTTGAATTTTACAATCAAATTTTTCATACAAATGTAAAAAGTCATACCCTTGAAAAAGCTGGTAGGTAAATTCTGTAAAACTCATGCCCTCACTAGATTCAGAACCCAATCGTTTTTTAACAGAGTCCTTAGCCATCATATAATTTACGGTAAGGTGTTTGCCGATATCCCGTACAAAATCAATCAGTGAAATCTCTTTCATCCAATCGTAATTATTTACTAATTGAGCTGCATTATCTGATTTTGCATCAAAATCTAAAAACCGCGCTAATTGTGCTTTTACTCCTGCCACATTTTTATTGAGTGTGTTTTCATCTAACAAATTTCGTTCAGCTGATTTTCCTGACGGATCACCGACCATACCCGTAGCACCACCTACTAAAGCAATGGGTGTATGCCCTGCATTTTGAAAGTGTTTTAAAACGAGAACAGGAACTAAACTCCCGATATGAAGGGAATCAGCTGTCGGGTCAAAACCGATATAACCAACTGTTTTATGTTTGTTTAGATAGGTTTCCGTATCGGGAATGCTATCGTGTACTAAACCTCTCCAACGGAGTTCTGCTACAAAATTTGTCATAAGGAATTTTAAATTTTGACAAAGATAAGAATTGAATTCAGAATTTAAGAAAAATACAATTTATGATCGATTTTTTAGAATCGGAATCCAAAAGAAACACCTACTCTAGGAACGATTTCCGGTGCATTTTCATCGGTTAAATTTCGTCCAGCTCCGCCATATAATTCTCCTACAAATCCGCTATCAGAAACATATTTATAGCCAATACCTAATCCAAAGGCAAAGTCACTGTATTCAGGGTAAACATAATCATCTTCATCGGGAATTAAACCTTCCAATTCCTCCATGTCTCCGGATTTTATTCTATTTTCACCACCATTAGCAGACAAAAACGCTTCAAAAAAGATTCCATTCATCAAATGTTTTGGAACGAGATACCGGTAATAAGGCGTTATTGCATATTTTTGATTTCCACCAAAATAGCCATTTCTATTATTTTTATCTAAATCTGTGACAAGGGAAATTCCAACTGAAGATTCTTCATTGAATACGTGTTCATAACTGACATCTAACCATTTAAACACGATTACACTGTACGCGTTTAAACGTACCTCATGAGATTGATAACTTTGTGCAAAACTCAAAAAAGAGCTAAACAAGACAAGCACGATGATTAATTTTTTCATAAAAAGGTTCTTCTAATTTAGACAAGTACAAACTTAGTGTTTTTTAGAAAATAAATAAAATGGGATACATTGGTGTTTTCTTTAATTCCGTAAATCAAACTTTAGATTGAACTCGGGTTATAGGTGTTGGTAAGTTATAAGTTTGCTCAAAAATTTGCACGCAATTGTATATTTCCATTATGAACGGTTCCGGAAAACGCATTGGCTCGTCCGTTATAATTCAAATTTAAGTATAAAAAACTATTGAGCTTATTGCTCCATAACACACTCCAAGTCATATTATTATCAGGCTGCAGACCTTCTAACATTTGATAACTTACAGCTGAAAAACTGTCACCGAAAAAATGATTTTTTAAAGCTTTTACCTCAATTGAAAAACGAGTTTGTTTTTTGTTTGAAAATTGGTAATTAAGAGTGATTTGTTGTCGGTCTAAAGATTCTAAACCTCCTATTTTATTCTCTTTTTTGGTAACAGAAAACTCTGTTTTTATCCAATGATTTTTATTGAAAAAGTAACTGATATTTGGAGCTATAGACTGTTCTTCTATTTGATAATTCCTTGTGGAAAAAGTCTCATTATTGATTGTGTTTAGCAACCGCACACCCGAAAAACCTATTTGCCAATTTTCTTTAATTTTATGTCGGAAAATTAACTGATGCTTAGCAAGGGTATTTTCCTGACTTCCGAATGATTGTACTATTTTTTGACGTGAATTTGTATAGTTATATGTAGTGGTATAATCTGCTTTTCCTCGATTAAAAATCAACGAATTACGAATGATAAATTGATTGTTTACAATATCCGGGTTTTCTAAATCAAAAGGATTGATATTGATTAAGTTTCCTTTTCTCAATTTATTGTTTTGTGCTAAAATATTGAAACGGTTGTAGTAATGTGAGAGGATTTTTTTAAATCCTATTTTTTGGCCCCATTTCGAAAAATTCAATTGAATATTTTGTTGTAAGCGCACTTCTTGAGTAGGTAAATAGGTAATATTTGGTAAAGCTATTCGTAAAAAATTTGCCTGATCTGTAAATTGAGCAATTTCAAATTCATCTAATTCTTGCAATCCATTCTCGTTGTAGTCTATCCAAGTGTAAAAACCTTGACCTATTTCGGTTTCAACATAGGTGTAATCATGTTGTGGAATAGTACCCGAGCTATTTTGATAATCTGTTTGCAAAACCACAAACTGATTTAATAATTGTTGGTTGTAGGTCAAACGGGAGTTTAGAGTTTCTGTTGTATTTCCCGCGGTGTAATCTATCGTATGATAATTTACATAGAGTTTTAAATTTGCGTTTTTTTCTTTTATCAATTGGGATTTAATAAAAAATGTATTTGAATTATTTACGCGCTTTAAAACACCTTCGCTTAGGCTGTCATTTTTGTGAAACTGTGCGCCAAGTTCCATAAAAACAGCGGTTGTGTCTCCCAAACCAAATAACACTTTAGCGTCCATAAATTTAAAAGAAAATGTATTTAAGTTTTCGGTTTGTTTGTCTTTTTGTCGATTGTTTTCAAAATCAAAGATAGTCGCTGCCCACCATTTCTTTTTTTGGTATCGAATTGCTGTGTTCGTTCGTGTAAAGCTTGTATTCAGTAAACTTCCTTTACTGCTAAGATAGCTACTCAGATGTTGAATTTTAAAATTATTAAAGTTAAAAGTAACTCCTAAACTTTGTCGATTTCCATCATATGTATCCGAAAAATTAAGGTTTTCAAAGGCGTAAGAAATTTTACCTTTTTTAGCATTAGAAAGAATCAATTCTCCATCAAAAAGCCGTTGATTTCCTGTTTTTTCTAAGATATTCCAATCGCGATTAAATTCAATGTTGTACACGCGTTCAATACTTTTAAAATTGTGATGTAAAAAATCAAAATTCAATTTGCTTTCTAATTGCCATCCGCTTTTGGTCGTGTCACGTAAAACTTGTCGCCAAGAAGCTTTTACAGCAGGTGCTTTATTACTGTCATTATCAATGGATGAGAATAGATTTTGATCCTTATCAGAATAAGCCATTTCTATGGAAACAGCTGTTTTATAATTGGGGTTATACTGAGAATTAAGCACAATAAGTTGTTGTTTAGATGGGGCAATCAGTAAGCTTAAAGCTTTGTAGTCTCCATTATTTTCACCGATATATTCCATCTTTTTCCCAATTGCTAAATATTCGGCAACACGATAATCACCTTGGTTGTTACCAACATAAGTAAACCCAACCCGGTATAGCGTGTCATCTGAGTTGGTAGAATATTCATAAACTTCAGTGTTGTTGATTGAAATAAGTTTGTATAAGATTTTATTTTCTTCGTATTCTGTTTCTGTGGCATTGTTGACAAAAAGCTGTTCTGTATCGTTACCCGCTTGAGAAAGTAATGCAATTTGGCTATCTGTTAAACTGACTTGCAAGGGATGACTTTTTAAATCACTTTCGTTAAAAAAGGAGATGCCCATTTGCCATTTTTCACCTATGTACTGTGCAGTTTCATGTGTCACAAAACGTGTGTAATTTCTGTCAGAATATTGGAATTCCACACTGATACGCATGTTTGATGTAATAGGTTTCGTAGGGGTAAACGTAATTTCAGCAGTGTTGTAATCGAGTATATAGTCTTTGTCTATACCACGCGATTGTCTAATGCCATTGATAAAAACTTTTTCGCTACCGCTTATGATAAAAATATAAGTTTCTCCACCGGTACCATTTAATTTATACGGACCTTGATTTGCCTCTTCTCCTTGGAATTGGTATTCTGTATAGCGTCCACGCACCAAGGCACCGGAAACTTTGGTATGAATTTTTCCCGTATGTGCTTCAATAGCAACACCGGATACTTTTTTTGTAAAATTCATAAAATGACTACTACTGTCTTTTAAAAAAACATCTCCGGCTTTTATGGACCATTTTGGTCCTTCCATCTCAATAAAAACACGATCGATATCTTTTAAATCTTGTGAGTAGCCGTTTTCTTGTATGGGAATATTGGTGTCGTTGATTTGTGCTCGTAAAAAGACTTTAGAAGACAATTTTCCTTCAATTTTTAAATCTAAAATAGAATTGAGTACCGCATCTTGATTGTTTCCAATGGTCACGCCACGAATAATGTTTCCCTGTGTGTCTAAGCCCGAAAAAGGTTTTCCTCGTAAGGACTTCTTTTGATTGTCGAGTGAAATAGGATGTCTTTTTACGTCATTCGTAATAATGATAGATGGATCTAAGCCATGATAGGTTTTTGTCAAAAAATCAGGATAGAGAAAATACTGTATTTTTAGGGAGTCAGTGGATTTGTTTTTCTCGTAAAAATGCTTGTTTAAATACACTTTTGAAATCCCGAAATCTACTTTGTATTGGGTTCGATCGATCTGTCTTCCGTTTTTTAAAGTGATTTTAAAGAAATGGGGGTTGGTGCTCGTTTTGTAAAAAACAATAGTATCACGAACTACAAATACCTGTTTACGATACTGTAAAGAATCAATTTGAGCTTCAGCAGCAAAAACAACAAAAAACGCTATGACAAAACCGATTTTTCTCACTAAGTAAGTAACGTTAAAAACGTAAAAATAGTTTAAACTTGGTTCGATAAGACAAACTCAGGTATAAAAAAGAATTCAGCGGATTGATTACAGCCTATATCCTAGTTTATTGCGTACACGACTCAAGACGCTAGAAGCTACTTTACGAGCTTTTTCAGCACCGATAGTAAGTGCCTTATCAATTTCTTGTTTGTTGTTCATAAAGTAGTCGTAATTTTTTCTTATTTCAGAAAATTCCTGGATCATAAGCTCGTAGAAAGCTTGTTTAGCGTGTCCGTAACCATAGCCTCCTTTTTCATAATTCTTCCGCATTTCAGTTGTTTTATCGGGACTTGCGATTAGTTTATACAGTGCGAATAAATTACAAGTATCCGGATTTTTGGGTTCCTCAAGTGGTGTGCTATCGGTTTTAATCTTCATAATTTGCTTGCGCAATTGCTTGTCAGGCAAGAAAATATTAATACTATTTCCTTTTGATTTACTCATCTTTTGACCATCTGTGCCCGGGACATACATTGTGTCGTCTTGCAATTTGGCTTGTGGCGGAACTAAAACTTCCCCTACTTTATTGTTGATTCTATTGGCTACATCACGGGTGATTTCCAGATGTTGTAATTGGTCTTTTCCAACCGGAACAATCTCGGCATCGTATAGTAAAATATCAGCAGCCATTAACATAGGATAATTAAACAAACCCGCATTAACATCACCTAAACTAGCCGATTTGTCTTTAAAAGAATGCGCTAAAGTCAAACGTTGAAAAGGAAAAAAACAACTTAAATACCAGGTGAGTTCAGTAACTTCAGGGACATCGCTTTGACGATAAAATACCGATTTAGAAACATCTAAACCACAGGCCAACCAAGTAGCGGCAGTGCTATATGTGTTCTTTCTTAGTTCGGCTCCATCTTTGATTTGTGTTAAAGAATGCAAATCAGCGATAAATAAAAAAGAATCATTATCTGGTTGATTTGCCAATTTTACGGCAGGTATAATTGCTCCTAATAAGTTTCCTAGATGTGGTGTTCCTGTACTCTGTACACCTGTTAGTATTCTCGACATATACGCGATGTTTTAAATGTATAGTAAAAAGGCAAAAATACGTATTTCGTATTTACTTTCTAAAATATACCTATAAATAAAAAAAGTGGTTAAAAAACCACTCTTTTATTAAATAAGTTCAAAATTAAAATGAATTATTTTTTAAATAAACCGGCAATAAATAAAACTACAATTGCACCCACAACTGAAGTAATAAACGGTCCAAAACTACCACCCATACCTATACCAAGCACTCCGAAAAGCCAACCTCCAACAAAACCACCTATAATACCCAGTAGCACGTTTATTAAAAAACCAAATCCACCACCTTTCATGATAAGTCCGGCTAACCAACCGGCAATAGCACCAATAATAATAAAAATCAAGAAATTCATAATTGTAATGTTTTAATGTTAATAATAAGCTAAATTA
>JAOZTK010000121.1 GCA_029942185.1 Flavobacteriaceae bacterium
TCTAAAAAATTATTTCAATTTTTTAGGTAGCCGAACCTGCCTGCCGGTAGGCAGGTACCTCGACCTTTCCTGTCACGACAAAGGCGTGATAGGTCGATTCCTTTTATTGGGTTCAGTCCCGATAATTATCGGGATACCCTGAGGTTTAATACCTTTTATTCTTTTCAACAATAACTTAATTAATCCCTCCCCCTACTTATAAATAAGTATTAACCTTAATTTAGTTATATATTTAGACAAATATCTAAATATTATTTTAAACAAACAAAAATTTGCTGTTTTATTTATCAAAATACCTGAATGATGTTATCCAATTATTGTTCTGTCAAAATGCCTGAAAGGCATTATTATCAAAACATGGGGCAACACCCTATGTCAATGAAACAAAGGGTATTAAACCAATATCCCGCTGAAAAAGCGGGATTAATTCGACTAACTAAAAAATTGAAATAATTTTTTAGAGTCTCATTAATAAGCTAATATATTTATGGCCTTCAGCCAAAATAAAAACCTACCTAAATTGCCTGAAAGACATTAATATCTAAACATGGGGCAACGCCCTATGTTAAGAAATAAAGAAAAAACAAACGCCCTGAAAGGGCAATATATTATCAAAGGCCACGGTCCCCAATCCTTTCTGATAAAGATTATTTACAGGATTGATTATAATAAAGGACTTGAGGTTGTACTCAGGTTATTCTCCTTCCTTTTTTATTTCTCTTTCCATTATGGCTTTAAGAATACCACGATGAACGACAACATTTATAACACGCCACCCCATTTTTGCATAAGAATTTAAAAGTTCCTCAAAATCAGGATCTCGTCTAATCGGGGTCAATTTTTGATGAATAAATTTATATTCTTTCATATATTCTAACTTTATTTTTTTTCGGTAATAGCAAAACAAATTTGGCACAGGCTAAATGGTGTTGCCATTAATAATCTCTCAATATATCAAACTTTGACATGCTAGTTTCAAATGTTTAAGAGCTTTCTCACAAAGGCGCAAAGGCACAAATCTGAATACTTATCATTCGTTATATAGCAAGTATTGATATACTCAGTTCTAAATTAGTCGTGGTAAAGATACATTAAAAGTCTTTAGCTATTTATAACCTGAGTTCGAGCTCAGGTTTATAGTAAAAAGTATTATTGTCCGATAAAAGGTATCAAACTATTGAAAGATAAAAGACTGCCTAGTTAAACCACTCTACGAAGTGCCCTAAGTAACAAAATGGTTCTAGAAAACCCTGAACTCAGGTTAATAAGGAATCGACACGTAGGCTAGAGTTAGTAACAATTAATCCCGCTGAAATAGCGGGATTAATTCAGTTTACAATTTTAATTTCATTTTTCAAACTCCTCAAAATTGATTTTACCCGAAAGGGAAAAACACTATCATTAAAAATTATAGTTTACTTCATCAGATCAAAACTGCGTTTAATAAAATCTGTCATGTCTTTTCCTGTAAGTAGACTTTGAGAGAGTTTTGCTAAATCTAAAGCTTGATTAACATATTTGGATCTGTTCTTTTTAGCCTTCAATATCTTATCCATCAGTGGATTATTGGTATTGATGATCAAATTATACATCTCTGGCATAGCGCCCATACCCATCATGCCACCACCACCGCTTTGGCTCATTTCTTTATAGCGACGCATAAATTCGGGTTGTGTAATGATAAAAGGATTCTCATTAGAATCCAGCGCTTCCATTTGTACAGTGTACTTCTCTGCCGGAACAATTTCTTTGATAAAACCTTCTAATTTTGTCTTTTCATCCTCTGTTAATTTGGAAATTTTAGTGTCGTCCTTTTTAATCAAATTATCAATAAAATCGGCATCAACCCGTGTAAATTTTACTTTTTCGTTTGCTGTTTCCAGTTTTTGAATCAGATGAGAAACTATGGGTGAATCTAACAATAAGACTTCATAGCCTTTGGCTTTTGCTGTTTCTATATAGCTGTGTTGCTTGTCTTTATCTGAAGTATAGAGAACGATTAAATTTCCATCTTTATCCGTTTGACTCTTTTCAATCTTCTCTTTTAATTCGTCAAGCGTAAAATAAGTATTGTCAACGGTCGGATAAAGTGCGAATTTTTGCGCTTTGTCAAAGAATTTGTCTTCTGATAACATTCCATATTCAATAATAATTTTGATGTCCTCCCACTTCTTTTCAAAATCATCACGATTGTCTTTAAAAAGTTTGTACAATTTATCCGCTACTTTTTTAGTGATATAGCCTGAAATTTTCTTAACAGCTCCATCCGATTGTAAATAACTTCTAGATACATTTAAAGGAATATCCGGTGAGTCAATTACACCGCGTAACATTTGTAAAAAGTCAGGAACGATGCCTTCTACATTATCCGTAACAAAAACTTGATTTTGATAAAGTTGTATTCTATCTTTCTGAATATCAATGTTTTTCGTTATTCTTGGAAAATACAAGATACCCGTTAAATTAAACGGATAATCTACATTCAAGTGAATATTAAACAAAGGCTCCTCAAATTGCATGGGATACAATTCATGATAAAAACTCTTATAATCTTCTTCTTTTAAATCGGTTGGCTTTTTAGTCCAAGCCGGATTCGGATTGTTTATAATATTATCCACCGTGTATTTTTCTTCCTTGGCATCCTTTCCTTCTCCTACTGTTTTCGTTTCTTCACGTGTCCCGTGTTTTATAGGAATCGGCATAAAACGATTGTATTTCGTCAATAATTCATTGATTCTTTCTTCCTTTAAAAACTCCTTTTCATCTTTACTTATATGTAAAATTATCTCAGTGCCTGTATCTTTTTTATCGATATTTTCAAGCGTATAAACCGGACTTCCATCACATTCCCATCGAACGGCTTTTGTTCCTTTTTTATAGGATTTGCTGAGTATTTCAACCTTATCAGCGACCATAAAAGAGGAATAAAAACCAAGACCAAAACGACCGATTATACCGGCATCTTCAATTTTGTCTTTGTATTTTTCTACAAACTCCTCTGCACCTGAAAATGCAATTTCATTGATATATTTTTCAACCTCCTCTTTAGTCATTCCAATACCTCGGTCAATTATATGAAGTGTTTTTTTCTTTTTATCAATTTTTATTTCTATTTGTGGGTCTTTAAATTCTCCTTTGGCCTCACCGATACTAATTAAATGTTTTAATTTTAACGTAGCATCCGTTGCATTCGAAACTAATTCACGTAAAAAAATATCGTGATCTGAGTATAAAAACTTTTTTATGATTGGAAAAATGTTTTCCGTTGAAATATTGATATTTCCTTTAGACATATTTATATGGTTTTAATTTGTTATTACTTATTTATAAGTCTTTTGTCAAAAAAAATACCAAAGTTAAATTGCTGACAAGTTGGCAGAAGATTTTTTAATAGAATTAAAGCTACTCGCCTGACCTAAGCTAAATATAAAGTGAACAAATTAAGCATACATTATTGAACTCAGGTTATTAACCTGTATTCGGAATAGGTTTGATATACAGAATTAAAGTTATCTTTACCTCTAAATTTTCAATGACTATGGCTCTTAAAAATTCAAAAATTATAAAAGGTCACGTGCATCTTCAACACAAACCCGAGCTATTTTTAGAGGAGAAAATGCTTAAAAAAAGTGAAGAATTCTATAAAAATTTACGAAAACGCCGTTCTGTACGTGATTTTTCTAAAAAGGAAGTTCCAATTGCAATTATTGAGAACATAATAAAAACAGCAGGCACAGCACCTTCAGGTGCACATAAACAACCCTGGAGTTTTTGTGTTGTGAAAAACAGAAATACAAAGAAAGAAATTAGAAAAGCTGTTGAAGCAACAGAACAAAAATCATACGATGAACGTATGAGCGATTCTTGGTTAAAAGACATCCAACCCATGGGTACCGATGCTTCCAAACCCTTTATCGAAACAGCTCCCTACTTAATTATCGTATTTAAACATCTGTATGAATACGACGATCAAGGTAATAAACTTCAAAATTATTATGTAAACGAATCCGTAGGAATTGCTTGTGGGATACTGATTGCGGCAATACAAAATGCGGGTTTGCATACTCTAACCCATACGCCCAGCCCAATGCGGTTTTTAGAAAAGATTCTCAATCGTCCTGATAATGAACGTGCTTTTTTATTACTACCGGTAGGTTATGCTGCAGATACTTGTTATGTGCCGGAATTACGTAGAAAATCATTAGAAGAAATTAGTGTGTTTTATGAATAAAACAGAAAAGCTAAACCACAGAGGAAATACTTTGTGCAATAGCGTATTTGGTATGCCACAGAGGCACACAGAGGAAACATAACGGTACACAGAAAAATGACTTTGTACAACTTTGCACTTTCTCCGCGCTCTTTGTGCAATAGCCGTATTTGATTTAACAACAGATCCACAGAGAAAAGTATAAGTTTGCCCTATTAATAGCAAAAACAACTTTCCCAATACTCATTTTAAAACACTAAATTAGCCCCATGAATTTTTCATCAAAATTATTAGAAAAAGCGGTTGACGAAGTGTCACTGTTACCGGGAATAGGTAAGCGTACGGCTTTGCGCTTGGTATTGCATTTACTCAATCGCCCGAAATCACAGACCTTGCAACTGACAAAGGCTTTGGAAGACTTAGTAGAAAACATCAATTTTTGCAAAAACTGTCATAACATTTCTGATGGTGAACTTTGTGAAATTTGTAATAACCCTAAGAGAAATAGTAAAATTGTTTGTGTAGTAGAAGATGTACGCGATGTTATGGCCATTGAAAACACTGCACAATTTCAGGGACATTACCATGTTTTGGGTGGAAAAATATCGCCTATGGAAGGTATCGGTCCTCACAATTTAAACATTGAAACACTCGTAAATAAAGTTAAAAACAAGCAAATATCAGAATTGATTTTTGCTACAAGTTCCACCATAGAAGGTGATACCACAAACTTTTACATCTTTAAACAATTAGAAGGTTTAGATGTGATTACAACGACAATTGCCCGGGGTATCTCAGTGGGAGATGAATTGGAATATACCGATGAAGTTACTTTAGGGCGGAGTATCATTAATCGTATTCCGTTTGAAACTTCGTTGAAGAGATGATTTCAGACTGTACGCATACCAATAGTTGAAAAAAGTAATAAAAACCACGAATGAAACTATCCATCGTCATCGTAAACTACAACGTTCAACACTTTTTAGAGCAGTGTTTGTCAAGTGTTCAAGCCGCTTTAATTGGGATTAAAGGCGAAATTATTGTGGTGGACAATATTTCTCCGGATGCTAGTTGTAGGATGGTGAAAAATAAATTCCCTGAGGTTATTCTTATTGAAAATAAAGAGAATCTGGGTTTTTCCAAAGCTAACAATCAAGGAGTTGCTCTGGCAAAAGGAAAATATGTACTTATTTTAAATCCTGATACGGTTGTAGCGGAAGACACTTTTGCCAAAATATTGGCTTTTGCAGAAAAGAAACAAAATCTTGGAATCCTAGGAGTGAAATTAGTAGACGGAACCGGAAATTTCTTACCGGAAAGTAAACGCGGTCTTCCGACTCCCAAAGTAGCTTTTAAAAAAATATTTGGGATCTCAAGTCCTAAAAAAGGAAAATATTACGCCACACATTTAAAGGAAAATGAACCCGGCAGTATCGATGTCTTAGTGGGAGCTTTTATGCTTATAGAAAGAAAAAAATACAACAAGATAGGTGGTTTTGATGAAGATTATTTTATGTATGGAGAAGATATTGATATCAGTTATAAAGCACTTAAAAAAGGCTATCAAAACTATTATTATCCAAATACACAGATTATTCATTACAAAGGGGAAAGCACCTCGAAAAATGTAAAATACTTGGGTAATTTCTACGGTGCCATGCGTATTTTTTACAAAAAGCACTTCCGTTTAAACAGTTTCTATGATTGGATGATGAATATGGGAATAAAATTAGTCCATCAAACAAAATCTTTCCAGGTTAAAAATAAAACAAAACCCGTTATTCAACCTCGTAATATTTTGTATATAGGGTCAGAGAATCGGGTCTATGAAGCCCTTAGAAAAATATATCCTAACGCTGAAATTCATTTATTTGCAGTCTGTAATACTCGGGTAATCTCTAGATATGACGACTTAGAAAAAATTAAAAACATGCTCACAGATAAGCATATTGACGAAATTGTTTTTGACAATCATTCAAATTCATTTTCGAAGATTATTTTTTACATGACTGCTCTGAAAAATAAAGGAATCCGTTTTAAAATTCACCCTAAAAATACCGATTTTATCATCGGAAGTGATGATAAGAATGGAACGGGCGAAGTGGTAATTTTACCGTAGAGACGTTGCATGCAACGTCTCTCTACCATCCACCGCATCACCATCGCAACCATCCACCGAATCACCATTCCAATCATCCACCGCATCACCATCACAACCATCCACCGAATCAAAATTACACACCATTATTATTTTTATTATTCCTATTGCGTTCCCACATAATGGGATTTTTAACAATATATTGTTGAATAC
>JAOZTK010000122.1:0-2621 GCA_029942185.1 Flavobacteriaceae bacterium
CCTTAACCCCGAACCTTAACAATCCACTCAAAAGCATTCTCAAAAGCTTCCAACCAAGGACTTACTTGATCTTCCTTTCTTTCGCTAGGGTAGTGCGCCCAATTCCAAGGAAAAGTAGAACGTTCTAAATGAGGCATCATTGCCAAATGACGACCATCTTTACTTGCTAACATAGCGGCATTGTAATCAGATCCGTTTGGATTGGCAGGGTAGGAGTCATACCCATATTTCGCCGGAATTTGATATTGGGTTTCCTTTTTTGGAAAAGAGAATTTCCCTTCGCCGTGTGCCGCCCAAATTCCTAATTTACTTCCTGATAAACTTGATAGCATTACTGTATTGTTTTTTTGTATTTCTACAGATGTAAAGATACATTCAAATTTATGCGAATCGTTGTGGAGCATTTTTGGTTTGTCAGCATCATCCGGATTTAACAATCCCAGTTCAACAAATAGTTGACAACCATTACAAACACCCAGACTCAAGTTGTCTTTTCTGCCGAAGAAATTAGTGATGGCTTTATTTGCCTTTTCATTATATTTAAAGGAACCTGCCCAACCCTTTGCGGAGCCCAATACATCCGAATTCGAAAAACCACCAACGGCGGCTAAAAAATCTATCTCTTTTAAATTGGCACGACCCGAAATTAAATCGGTCATATGTATGTCCTTTACTTTAAATCCGGCTAAATGCAAAGCATACGCCATTTCACGTTCACTATTTGAACCTTGTTCTCTAAGAACACCCGCTATGGGTTGATATGACTCAGGTTTTGAGTGGAGTTGAGTAGTTATTTTGCCTGTAAAATGCTTGGGGAACCGAAACGCCAACTCCAGTTTTTTATAATTGTTAAATCGTTCCAATGCTTTGATTTCACCACTTTGTTTCCGGTCTAATAAATAAGAAGTTTTAAACCAAATGTCTCGGTATTCAGAGATTGAAAATTCATAGCTGTCAGCGTGATTTTGGATCCTTAAAACTTCATCATTGGTCACATTTCCAATTTTATTATAAGTGATTTTAGCCGTTTTTAATACTTTCTCAACCGATGTATCGGCTTGGAAAACAATACCAGAATTCTCAGCAAACAAAACTTTAGTAGAATCTGATTCGTTGAGGCTAGATAAGTTTATTGAAGCACCAATTCTTGTGTTTGGAAAACACATCTCTAATAAAGTGGTAATTAAACCACCGGATGCAACATCGTGTCCTGCAATTATTCTATCAGATTTAATCAATTTTTGAATGCTGTTAAACACATTTTTTACATAAGCTGAATCCATGATATCCGGGGTTGCTTTACCAATACTATTCCGTATTTGTGCAAAGCTACTTCCGCCTAATTTGTAGCTATCTTTTCCTAAATTGATGTAGTAAATCCGGCTGTCTTCACGATGTTGAAATACGGGCTCGATTACCTTCGAAATAGCATTACAATGGGCCGTAGCAGAAATAATAACAGTTCCGGGAGCCATTACATCTCGATCTGCGTATTTCTGATTCATAGAAAGGGAATCCTTTCCAGTTGGAATATTGATTCCCAAATCGATAGCAAATTCTGAAACCGCTTGTACAGCGCTGTATAAACGCGCATTTTCAGTTTCACTTTTTGCAGACCACATCCAGTTGGCACTTAGAGAAACAGATTCTAAATCAGCTTCTAAAGGGGCCCAGATTATATTGGTCAACGATTCTGTTATTGCCATTCTTGCACCTGCTTGTTCATCGATCAAACTTGCGATGGGTGCATGACCGATACTGGTGGCAATTCCTTCTTTTCCACGGTAATCCAAAGCCATAACACCTACATTGTTTAAAGGTAATTGCAAGGTCCCACAGCATTGTTGTTTGGCTACACGACCCGTAACACAACGATCCACTTTGTTGGTCAACCAATCTTTACAAGCAACTGCTTCCAATTGTAAAACTTGTTGTACGTAGTCGTATATGTTTTTAGAATCGTAAGCAACTTTTTTAAAATTGGATTTTTTTTGTTTGCCGGTTAAAAAGGTGATGGGTGTATTTCCAAACATTTGGAAAAGAGATAAATCTATGGGTTTTTCTTTGGTTTTATCTGAAACTACTCGAAAGAATTGATCATCGGTAACCGTTCCAACTGTGTATAAAGGAGCGCGTTCTCGTTTTGCAATTTCTTTGAGCTTTTCTAAATCTTTTTTGTGAACAATTAAGCCCATACGTTCTTGAGACTCGTTACCCATGATTTCTTTAAAGGAGAGACTGGAATCTCCAATTGGTAATTGGTCAATTTTTATAATTCCGCCTGTATCTTCTATTAATTCCGATAGACAATTAAGATGTCCGCCTGCACCGTGGTCGTGAATAGAAATAATGGGATTTTTATCTTGTTCGGATAGGGATCGAACGACATTTGCTACACGCTTCTGCATTTCAGGATTGGAACGTTGAACAGCGTTGAGTTCGATAGTGTTATCCATTGCACCCGTATCTGCAGAGGAGACTGCGGCACCACCCATTCCGATACGGTAATTGTCACCACCCATGACTACGATCTTGTCACCGGCTATAGGTGTGTCTTTTTGTGCATCTTCTTTTTTAGCAAAACCGATACCGCCTGCCAACATGATTACTTTGTCATAAGC
>JAOZTK010000122.1:2721-6508 GCA_029942185.1 Flavobacteriaceae bacterium
TTTCCACCCGCCATTCTATCGCGTATTTCTCCTCCTGAACCCGTTGCAGCTCCGTTAAAAGCTTCTACTGTTGTTGGAAAATTGTGGGTTTCTGCTTTAAGTGAGATGATAGATTCTATCGTTTTCGCTTCGTAATAATCCGGTTTGTCAGCAGATAGAGGAACGAACTGCTCTACAGTCGGTCCTTCAATAAACGCCACATTGTCTTTGTATGCTGATAAAATTGTATTGGGGTTTTCTTTGGATGTTTTTTTGATTAATTGAAACAAGCTTTCAGGCATTTGTTTGCCGTCAATTTCAAAAGTTCCATTAAAGATTTTATGCCTGCAGTGTTCCGAATTCACTTGCGAAAAGCCAAAGACTTCACTATCGGTAAGTTTTCGCTTAATCTCTATAGAAACTCCTTCCAAATAGGCTACTTCTACATCACTTAGCGATAAGCCTTCTTCTTGGTTGTATTGAGCAATATTATCTATAAAAAGTATGGGTTCTGGTTGTACATCATGACGAAATAATTCTTGATGGAGTTCAGCATAAATAGCTTCCAACATCTTATCATAAGGCGTGTTCTCATCGTCAATCCGGGTAAACTTTTCAATACGAATAATGGAATCAATACCCATATTTTGGGTTATCTCTACAGCATTGGTGCTCCAAGGCGAAATCATGTTAATTCGCAAACCCTTGAACAAGCCCTTGATACGCTTTGTATTTAGCTGTTTGGCACCACCAAAAAGCCATTTGAGCTTTTCAATATCTGATTTTGAAATAGCATTGGATACTACTACGAAATAGTCCTTGTTATTTTGAAAAAAATATAACATATTAACCCGATTATTTAAGTGCAAACATACCTAAAGCAATCGGGTTATAAAATAAGTGTTAATAAAATTGCATAAAAAAAAAAGGGGTTGACAGTTTTTTTTATACAAGAAATTTATAGCATTTTGTCAGTGCCCTCTTCCTTGCCCTCTTCCTTGTCCACGTCCTTGTCCACGTCCTTGTCCCTTGCCCATTCCTCTTCGATCATCTTCTCTTTCATGTGCTTCCTGATGTGCATCAAACCATTCCGGTTTTTCCATATCGTTATTGTATACATAGTTTACAATCTTTTCAATATCCGCATCGCTATAAGCTAAATAAGGCATGACTTCAAAATGATCTACAGTTCCACGCATTAAGATATTATCTTCAGATGGATTTTTTACCCAATAGGTCATGGTTGCGATAAAATCTTTTTTATCCATGGAAGCTCGTAAATATCTGTCTTTTACTTGAAAGAAAGGAGGTGCTAACATGGTAGAATCTACTTTTCCTACATGATTATGACAAATCATACACTTTTGATTGAATAATTGAGCTCCGATACTGTCAGTTTCAAGAACCTTTTTTTCAATACTTGTCAATTCTGTTGTTTCTGCTTTTTTGGTATTCGTATTACAACTAATAGCGACGATTGCAATTAATACGAACATTGCGATCCAATTCCTTGTTTTGTTCATTTTTTTTAAATAAGATTAGTTAGTAGGGTGAAAAGGGGTGATTGAATACCCCAATGTCCTTCGTCGGAATTTAGCGTTTATTGCTCCTAAAGTTAGAGGTCTTTTTTCTATCCTTTTCGATAAAACCATGAAAAGTTGCATAAATTCCTAAAATCAAATTCAGTCCATCAATGTGCGATGTCCTATTTTCTGTTTTGATAACGTAATTCTTAGTTATAGTGTAGATTTTAAGGAATAATTTCTCCGTTAATCATTTCAATTTTACGGTCTGCCATATTGGCAAGTTGCTGATTGTGTGTTACAATAACAAATGTTTGTCCAAAAGTGTCTCGTAATTTGAAAAACAACCGGTGTAGATGCGCAGCCGAATCGGTATCTAAATTACCACTGGGTTCATCAGCAAAAATAACTTGTGGTTTATTGATAAGTGCTCTAGCTACAGCAACACGTTGTTGTTCCCCTCCGGACAATTCATTGGGTTTGTGTTGAATACGATCTTTTAAGCCTAGAAAATCTAATAATTCAAAGGCTTTTTTTTCAGTTTCTTTTTTATCTTTTTGTGCGATATAAGCAGGTATGCACACGTTTTCTAGTGCGGTAAATTCGGGTAATAACTGATGGAACTGAAAAATAAATCCAATATGTTGGTTTCTGAATTTTGCTAATTTTTTAGATTTTAAGTGAAGCACATCCGTTTTGTTTATAAAAATAGAAGTATTTTTATTTTTGGAAGGCGCATCTAAAGTCCCCAAAATTTGTAATAAAGTAGTTTTTCCGGCGCCTGATGGTCCGACAATTGCCACTACTTCTCCCTTTTGGATATTTAATGAAACTCCTTTTAAAACCTCTAAACTGCCGTAGAATTTGTGTATTTTATCTGCTTTAATCATCATCTGGTTGCGAATATATATAAATTAAAAAGATTTTTACAATACCAAAGCTGTAAAATGGCATATTTATTGTCTGAACACTAATAATAAATAAAATTTAAAAAGATGAAGAATAAATATACGCTGTTATTTTTAAGCGTACTTTTTGATATAATAGGGATGTTGTCTTTCGTGCTACCCGGGGTAGGGGAGTTCAGTGATATTATTTGGGCGCCTTTGGCATCCTACTTAATATATAAAATGTATCAGGGTACCGCCGGAAAAATTGGGGGTTTAGTCACATTTGTAGATGAGATTCTACCGGGTTTGGATGTAATTCCTACTTTTACACTCTTATGGGTGTATACATATTTTATTAAAAGAGAGAAATAACTGAATGAATGCAAGGTTTTTTTATAGTTGTTGGGTATTGATGAGTCTGTTGTTTTTTAATGGGATCATGGCACAAGAAGTGACAAAAGATAGTGTTGCCATAGATAGTTCATTTGTTTATGGAGATTACATTATTTTCGAAGGAGATACTTTAGTGATTGCTTTAGACGAAATTCATTTGTTAAAAAGATTAAAATTTAAAAGCAATTTGGACAGACGTTATTATTATTGGTTTCGGAAAAAAGTACACAATGCTTATCCTTATGCAAAAATGACGGAAGATAGATTAGTCGTAATTAATAAGAATTTAAAGAAGATCAAATCCAAAAGAAAAAGAAAACGTTATACCAAGCGATTGCAAAAATATTTTGAGGTAGAATTTACAGATCAATTGAAAAAATTGACGCGGACAGAAGGTAGAATTCTAATCAAATTAATTCATCGACAAACGGGAATTACTACATTTGAGATGATAAAAGATCTGCGGAGTGGGTGGAAAGCATTTTGGTATCAACAAGTCGCAAGCGTATTTAAATTGTCTATAAAAAATGAATACCATCCTGAAACACTGAATGAAGATTATCTTATTGAGGATATTTTACAACGGGCTTTTAATGATCTGACATTGGAACGTCAAGCATCTAAACTGGACTTTGATTTTGAAAAACTTTCAAAAGAAAATAATCGTTTTATCAAAATTGAGCGTTAGCCCAGCTGTACGGCACCCTTGCTGTACAAAATCTCCTGACTTCGTTAAAACTTCGCCCCTTGCATTTTTCGAAGGACAATATATTTAAGAAATTTATAACATTTCTAATTTGATATTTTTCAGCCACTTTTGTTGATAACTTCTTACCCGCACTATATAAATATTAGATATTATTAATTATCTTTGTCGTCCTTTTAAAAAGGGAATAATTGTATATAGATGCTTCACTGTTTTGAAGTTATTTTTTTTAATAAAAAGACTTGTCAGTTAAGAATTAAGTATTACATTTGCACCCGCTTTAAGAGATTAGAGCA
>JAOZTK010000123.1 GCA_029942185.1 Flavobacteriaceae bacterium
CAAAAGTAAAGCAAACTTTAGTCAATAAAGTTAATAAGATGTTAACTAATTTTATAGGACTGATAAATCCCTAAAAGGTTTAAAAAATGGATAAATTCAAGTTAAAAGTAAGACTACATACTCAAGCTTTATATATGTTTTGATTAATTCATATTATTTTTTAATCCTTGTTTTCTTCAGCTCGTTTTAGAATACTATCAGGAAGTGATTTTTTAGCTTTAGCTCCCATAATTTTGAGTTTTTCAACACGTGATATAAGGTTTCCTTTACCATCGACCAGCTTGTTCATCGCATTGCCATATTCTTTTTTAGCATCTTCCATACGTTTGCCTACTTGCATTAAGTCTTTTACTAATCCTTCAAATTTATCGTAAAGTCCACCTGCTTGTTTGGCTATTTCCAAAGCGTTTTTTTGCTGTTTTTCATTATTCCACATACTGTCAATGGTTCGGAGCGTAGCCAGTAGGGTAGTAGGGGTCACGATGACGATATTTTTTTCAAAAGCTTTGTTGTAAAGTTGGTTGTCATTGTTGATTGCAACGGCAAATGCGGGTTCAATCGGTACAAATAACAAGACAAAATCCGGCGATTCTATTTCGTAAAGATCTTCATATTTTTTGGCACTGAGTTGTTCTACATGTCGGTTTAAAGATTGAATGTGTTGCTTTAAAAAAAGCTCTTTTTGATTTTTATCTTCGGCATTGACAAATTGTTCGTAATGAGTCAGCGAAACTTTAGAATCGACAATCATTTTTTTTCCGTCCGGGAGATGAATAATAACATCGGGTCTCAGTCGTTTTTTAGCGGCATCATCTATCGCAAAACTCTTTTCCATTTCATATTCACGCCCTTTTTCCAAACCCGATTTTTCCAACACACGCTCTAAAACCAATTCACCCCAATTTCCTTGCGTTTTACTATCTCCTTTTAATGCTTTGGTAAGGTTGATCGTTTCCTTACTCATCTGTTCATTGATGTGTTTTAAGCCGGAAATCTGTTGTTTTAAAGCAGCGTGAAAACCGATATTTTCTTTATGAGTATTTTCAACTCTTTTTTCAAAATCTTGTATTTTTTCTTTAAATGGGGTCAATATTAGATCTAGATTTTCTTTGTTCTGCCGGGTAAATTTACGCGACTTTTCTTCGAGAATATTTTGAGCTAAATTTTCAAATTCTTTGATAAATTTTTTCTGTAGCTTTTCTATTTCAAGTTTTTGATTCGTTAATTTTTCTTTTAAATGTTCTATTGATGCATCCTTTTTAGTGATCGCAATAATTTGTTGCTCACGTTTTTCAATTTCTTTAGTTAATGAATTTTTATGATCTTGTTTTTCTATCAGAAGGTTTTCAACTTCACGTTCCAACTGTTTTTTGTGTGTAGATAACGAAGCTTCGATCGCTTTAAATTTGTTTTGTGTATAAAATTTTCCTAATAAAATACCGAGTGAAATTGAAATAACACCTGTGATAATACTATAAATAAGTAGCTCGTTCATTTAAACAAATTTAATTATGAAATTAATAAATCAATTTCAAATAAGCAATACGAAATTGGAACTTCAGATTGTATTTCCTATTATTTGTGAGATTCTACAAAATTATTCGCGGGGTGAAAGCCCAATTGGTTTAACTTTAATTATCACCTAGCGATTAAAAATAAAATCTATCAAAAGACATTCATTTATAACTGATCTGCCAAGCTTTTTACAATTTTATTCTCAGCTAAAAACTCTTTCATAATAACCTTAATGGTGGTGTAAACCGGAACTGCCAACACCATACCTATAATCCCAAAAAGTAAACCTCCAATAATTATTACCAAAAAGATCTCTAGTGGATGTGACTTAACACTTTTAGAAAAAATAATGGGTTGACTGATGAAGTTATCTATCAATTGTGCAAAAATATAACCCAAGAATACCCATAAACCTTTGGTCAGTAAGTGCTGCTCAAAACCTAAGCCAATATCATTTGTCATCGATAAGAATACAATTAAAAATAAACCAATTAATGGACCTATGTAGGGTATAAGATTTAGTAAAGCTACCAAAAAAGCTATAACTATTGCGTTTTCAACCCCAATTATTAACAATAAGATGGTGTATAAAATAAAAAGAATGGAAACTTGAAAAATCAAACCTATAAAGTATCTTGATAATAGATTTTTCATCTTAGAATACGATTTTTCAAAATGAGTTTCTCCACCTTTAGGAACGATTGTATATAAAGCTTTATGAAGCAGATCTTTGTCTTTCATTAAAAAGAATGAAATAAACAAAACAGAAAAAAACCCGATTGTTAAACTGCCAAATGCAGATACAAAACTATTTAATAAATGAGGAATGTGTTTAAATTCTATCTCTTCAAAATAGGTGATTTCATCCATCAAATTGATATTAAATTTCTGAAGATAATCACTAGACTGATTATACAAGTCCTGAAAACTAGACTTGATTTCAACAGAATCTAGCAGCGATAAATTTTCGCCTTGCTTGACAATTAAAGGAGTGATTAAACTTGTTATTCCTATAAGAACAAATAAAAAAATTAGCATTGTCACAACAACTGCCCAAGTGTTATTAAATTTAAAATATTTTTTAAAAAAATAGATACCAGGGCGAGCAATCAATGAAACTACAGCGGCAATAGCTATATAAGCTATGACTTCTCTAATTGTATATAAAAAGTAGATTAGAACTGCTACACCTATTATTACGGAAAGGGCTTGTAAAATGCCTTTAGATATTGTTTTTGCTTTCATTTGGCAAATATACGATTTGCTTTTTAAAAGTTCTAAATTAGTTAATAGATTAAATTAAAATGATTGTATTTTGTGCTTTTATATAAAAAAAGATGTTGTATTTTTGGCAATAATACTACAGCTAATTCGAATGCAAGCAATCAACCACACTAATTTTAATTTTTCGAACCAAAGTAAATTTTATCGTGGTAAAGTGCGAGAAGTTTATACCATAGGTGCAGATGTATTAGTAATGATTGCCACAGATCGAATCTCTGCATTTGATGTGGTACTTCCCAAACAAATACCTTATAAAGGGCAGGTGTTAAATTTAATAGCTGCAAAAATGTTGGCTGCGACAAAGGATATTGTTCCTAATTGGTTGCTGGCAACACCACATCCCAATGTGGCAATTGGTCATTATTGCCAACCTTTTAAAGTGGAAATGGTCATACGTGGCTATCTGGCCGGTCATTCCGCACGCGAATACAAAGCAGGTAAAAGAGAGCTGTGTGGTGTTATAATGCCGGAAGGACTAAAAGAAAATGATGCTTTTCCCGAACCAATTATTACACCTTCAACAAAGGCAAAAGACGGTTTACACGACGAGGATATTTCTAAAAAAGACATTATTGCACAAGGAATTGTCAGCAAAATAGATTACGAAAAAATTGAAAAATTTACGTATGCTCTTTTCCAAAGAGGTATGGAACTAGCAGCAAGTCAAGGACTTATTTTAGTTGATACAAAATACGAGTTTGGGAAAACAGCAAACGGGAAAATTGTTTTGATCGATGAAATTCACACACCTGATTCGTCGCGATATTTTTATGCAGATACCTATGCGCAACTACAAAAAGAGAATAAGCCACAACGTCAGCTTTCTAAAGAATTTGTAAGAGAATGGTTGATAGCAAACAATTTTCAAGGAAAAGCGGGGCAAACAGTACCTGAAATGAACGATGAAAAGATAAATGAAATATCAGATAGATATATTGAGTTATACGAACAGATTACGGGAAAAGCGTTTATAAAAAACCCTGACAGCATTAATCTGAGCTCTATGCGACAAGCAATTGAACAATCTATATAATTGTAAAGACGTTGCAATGTAAAGACGTTGCATGCAACGTCTCAACAACGCCTCAACGATAAAGTAAAGACGTTGCATGCAACGTCTCAACAACGTCTCAACGATAAAACAAAAAGATGAACTATATCCTTTTCGACGGAACATCCAGAAACAATCTACTTCCTTTTACCTACACACGACCTGTTGCGGATATTCGCATAGGCATTTTGACAATTCGTGAGAAATGGGAAAGGATGTTAAACGAAAAAACATCAACCTTAACAAAAACGTATTTACAAGAAAAATTTCCATTGATAAACAAATCGGATGATATACTGATCAACGCTTCCTTTTTACCGACAAAAGCATTGGTTGAAATCATAAAAAATCTCAAAGACAATCAGGCAGTCTATTACCGAGGAGAAGTTGTAGCGGTCCATACATCCGAAAGGCAAGAAGCCATTAAACAACAACAATATGACAAAATAGAATATACTGATACGCTCTTACAAATCAAAAACACATGGGATATCTTTGCTTCAAACAAGGAGGCTTTAGAAGCTGATTTTAAATTGATTACGAACGGAAGAAAGTCCGCATCAATTCCTGATTCTGTTTTTGTAAAAAATCCTAAAAATATATTTATTGAAGAATCTGCTGAATTAGATTTTTGCTCGTTGAATGCAACGGATGGTCCCATTTATATCGGAAAAAATGCAAAAATATTAGAAGGAGCAATGATTCGAGGTGGTTTTGCCTTAGGAGAAAATTCGGTGGTTAAAATGGGCGCCAAAATTTATGGGGCAACTACTATTGGTCCCGGTTGTACAGTTGCCGGAGAGATAAAGAATGTGGTACTATTTGCTAATTCCAACAAAGGACATGAAGGTTATTTGGGAGATTCTGTGATAGGCGAGTGGTGTAATTTGGGAGCAGATACAAATAACTCTAACTTAAAGAACAATTATGCTGAAGTACGTCTATGGAGTTACGAAACGAAATCTTTTGCCAAAACAGGCTTACAGTTTTGTGGTTTGATGATGGGTGACCATTCTAAATGTGGTATCAACACCATGTTTAATACAGGGACTGTAGTCGGTGTTTCCACCAATATTTTTGGGGATGGTTTTCCAAGAAACTTTATTCCTTCTTTTAGTTGGGGTGGTGCAGCGGGTTTTTCTACCTATCAAATGAAAAAGGTTAAAGAGGTAGCGAAAGTAGTTATGGAACGTCGAAAAATAGATTTTGACGAAATAGAAGAACGAATTTTAGAACATGTTTTTGAGTTGACTAAAGAATATCGGCATTATTAATTTGTGACCAACAAAAGACTTAAAACCGCTTTACTGATAGACAAAAGAAAGATTTTTTATAAAAGTAACACTATGTGTCACCTATAAAAAGTATAATTTAGACACATGAAAATAGCAATAATAGGAGGAGGAGCAGCAGGCTTTTTTTCAGCAATAGCAGCAAAAGAAAATTTTCCTAAAGCACAGGTTGTGATTTATGAAAAATCACAAAAAATTCTGTCTAAAGTAAAAATATCGGGTGGTGGTAGATGTAATGTCACCAACGGATGTACTGATATCAAAGAACTCTCCAAAGCATATCCAAGAGGAAGTAGAGCCCTTCAAAGAGCATTTTATACATTTAACACAAAAGATACAATGCAATGGTTTGAGTCACGTGGTGTTCCGTTAGTCATTCAAGATGATAATTGTGTGTTTCCTGAATCTCAAAATTCACAAAGTATTATTGATGTATTTCTAAATGAAACGAAGCGTTTGGGAATTGTTATTGAACCTGGAATGGATATTCAAGCAATAAGACCAAAGAATGATGCACTAACTTTACATTTTATATCTGATAAAAAGAAACCCATACTTTTTGATAAAGTTATTGTAGCTATAGGAGGTGTCCCAAGAGTAGAAGGTTTAGAGTGGCTCGCTAACTTAGGTCATAAAATTGAGAAACCGGTACCTTCTTTATTTACTTTTAACATGCCCAATGAATCCATTACAAAATTAATGGGTATCGTCATTGAAAATAGCATGCTTAGTATTCAAGGTACAAAACTTAAATCCAATGGACCCTTATTAATTACACATTGGGGAATGAGTGGTCCTGCTATTTTAAAACTATCTTCTTTTGGGGCGCGTGTTCTCAATGATTTAAATTATGATTTTAAAGTACAAGTAAATTGGGTAAACGAAAAAAATAATGATCTGGTTTTAGGTGAATTAAGATCTATAGCCACATTAAATTCAAATAGGAAATTGACGAATGTACGACCCTACCATTTACCGGAACGATTGTGGCTACATTTGATAGAAAAGAGTGGTTTTATGTCTACAAAAAAATGGGGTGAGATGGGTAAAAAAGGAATATATAAAATAGTGGAAATTTTAACAAATGACACGTATGCTGTTAAAGGTAAAACAACCTTCAAAGACGAGTTTGTAACTTGTGGAGGCATCAGTCTAGAGAGTGTTGATTTTAAAACGATGCAAAGCAAACGAATCAAAAATTTGTATTTTGCAGGAGAAATTCTAGATATAGATGGTATTACAGGAGGCTATAATTTCCAAGCTGCT
>JAOZTK010000124.1 GCA_029942185.1 Flavobacteriaceae bacterium
TTAATAATACAACTCATGTGTACGTAAGTTTAAAAAACGCCTTGTTGCAAAATAAGTACTCAGCCAACTGATTAAAATTCCCAACAGCAGAACACCTCCAAATACAGTTGCTAACAACTCTACATTATTTAAAAGGCTTATTTCAGGAACTTGTTTTTCAATATAATAGCTCAGTCCTATTAAAGCGATTATTGCAAGTATTGCACCTAATATACCCAGTTTAATACTCGTCCAGATAAAAGGACGCCGTATAAAACTCTTTGTCGCCCCGACCATCTGCATGGTTTTGATTGTAAAACGTTTTGAATAAACGGAAAGTCGTATGGAACTATTGATCAATACTACGGCGATAAGTGTTAGCAAACTACTAAATATCAACACCCATAGACTAATACGTTTAATGTTTTTATTTAATAATTCAATCAAGGGTTTATCATAAGAAACTTCGTGTACTAATTTATTTTGAAGTAAGTTTTTTTCAATCTCTTTCATCTTTTCCGAAGTGACAAAATCTGATTTTAGATGGATATTTATAACATCTTTTAACGGATTTGTCCCCAAAAACTCCAAAAAATCTTGACCTATTTCTTTTTGCATCAATTTTGCAGCATCTTCTTTTGAAATAAATGCTATACTTTTTGTGTAATCTTTACTTTTTATTGTCTTTTTAAATGCAGCTAGTTTCTTTTTATTAATATTATCACTAAGAAATACATTTAAAGTGACTTGTTCTTTAAAATGTTTTGCAAGCGCTTTGGTTTTTAAAACCATCATTCCCAGCAAACCTACTAAAAACAATACCAAGGCAATACTTATTATTACTGAAAAGTAGGAAGAACGCAGTCGCTTTTTTTGATATTTTTCAAATGATTTTGACATGGTTTTATTTTTCGCTGTGCAAGATAGGGTATTAAATCAAGAATTGAGAATTAAGATTTAATTATGTTTATCGAAGTCTTGACATAGCTCAATTAAAACGCCATTTGTACTTTTAGGATGTAAAAACACCACGAGTTTGTCGTCTGCCCCTTTTTTCGGTATGTCATTTAATACCACAAAGCCTTCTGATTGCATACGTTTAATTTCGGCATAAATATCTTTTACAGCAAAAGCAATATGATGGATTCCTTCTCCCTTTTTTTCGATAAATTTAGCGATGGGACTTGCAGGATCTGTGGCTTCCAACAATTCAATTTTATTAGGACCTGATTTAAAAAATGAAGTAGTAACCCTTTCACTCTCCACAGCTTCTGATTTATAAGGTGACTTTCCGAAAAGCTTTGTAAACAACGCATTTGATTTTTCTAAATCTTTTACGGCAATAC
Organism: Flavobacteriaceae bacterium; assembly: GCA_029942185.1. Lineage (GTDB taxonomy): Bacteria > Bacteroidota > Bacteroidia > Flavobacteriales > Flavobacteriaceae > DQTL01. Next base: position 1,326 of record JAOZTK010000124.1, read on the forward strand.
CGATATGTTCTATTTTTTTCATTTTTTAGATTAAAACTATTAATTAGTGTGCGTCAGAAAATTCTAATATTTTGAGTGCTTAGTCAGAAAATATTGAGCTTACTTTTGTAAGTGACTGTTTTCAATACAAGTGAAACGAAAAAATCAACGTTCTCTGACAAGCACTAATTACGACAAAGTTATCATTTTATATGTGTTCTATAAAAACAACTTAAAATTTAGTACTAAAATGCAACTATTCACCCATGTTTCATACAAATATAGTATCTCGCGTAAGAGAAAATCGGGCAAGTAGTTATACTAAAATCTGAAACTTTGAATATAAAACTTGAAACATGAGATTTTATTCCGTAATTTGTATGCTTAAATCGAGAATGATGGAAACGAACAGACAAAAAAAAATCGCCGGAGTAATTCAACAGGATATTGCTGAAATATTGCAAAATGCCATGCGTGAATCTGGCCAAGGTGTAATTATAACCGTTACTAAGGTGCATATTACACCCGATCTTAGTGATGCAAAAATATATATAAGTATCTTTCCTACGGATAATCGTGATAGAATAGTAATGGAAACGCAGGAACATTCAAACGCCATCAAATATCAATTGGCAAAGCGTACAAGACACCAACTACGCCGAGTTCCCGAATTGCATTTTTTTGTAGATGATTCCTTAGATTATATTGACAAAATTGATAAAGCCCTAAAAGGAGATGCTGTGGATCCAATTAAGCATCCGGAAATTTTACCGAAAAGAAAAAAAATGTAAAATACTTTTGAATTTTCCACTCTATATAGCCAAACGATATTTAGTATCAAAGAGCAGTAATAACGCAATAAATATTATTACGATTATCGCTTCTTTAGGAACCATAGTTGCCACTGCAGCTTTATTTGTTGTACTATCCGGTTTTTCAGGTTTAAAAAATTTTAGTTTGGCTTTTTTTAAAGCGGCAGATCCGGATATTAAAATCACGGCTAGTTTTGGAAAGACTTTTATTTATACAGATTCGCTAACAAGGTCTTTGAAAAATGATAAATCAATAGCTCACTTTTCAAAAATACTTGAAGAACGTGCATTTTTCAACTATCGTAATAAAGAACACATCGCCTATATTAAGGGAGTTGATAATAAATACTTGCATGTCATTAGAATTGATACTGCACTTTTAGCAGGACATTGGTTGTCTCCTGACTTCCCCTATGGAGTGGTTGTTGGAAATGGAATTGCTAGCAAGTTGTCTTTAGGGATTGATTATTTAGACCCTTTGACAATTTATGTTCCCAAACCCGGTGATACTTATAATTTGGAAAATCCATCCGATTTAGTACACAGTATTGAAACACGAAGTACCGGTATTTTTTCTTTTATAGACGATATAGATGGTAAATATGTATATGCTTACTTGCCGGTTGTTCAGGAATTATTACAGTATCCCTTAGAGAGAATTAGTGGTATTTCAATAAAATTGGCAAAAGGAGTAAAAACTTCTGATTTTGCACAAAAACTACAAATTAAAATCGGACCTCAATACAAGGTACAAACTCGTGCACAACTCAATGCCGTATTTTATAAAATGTTAAATACAGAAAATTTAGTGTTGTATTTTATTTTTACTTTAGTGTTGATTATCGCTTTGTTTAATATTATCGGAGCAATAATCATGATGATTTTAGATAAAAGAAGTAATTTAAAAACACTGTTAAATTTAGGAATGAGTATTAAAGAACTCAAAAAAGTATTTGTTTATCAAGGTTTTTTACTCAGTATTTTTGGATTGATTGTTGGCTTAGCATTGGGACTACTACTCGTCTTTTTACAAGATCAATTTCATTTATTTATGATAAATGATTTCTTGGCCTACCCGGTAGCATTTACTTATAAAAATATCTTGCTTGTAATTATTACGATGGTCATTTTAGGCTATTTAGCCGCAAGAATTGCCAGTAGTAGGATTGGGAGAAAAATGTTGGAATAGCATTTAATCTACTAAAAATTTTACACCTCCGGTTATAATATCAGCTTCTAAACCCGTGGTTCGTTCGTAATGGCTATAACGTAATTCAATAGATTTTAAACCAATTTTCCAGAGTTTAATTTTTGATAAAACATCCGTATATTTTAGACCTATACCATATTGATGAGCTGTAAATTTAGATAAATCGTAATCTGATGTATAATAAGTACTAGAAGAAAGATGCGTGTTAAAAGGCGCAAAATAATCTACTTGGTTTTGTGAATAATATCTATAAGTTGGATAGGCTGTAATGCTTTTCCCGAGTTTTACAGGAAGTTCTACAGAATACGTATGGGCCAATATGCCCCAATCATCCCAATAAAATCTATAGTAATTTCGAATCGTTAAAAATTCGTTGATATAATAATGCAACCGAACTCCAATCGGTATTTTTAGTCGATTATTCGGCAGTCGTTCAATATCGTCGGCAAGCATAAAAAAATCGGTATTACTAGGATTGTCATAAGCTTTATTTGGATCGAAAATACTATCAGGATTGCCAATAAAAAATTTGTCAGTATCTGCAAAGTAAATACGATGATAAGGAGTAGAAAGTAAGCCCTCTTGCTTGACTACATCAAAAAACACAGAGGTTTGTAATTTTTTTGATAGAATTTGCGAAAAGCTAAGGGATACTGAATACGAATTTCTATTCTTGTCTCGAATACTGGAAAAGTGGACGGGATTATACGATCCACTACTTTCACTCCAAATTTCAATACCTTCAAAAAAACCGTCATTTAAGTTACCACCTACTTCCTCAAAAGTTTTTAGTTCAGTAGGATATTCAGGTCTCCATTGATCTAAATAAACATTGGCTTTAATGCCTATTTCTGTATTTTTTTGATTAAACAATTGTGTGAAACCTGCACCGAACCCATAGGATGTATAATCATATTCTGTACTAAATGCAGCATGAACAGACAAGATACTGTTACGTGAATTACTGGAATGTTCAAAATTAACAGAAACTGAAGTTAATACATCTTTTTTTGAAGCTCCACTAGAGGCAACCCATGGACTTCCTGAAACGAGTCCGGTATTGATAGCTTCTTTATCATCGTCGTCATCATCGTCATCATCATCGTCGCCTCCTTCTGATGCCCCTGAAACTCCTTTATCAAATGGATTTAAATTGCTAGACGAAGCAGAACTATAGGCAGATAAACCTGCATCAACCGTTAAAACAGCATTGGCGTTTAGTGGAAAACTAACAATAAGTGTTGGCGTTAAATTCCATAATTCCTCAGTTCCAATGCCACCGCCAACAGATGAATTTAATCCATCTTGTGTATAATAACTCATCAGCAAATCTACTTCTGCTTTTTCTAATACTTTCTTTTTATAATCTTGGTTTTCTTGCGCATAAGATGCGAAAAATCCCAAAAACAATATGTATAATATGTGTTTTTTCATTTTAAAAAATTTAGTTACAACCACATCCTCCGCCACTTTTTCCTCCATTTGCACCTGCTGCTGCTTCTCTATATACCTGGAAAGTAGTTTCAAAGCGTTCCATTTTTGTTGCTGACAAAATCATGTCAGGGTCATTTATGTACACTTTTTGGTACTCTTTTACTACAGTACAAGAGCTAAGTGCTAGTGCAAGCATGATTATTGTCAATACTCTTTTCATTGTTTATCTGTTTTAAATTTTAGGGTATTTGTAGTGTAAAATTTATCAACATCATCTATAATAATTGCTTCTACACCTTCCAATTGATTGATAAAATTAAGTCCCGTTGTTACTCCCATTACAAAGACAGAAGTTGCTAGGGCATCGGCTAGTTCTGCTTTAGGAGCAAAAATGGTAACACTTTTTACACCTGTGGTGGGATAGCCTGTTCTTGGATTGATAATATGCGCATATCGTTGTCCATTGAATACTACAAACTTTTCATAATTGCCCGAAGTCACCACAGCTTGATTGTCTATTGGTAACCAACTGAAAACTTTAGCAGTATTTAACGGATTGGTTATTCCAACAAGCCAATTTGTATTGTCGGGTTTTTTGCCCCATGCATTTAAATCGCCTGAAGCATTTATAATCCCTGATTTTACTCCCAAATTTAGCAATAGTGATTTTGCTTTATCGGCAGCATATCCTTTTCCGATAGCTCCAAATCCGATTTTCATTCCTGTGTGTTTTAAAAATACAGTTTGTGCAATATCATCAATAATTATATTTTGATAGCCTATGTTTTTAACGGATGCGCTAATTTGTGATTCAGATGGCATTTCTTTCATACTTCCGTCAAATTTCCAGATTTTATCCATTGAAGCATAGGTAATATCAAAAGCTCCTTCAGTTATCTTTGATAGTTGAATACTTCGTTTAATCAAATCGATTAATTCTTTATTGATAGCTACCGGTTTTATTCCTGCATACTTATTAATTAGGGAGGTTTGAGATTTTGAATCCCATGAAGATATTAATTTTTCTATTCTCTTTATTTCAGTTACCGCACTATTAATATAACCCTTTCCCATTTTTTCGTTGTCTGCAACGACACTCATTTCAAAACGACTGCCCATTAACGTCAAAACCTTACTATAGGTTTGTTGTTGCGCAGTTATAAACTGTGTGATAAATAATACTATTACAAAAGGGAGCCTCATTTTCTATTTAAAAGATTGCAAATGTAAAATATAGGCACTTGGCGTAAAATCTTTATAAGCTGTTGTCCCCAAAACCTTTCCGAATGCATTTAAAATAACAACAAGAGGGAAATAGCCACTAGGATTATACCTTTCAGCTAAGAGTTCATTTCTCTTAGTTTGTTCTTTAGATAAACGATTTTTCTTTTTACGGGGAAAATCTGCTTTTAGAAGTATCCAATTATCAGTTGCTGCTTTTTGAAATTCAGGAGATTCCCAAATATTTTTTTCTAATTTAATACAGGGAGCACACCAATCAGATCCTGAAAATACAAGAATAATTTGCTTTTGCTCTTTGGATGCTAGCGATTTAGCTTCTTCCAAATCATAGACCCAATCTTGTGCGAATAGGCTAAAAGACATGCCTATCCCTAAGAGAATAGTTAGAAGTTGTTTCA
>JAOZTK010000125.1 GCA_029942185.1 Flavobacteriaceae bacterium
TTGGGTTCAGTCCCGATAGCTATCGGGATACCCTGAGGTTTAATACCTTTTATTTCCTATTTTAGATTCGTTTTTTAACTACTTTTTTAACATCTTGTTTCAGCCCAAGCTTTGTCAATAGTGTAGTTTTGTATTAGCTAATAAAACCTTAGTGTTATGATACAAATTATAAAATGGGTGTTGCTTTTAATATTGACAACCTTATCGATGTTTGCTCAGGAAACTTTTTCAAACCGAGAAGGGAGCAAGTACCAATTTACTACAGTAAAAAACTTAGAGGCGACTCCTGTTGAAAATCAAAATAGAACTGGAACTTGTTGGAGTTTTTCTTCATTGTCTTATCTCGAATCAGAGATTATTAGATTAGGTCACAAACCTGTCAATCTATCAGAAATGTATGTTGTTAGAAATGCTTATCTCGGGAAAGCCGTGAATTATTTGCGAATGGGTGGTAATTTTAATTTTGCCGGAGGTGGTGCTTTCCACGACAGCCCATGGGTTATCAAACGATATGGTATTGTTCCTGAACAAGAATACTTGGGTTTAAATTATGGTTACGATAAACATTTTCATGGGGAAATGGAGACGGCATTAAAAGGAATGGTTGAAGCCTTTAATAAGAAACCTCAACATAAAAAACTGACAAAGAATTGGAAAAAAGCCTTTATTGAAGTGGTAGATGCGTATTTAGGAGATCTTCCGGATGATGTAAAAGACTATACTTTTATGGAAGATGGCGTAAAGTATAATCCCATTAGTTATGCAAAACAATTAGGTCTGAATATGGATGATTATATAAGTTTAACATCTTTTTCACATCATCCTTTTTATAGTTCTTTTGTGCTGGAAGTACCTGATAATTGGGCATTACAATCTTCCTATAATCTGCCTTTGGATGTCTTTATGGACATTATGGAAAAGGCTGTTTTAGATGGATATACTTTTGCTTGGGGAGCGGATGTTTCCGAAAAAGGTTTTTCGGCAAAAGATGCCTTAGCAATTTTACCGGAAGACATTAATACAATTGAGGAAAAGAATAAAAACGAAACATTTTTTACAACATCAGGAGGAAAAAAAGTTGAAAATGCTTTTATCCAACCTGTAAAAGAACATTGGGTTACTCAAGCTGAACGTCAAGATGCTTTTGATGAACAAACTACAACTGATGATCACGGCATGCACGTTACAGGTATTGTCAAAGATCAAAAAGGGAATAAATACTTTATTGTAAAAAATTCGTGGGGAACTGATTACAACGAACGTGATGGTTATTTTTATGCGTCATTTCCGTATGTTCGTTATAAAACCATGAATATCATGATTCACAAAGATGCTTTGTCCAAATCTTTAAGAAATAAATTGGGAATTTAACAGAGAATTTTTCCTCCTTTTATTGAACTCAGTCCATCGATGAGTAAGCCCTTATAATCTATTTTGATAACCTGATTACTAGTTATATGGCAGGTTTATATTATAGATTATTATCCCACCACTTAATTAAGCTACCTTTGCAAAATGTTGCAAAAAACCAAAGCAATAGTAATCAATAGCATCAAATATTCCGATTCAAGCCTTATCGTAAAATGTTATACGAAGGACTATGGGATTAAAACCTATTTGTTAAAAGGAATCTTAAAATCAAGAAAAGGAGTTCTGAAAAAAGCATATTTTCAGGCATTAACTCAACTTGATCTTGTTGCTTATCACAACGACAAAGGGAATTTAAACAGCATCAAGGAGGTTCAAATTTTAAATTTTTATCAAACACTACATACTGATATTATCAAACAGAGTCTTGTGATATTTCTAAGTGAAGTTTTACATTCCGTTTTACAAGAAGAAGAGAGTAATGAGGAATTATTCCGATATCTTGAAACATCCTTAGTATGGCTGGATACCCATGATAAAATCGCGAATTTTCATCTTTTATTTATGCTGGATTTAACGAAGTACCTGGGTTTTTATCCGGAAAATAATGTACATAATGATTTTTTCGATTTGTTAGAAGGGAAATTTGTTAAAAAACCTATCAGTGATTATTATATAAAAGCACCTCAAATTAAATACTTTAAAACCCTATTAGGCACAAATTTTGATACATTGCCAAAGATGGTTTTGACCGCATTGCAACGTCAGGAATTATTGAAATTGTCAATTCAATACATTAGCCTACATTTGCAAACTTTTAAGACACCGAAATCACTAGAAGTGTTGCAGAAATTATTTTAAAGACATGATGCGTTTATTAGGTTTTATTTTTTCTTTTATCAGTGTTTTTCAATTACAAGGGCAGATAATACAAGTGCTTGAAGCAAATACCATGCTTCCTGTTGACAAAGTATTGATCTATAATGAGAGTAAATCTCATTTTGTTTTTACAGATAAACATGGGAAAGCGGATATCAGTGATTTTGTCGAAAGGGATATTCTTAGTTTTAAGCATATTTCATTTATTGAAAAAGATATTTTAATAGAAGAAATTGCGAATCAAAATAATAAGATATATTTAGAAGATGCCTCTGAGCAACTACAAGAAGTGGTGTTATCAGCTTCTAGAAGTAAAGAAAAACGTACTCGGATTGCGGAACATATTGAAGTAATAACTCGGCATATTATTATGCAACGATCACCACAGACAAGTGCTGATTTATTAGCTTTAACACCGGGAATTAAAGTGCAAAAAACACAGTCCGGAGGTGGTAGCCCCGTATTGAGAGGAATGGAATCAAATAGAGTTTTGTTAGTGGTAGATGGTGTTCGGATGAATAATGCAATATATCGAAAAGGACACTTGCAAAATTCAATAACTGTATCGCCTAATTTATTGGCACGTACGGAGGTGTTGTTTGGTCCCTCTTCTATCATCTACGGATCGGATGCATTGGGAGGTGTAGTACACTATTATACTAAAAACCCTTTGATAAGCGATAAAAATTTATTCACTTCATCTTTATTCTCAAGATATAGCACGATAAATAACGAAATAAGTGCAAGCTACACGGCAGAATACAGCACCCAGAAATGGGCATCGCTCACAGGGATCTCAGTGAGTAAATTCAACGATTTAAAAATGGGAAAAAATAGAAGTCATGGGTTTAGTGATTGGGGTTTGGTCCCTTATTATTCTACAAATACAAGTAGCTTTTACGAAGAGAATCCTGTTGAAAATTCAAATGAAAACAGTCAACAAAATACAGGCTACAATCAAATAGACCTCCTCCAAAAATTTTTAATTCCCATTAGTACAAATACTGAACTTAGTTTTAATTTACAATATTCAAATTCAACTGAAATTAATCGTTTTGATAAACTAAATGAATATGATGAAGGTAGTCTTAAGTATGCAGAATGGTATTATGGACCTCAAAAACGAATACTACTCTCCTCCCAATTAGCTCTGAATCCGGATACAAAATGGATGAAAGACGGACAAATAACACTGGCCTATCAAGATATTTATGAAAGTAGAAACGAACGAAAATTCGGTAGTCTTAACAAATATTTTCGCGATGAAAATGTAAAAGTAATCAGTTTAAATGGCGATTTTCATGTCTCTTTAACTGAAGATGAAACACGTATTTTGTCTTATGGTTTTGAAACTTCATATAATAAGGTAGGTTCAGATGCAATTGGAGAAACACTAGCAGTTAGTGGAAATAGCATCGATGGATTTTCAGATCAATTTGCTGTACAATCCCGTTATCCGGATGGAAAGAGTAGTTATACTAATTTTGCGATTTACAGTAATTATAGGTTTGACCACAGTAAAAAAGGAACCTTAAATATAGGAGCCCGTTTTACGAATACTTTACTCAAAGCTAAATGGGCGGACGACAGCATTATTTTATTACCTGAGATGGAGGTTTCTCTAGCGAATTCAGCGGTGACAGGAACTATTAGCTATGCTTACAAACCCACTAAAAATTGGCAATTAAATACGGTTTTATCTTCCGGATTTAGGTCTCCGAACATTGATGATATTGGAAAAATACGTGAAAAAAGGGGGAATGTCAGCGTTCCTAATACGGCACTAAAACCTGAGTATGCATACAATGCTGAGATTGGAATAGAACACTACAGTAGTGACAAAAAAAATAGGATAGGTCTCAACGCGTATTATATGCTATTGCACAACTATATAGCACGCGATTATTACAACTATAACGGTCAAGATGAAATTCTATACGATGGAGCATTAGCTACTACTATTGCAAATGTAAATAAGGGAAACGCGTATGTGGTAGGAAGTACTTTGAGTTTCCAATCAAAATTGAATGAACATCTTATAATAAATTCATCGGCAACTTATACCAAAGGAAAGCCCTATGATTCAGATGAGCCTTTATCATCTATTCCGCCTTTATTTGGAAATGCAGGAGTAACCTATACTTTAAAAAAATGGAATTTCGGACTGGATTTTCGCTTTAATGCAAGAAAAAAGCCTGTTGATTATAATATTTCAGAAGGTATCGATAATATTGAGGAAACACCGGTTGTAAATTTTGAAGCGGACGATGAATTAGACAAATATTACGGATCTCCAAGTTGGCAGACGTTTAAGCTTTCTACACAATACAAATTAAACAGTAGAACGACAATTCGAATGCATCTGAATAATGTCTTGGACACACATTATAAAGAATTTGCTTCTGGGATTAGCGCTCCCGGACGGGATTTTTCTGTATCTATAAACACACATTTTTAAAAACATTTTATCTGTCTTTTGGAAATAATTTTAAATCTAATTTAGTTCGTAACTCTGTATTTTAACACAAGCCAATTTCTATGAAAACACTATTGAAAATATTCCTAACAGCTCTTGCAGTTTTAGTAATTGAATACCTGCTAAAAGGTGTAACAGTTGACAATTTAACATCAGCAATATTAGTTGCTATTGTATTGGGCTTGCTTCGAGTAATCGTAAAGCCGGTATTCGTAATTTTAACCTTGCCAATTACCGTAATAACACTTGGGCTTTTTCTCTTTGTAATCAATGCGCTAATGGTGTTGTTAGCCGGTAATATCGTTCCGGGATTTGCAGTATCCGGCTTTTGGACCGCTTTGCTGTTTAGCTTGCTGCTTTCCCTTTTCCAATCGGTGTTATTTTCTTTTTTAAAGGAAAAAAAGAATTAATTAGCAAAACTCAATTTTGAGGGGTTTGTAAAACGAATTCAAAATTGTGGGTTGAACGAATCCTATTATTTCAGTGTGTTCTAGGCTTGATTCGTCGATTCTCCGCTTAGCGAAGTGCCCTCACTTCGCAGAATCCTACTAAAAAACAAATACTTGACTATACGATGTCAATTGTTTTATATTGTACAAATGTCCATGACTTTCGTCGGTTTCACTAGAGTATTGTACGAATTCAGGAACATCGTACAGCCTTTGTATAGGGCGTTACAACGAAGTTATGTAGCCGGTGTCAAAATTAAAAACACACAATTTGTTTAGAATATCATTTTTTTTTAATAACTTTGTGTGTTGAATACTTAACTTAAACTTTATAATTATGAAAAAACTTTTACTTTTATTGGCATTTATGCCTTTTATTATGAGTGCACAAACGATTCTTTTTGAAGATGATTTTGAGTCTTATACTGTTACGGATAATGTCGGTGAAGATACAGATATTCCCGCTACTTATATGTCTTATGATGTTGATGGAGACTTGTATAATTGGGGTTTATCAAATCCTGTAAATTTTACACAATCAATGGGAGATTTGTATTCGGGTAATTTTATTATGTCAGCATCCTATATAACTGTTGGTGACGGAGGGAATGGGGGACAAGGTGCTATTTCTCCTAACAACATTTTAGTGTTACCAATGCTAAGTATTCCTTCAGGTGCTACAAGTATAGAATTGAGTTACTTAGTTGGATCTGCTACTGATCCAGATTTTTATAGTGAAACTTATTCTGTACAAGTTACAGCAACTAGTGACCAAGCAACAATATTAGCAGCTACACCAATACTTGATACTACTTTAGCCTTTCAGGGTGTTGAGGTTATAACACTCAATTTGGATGCCTATGTCGGACAAGATGTTTATATTTCTTTTAGACATTATGATACATCCGATGAATGGTTAATTGGACTTGACAACATTAAGGTGCAATATACCGACACTTCATCAGTTGAAGACTTACTAGCACAAGGTTTCTCTTACTATCCAAACCCTGTGTCAGATGCTTTAAATATGAAAGCGAATACAGCGATTAATACGGTAAGTATTTTAAATTTATTAGGCCAAGAAGTACTAAATGTTACTCCTAACCAACTACAATCCAGTATTGATTTTTCAAATTTAAATTCCGGTGTTTACCTCGTAAAAGTACAAATAGGAAACACGAATGGAACTTTTAAAATTGTAAAAAAATAAA
>JAOZTK010000126.1 GCA_029942185.1 Flavobacteriaceae bacterium
CTACGTTGAAAACCATTTTCTCCTTTCGGCCAAAAATGAATCCAATCTTTTGTCGGCAAATCCTGAATCATCCAATGTTTACTTCCCCAATGATTGGTCACGTAATCCATAATCAATTTCATGTCTTTTTCATGTAATTTGGATGCTAAATTTTTATAATCTTTATTGCTACCGTAACGCGGATCTATTTTGTAATAATCACTCTGCGCATAGGTATGATACGAATAGGTGGGTTCATTATCTTCCAAAAGAGGTGTACTCCACAAAGCAGTAACACCCAAATCTTTTAAATAATCAATATGGTCAATAATTCCCTGAATATCACCACCATGACGACCACCATCAAAACCTCTATTTACTTTTTCTACTACATCAGGATGTGAGTCATTATCAGGATTTCCATTCGCAAAACGATCCGGCATCAACAAATAAATAACATCACTCGAATCAAATCCTTTGCGAAAACGCGAATGCTTATCTCTATTTTTTAGTTCGTAATTAATTGTCTTGTACGTTGCGCCCGCCTTTTTAAAAAATATTTGAATTTTTCCAGCCGGTACGTTTTCCGTATCCATCAGAATAAATAGGTAATTTGGATTCTCTGTTTTTCTTAAGTGAATCAATTTTCCATCAGATAAGGATACTTCATAGCTGGAAATATTTGTACCGTAGCACAAAATCTGTAGTTTTGTTTCCTGCATATCCGCCCACCAAAACGGGGGCTCTATCTTTTTAATTTCTTGAGAGAAAACGGACAAACCATACAATGAGAACAATACTAATAATGCCGTTATTTTAACAAAATATCCTAACTTACTTCCTTGGGAATTCCCATTTGCGGTTGTATAAACATAAGAGTCAATTATAGTGTTTTTCATCGTTTGTATTTGTTAAATCCTCTTTGAACGAGAAATCAGGGTGTTTTGTAACAGCAGTTTTCCCGTTACTTTTAATTATAAAATGTTCTTTTAAGAACTACCAGATTGTGATTATTTAATTTAATCGTCTTCTTTACTATTTTAAGCTAATTAATCCTTTCTGCGCTAATACTAATCTTCTGTTGTTTGCAAAAAAAGTTAGAGGCTTATCAGACAGATTTGTATAAATAGTTTCTTTATGACTTTTATAAACTTGTATAATGGCATCTCTGTAATTTATCTTAAAGGAATAGGATTTCCACTCCGCAGGAATTGAGGGATTAAAAGATAATTTATTATTAAAATTTCGCATACCGCCAAACCCTTGAACAACTGATAACCAGGTTCCCGCCATACTGGTTATATGACAACCTTCATGAACCTCATCGTTGTAATCATCTAAATCTAATCTTGCTGTTCGTAAATACATTTCATAGGCTTTTTCATCCATATTCAGTTTAGATGCTAAAATACTATGAACACATGGAGACAAAGAAGATTCATGAACCGTAAGAGGCTCATAATATTCAAAGTGATTTTTTAATTTTAAATCACTAAAATGGTCTTCAAAAAAATACATTCCTTGTAGGACATCTGCTTGTTTGATATAACACGAACGTAAAATACGATCCCACGACCATTTTTGGTTAATAGGACGTTCGGAATCCGGAAGTTCTTTTACAGGAATGATTTCCTTGTCTAAAAACCCATCTTGTTGCATAAAAATTCCCATACTTTCAGAGTGTGGAAAATACATTCTATTCGCGATGCTTTGCCAATCACTTATTTCAGATTCCTTAAAGTTAGTCTTATGACTTATACGTTTATAATCCGTGGGATATTCCAAGCCTATCCGCTGCATATTTTCAACGGCATAGTGCAAACACCACTTGGCAATATAATTGGTATACCAATTGTTATTGACGTTATTCTCATACTCGTTAGGTCCGGTTACACCCAAAATCATATATTGGTTTTTAAAATTTGAAAAAGTAGCTCTTTGCGACCAAAAACGGGCTACGGCAATTATCACTTCCATTCCATATTCAAGAATATAATTATAGTCCCCGGTATAATTCACATAATTATAAATAGCGTAAATCATCGCGCCATTTCGGTGAATTTCCTCAAAGGTAATTTCCCACTCATTATGGGACTCTTCACCATTCATAGTAACCATCGGATAGAGCGCAGCTCCCTTGGTAAAACCTAATTTTTTGGCATTTTCAATGGCTTTATCCAATTGATTATAGCGATATAACAATAAATTTTTAGCTACCTGCTTATCCTTAGTACTCAAATAAAACGGGATACAATAGGCTTCCGTATCCCAATACGTGCTCCCACCATATTTTTCACCCGTAAATCCTTTAGGTCCGATGTTTAAACGAGCATCTTTACCCGTATACGTTTGGTTGAGTTGAAATATATTAAATCGGATGGCTTGTTGCGCCTTTAAATCACCTTTGATAAGGATATCCGAAGTTGCCCAAATCTTTTCCCAATCTTGTTTTTGCTGTTTGAGTAGCCCAGCAAAACCTATAGCTACTGCTTTGCTTAAAACATCGTGAGAGACGCTACACAAATCCTTTTTTGGATGATTCATAGATTGCACATAACCCGCGTATTTATACAGCGTTACTTTATCATCTTTTGCCAAATCTATTTGATAGTGATGCGCAATATATTTTTCTGACTTCGTACTCTTTTTTGTGGGATTAATTTTTTTCCCATTTAGGTGAAAAACATTCTTCATCCCAGTACAAACCTGAAATTTTGTTTTTAATGTTTCGGATAAAATAGAAGCCCCGTTATCATTTTCGCTCAGATCGAGCACCTTCCAAAAGAATTCATCATAATTGGAGTCTTCATTAACAATACCTGCATCTATATAGGGTGCTATTTCAAGCATACCCGAAAAATTAAGTGCTTTGATACTGTATTTAATAACACCTACTTCCGTTAGGGAAAAACTTAAAAAACGTAGACTTTCAACCTTAACTTGTCGAGCATTGGATAGTTCAACGATAAAAGATCGTTTTAACCAAGCTTTTTTCATGTTTAATTCACGATAAAAAGCTATTACTTTACATGTATTTAAGTCCAATTCTTGTCCGTCAATTTTTATAGCAATACCAATCCAATTTGGAGCATTCAGTACTTTAGCAAAATACTCCGGATAGCCATTTTTCCACCATCCTACTCGTGTTTTATCCGGGTAATAAATACCTCCGATATAACTTCCTTGGAGTGTATCACCCGAGTAAGCCTCTTCAAAATTAGCACGCTGCCCCATAGCACCATTACCGATACTAAACAAGCTCTCAGAAGCAGTTACACGTTCAGCATCAAATCCTTCTTCGATAATGGACCATTTGTTTGGGATAATATAATTGTGATTCATGTTGTTCTAGACTTTAGACTTATAGACTATAGACGTTAGATAGATTGGTCTTAACGTCATAATCCTACGTCTTAATTATTGTGATTTTTCTTTAAATCCTGAAATCATTTTTTGTATTTCGTGTATAGATTTCTCTAATTCATTGAATTTATCATTTGTAATGTATTCTAATCCTTTTGCAATTACTATTTGGGTTTCCCACTCAAAAGCAGAGCCCAAACTTGTTTCAAGTAAGGTCTTAAAATGTTTATCAGAACTTTTACTTGATCCTTCTGCAATATTTGATGGTATTGAAACTGAACATCTGTTTAATTGACTAGTTAACCCAAATCTTTCATCGTTTGGAAATTTTTTAGTTAGTCTATATGTTTCAAAAACAAGTTCTAGACTTTCTTTCCAAATTTTAAGCTTTCTAAAATTATGTTTAACCATCTGTTTTTCTTTTATAACTAAATCAGTCTTTTATCTAACGTCTAATAGTCTTTTATCTTTTTATTCCATCAAAGATTTTAAAAATTCTAGTGTCAATTTACTTGTGTCTTTTAACACATAATCTGCCTCTCCTAACACGGCTTCACTTCCTATTCCCACACTGATCATTTCTGCTGTATTTGCCGCTTGAATACCTGCTTTTGAATCTTCAATTACGATGCAATTTTTTGGCGCATATCCTATTTTTTGAGCTGCAATCAAAAAAACTTCCGGATCCGGTTTTGCTTTATTGACATCCGTTCCATCAACAATCGCAGCGAAGAGCTCAGTCAATGCTAAAGCCTTTAGAATACGTCTTGCGTTCTTACTGGCCGAACCCAAAGCAAAAGTAATCTCTTCTTTGTGTAAAGCCGGTAAAAGCGTTCCCATTCCCGTCAACAATTCCGACTCGTCCATATTGGAAATCAAGGATAAATAGTGTTCGTTTTTAGCTACTAACAGCTTATTTTTTTCTTTTTGAGAGTGTTGTTTATTTCCCAATTCCAGAATAAAATCTAAAGATTTTACCCGACTCACTCCTTTTAGTTGTTCGTTATCCTTTTCAGAAAAATCAAACCCTAAATCATTGGCGATTTTACGCCAGGCGATATAATGGTATTTTGCTGTATCAACGATAACACCATCTAGATCGAATATGATTGCTTTATTTTTTATCAGTAGTGTCATGAACTCTCAATGTTAAAAATCCGGCTAAAATCATGGCGAATCCGCCTACGATTAAAGCATAAATAGGTTGACCATTAAATAATGTTTTTACCATAAATCCTAAGATTGTGGCAGCGACTAATTGTGGAATAACGATAAAGAAATTAAATACCCCCATAAAGTATCCCATTTTTTTTGCAGGTAAGGCACCTGATAACATAGCGTAAGGCATCGATAGGATACTCGCCCAAGCAATACCGACTCCTACCATGGATAGCAATAGTATATTTGGACTTGTGATAAAATATACGGATACTAAACCCAATCCACCTAAAACTAAAGCGATAAGATGGGTTATCTTTCGACTTGTTTTTTTGGCTAAAACAGGTAATAAGAAGGCAACTAATGCAGCGACTCCGTTATAAACGGTAAATAACACGCCAACCCAATCAGCTCCTGTATTGTACAATTCAGAAGTCGTATCTGATGTGTTGTAAATATGTCCTGTCACGGCTTGTGTTGTGTAAATCCACATAGAAAACAAAGCAAACCATGAGAAAAACTGAACCCAAACCAATTGTTTCATCGTTTTAGGCATGTTGAGCAAATCGGATGTAATAGTAACAAAATTACTTTTAACTTCCTTCTTTCTCAGAACAGCGGCAATTACAAAAAGGAAACCGGTAGCGATTATACCGTAAGCCAATATATAAAGCGCTTTATCTAATCCTTTTTGCATTAAGAAAAAAGTTAACGCTGCCCCAATGAGTATCATGATAAGACCAATATTTAGTTGTTTTTTATCATTTGTTTTTTCTGAGACATACAACGCTGTCGGTTCTTCTTCATAAAAGGCTTCCATCTCTTCCGGAGAATACTCTTTTGATTTGAAAACCGTCCAAAGTACCGCTAATAAAAAAACAATACCTCCTATATAGAAAGACCACTTTACCGAATCGGGAATCACTCCTTCTGCCGCTGTATTACTAACGTTAAACCAATTGGCAAGCATATAAGGTAAGATAGATCCTATTACAGCTCCAACTCCGATAAAAAAGCTTTGCATTGCAAAACCTTCCGTACGTTGTTCATCGTTTAAATTATCTGCTACAAAAGCTCTAAAAGGTTCCATAGAAATATTAATTGAAGCATCTAAAACCCACAACATGATAGCAGCCACCCAGAGTACCGGAGAATTCGGCATATAGAATAAAGCTGCAGTTGCTAAGACTGCTCCAATTAAAAAATAAGGTCTTCTTCTACCTAATCGAGTCCAAGTTTTATCACTTAAAAAACCAATAATCGGTTGAACAATTAAACCTGTTAGCGGTGCTGCGATCCACAGAATGGGTATTTCATCTATGCTGGCACCTAATGTTTCAAAAATTCGTGAAACGTTTGCATTTTGTAAAGCAAATCCAAATTGAATTCCCAGAAAACCAAAACTCATGTTCCAAATTTCCCAAAAACTAAGACGTCTTTTTTTCATCTAGTTGTATTTTAGAATTAGTTATGTACTACAATACACACAACTAAATAGATAAGACTATTTAATTCTTTAAGTGTATTATAACCAATAAAAATCTTGTGCAACAAACTTAGTTTGCTGTAGTGTGAAGTGTGAAATGTTAAGTCTAAGTTCGACTAACAAGCGACAAAGGTAGTATATTTTTTTTATTTTAAAACAATTGTTTTGAATTAAACAATTCGGTACATTCAACTAGCAAATGCAACTTTTTGGTTTACAAATTTATAAAATAGATT